>NZ_CP040695.2:1265042-1581302 GCF_005954645.2 Nocardioides sp. S-1144
CCCCTCGCTGGCGGTCGCCGGACTCACGAAGACCTTCGGGCCGGTGCGCGCCGTCGACGACCTGACCTTCGAGGTGCGCCCCGGCGCCGTGACCGGGTTCCTCGGCCCGAACGGCGCCGGCAAGACCACGACGCTGCGGATGCTGCTGGGGCTGGCGACACCGACGTCCGGCAGCACCCGGGTCGGTGACCGCCCGTACGCCGCGCACCCCCAGCCCGCGCGGGTCGTCGGTGCCGCCCTCGAGGCCACCGGGTTCCACCCCGGCCGCACCGGCCTGGGGCACCTGCAGGTCTACGCGCCGCAGGTCGGGGCCGACCTCGACCGGTGCCACGAGCTCCTCGAGACCGTGGGGCTCACGGCGGCGGCCGGACGTCGCGTCGGGCAGTACTCGATGGGCATGCGGCAGCGCCTCGGGCTCGCGACCGCGCTGCTCGGCGACCCGCCCTGCCTCGTGCTCGACGAGCCGACCAACGGGCTCGACCCCGAGGGCATCCGGTGGCTGCGGACCCTGCTGCGCGGCTTCGCGGCCGAGGGTCGCACCGTGCTGGTCTCCAGCCACCTCCTGGGCGAGGTCCAGAACACCGTCGACGACGTCGTGGTCATCGTCCGCGGCCGCCTCGTGCACGCCTCGTCGCTGGCCGACCTGGCCGCGCTGGCCGAGCCGGGCGCCTACGTGGTCTCACCGACCGCCGACGCCGTCGCCGACCTGGCCCGGCGGGAGGGCTGGTCGGTGCGGGCGCACGAGCGCGGGCTCGTGGTCGACGGCGTCACCGCGGGCGCGGTGGGCGCGGCGGCGCACCGCGACGGCGTCGAGCTGCACGAGCTCACGCCGCGGGGCACCGACCTGGAGGACGTCTTCCTCCGGCTCACCGCGAGCGGGCACGACCTCGCCGGGCCGCCGGGAGCAGCCCGGTGAGGGCCGCGCTCCGGTCCGAGCTCCGCAAGCTCCTGAGCACGCGGCTGTGGTGGGTGCTGCTGCTGGCGATGGCCGCCTACCTGGTCTTCATCGGCGCCACCCTCGGGCTCGCGCTCGCCCTCGGCGGCGACGTCGGGGAGTCGGGCGGCGCGCCGGTCCTCGGCGGGGTCGCCGCCGCCACCACCGTCTACAGCCTGGTCAGCGCAATCGGCTACGTCTTCCCGCTGGTCGTCGGCAGCCTCGCCGTGACCACCGAGTTCCGCCACCACACGATCACCCAGACCCTGCTGGCCGAGCCGCGGCGCGGCGTCCTGCTGGCGGCCAAGCTGCTGGCGACCGTGCCGGTCGGCTTCCTGTACGGCGTCGTCGGGGCCCTCGCGATCGTGCTCGGCGGCGCCCCGGCGCTCGCGGTCGCGGGCGACGGGGCGTTCCTGACCGACGGCGACGTCGTGCAGGTCCTGCTCCTCGACGTCCTGGTCACCGTGCTGTGGGCCCTGCTCGGCGCGGCGTTCGGCCTGCTCGTCACCCAGCAGGTGGCCGCGATCGTGGTGATCCTGGCCTTCACCCAGTTCGTCGAGCCCGTCGTGCGGCTCGCGCTCGGTGCGGTCGACGCGCTCGCCGGCGTCGCGGCGTTCCTGCCCGGCGCCGCCGCGGACGCCCTGATCGGGGCCAGCTTCTTCGGCGAGCTGGGGTCGGGCGACCTGCTCCCGCGGTGGGCCGGGGCGCTGGTGCTGCTGGCCTACATCGCCGGGTTCGCGACGATCGGCCGGCTCACGACGCTGCGCCGCGACGTCGCCTGAGCGACGACGGCGGTCGGCTCAGAGCTTGCGGAGCCGGACGTAGCGCACCGAGTGGTCGCGGTCCTTGCGCATCACGAGCGTCGCGCGCGACCGGGTCGGCAGGATGTTCTGCACCAGGTTGGGGCCGTTGATGGTCGCCCAGATGCGCTCGGCCTCGGCGACGGCCTCGTCGTGGGTGAGCTCGGCGTACTTCGAGAAGTAGGAGTCGGGGTCGCGGAACGCCGTCTCGCGCAGCCGCAGGAACCGTGAGACGTACCAGTCGCGGATCTTGTCGCGGCCGGCGTCGACGTAGATGGAGAAGTCGAAGAAGTCGCTCAGCGTCAGCCCGGCGCTGCCGTCGTCGCGGACCCGGGCCGGCTGGAGGACGTTGAGGCCCTCGATGATGACGATGTCGGGCCGCTTGATGGTGATCCGCTCGTCGGGCACGACGTCGTAGACCAGGTGGGAGTAGGTCGGGGCCTCGACCTCGTCGCGGCCGGACTTGATGTCGACGACGAACCGCAGCAGCGCGCGCCGGTCGTAGGACTCCGGGAACCCCTTGCGCTGCAGGAGCCCGCGCCGCTCGAGCTCGGCGTTCGGGTAGAGGAAGCCGTCGGTGGTGACGAGGGCGACGTTGGGGTGCTCGGGCCAGTGGGCCAGCATCTGCTGCAGCACCCGCGCGGTGGTCGACTTGCCCACGGCCACCGAGCCCGCGAGCCCGATCACGAACGGCGTGCGGGGCGGCGTCGTCTGGTGGAGGAACCGCTCCTGGTCGCGGTGCAGCTGACCGGCCGAGCCGACGTACAGGCTGAGCAGCCGCGACAGCGGGAGGTAGACCTCCTCGACCTCGCGCAGGTCGAGGGAGTCGCCCAGCCCGCGCAGCGTGCGGACCTCGTCGGCGCTCAGGGGGCTCTCGGTCTCGTGCGCGAGGGCGGCCCAGGCGCTGCGGTCGAGCTCGATGTAGGGCGAGGACTCCCGCGCCGCCTCCCGCCCCAGCGGGTCGGTGTCATGGCGCCGACCGGCACCCGCGTGGGACATGGCGGCGATTCTTGCAGCAGCCGTGCCTGCCGGAGGCGGCAGTCCGTCTCTCGTAGGCTGGCGCGCTATGTGCGGAATCGTGGGTTACGTCGGACCGAAGCAGGCCCAGGACGTCGTGGTCGAGGGGTTGCGGCGGCTCGAGTACCGGGGCTACGACTCGGCCGGGGTCGCGCTCGTGATCCCCGGCGGGGCGTCGGGCGTGATCGCCGAGGCCAAGAAGGCCGGCAAGCTGGCCAACCTCGAGAAGGTGATCGCCGACAGCACGCTGCCGCCGTCGCACACCGGGATCGGGCACACCCGCTGGGCGACGCACGGGGCGCCGACCGACGCCAACGCCCACCCGCACCTGGGGAGCGAGCGCCGGGTCGCGCTGGTGCACAACGGCATCATCGAGAACTTCGCCGAGCTGCGCACCCGCCTCGAGGACGACGACCACGTGCTGCTGTCGGAGACCGACACCGAGGTCGCAGCCCACCTGCTCGAGCTCGCGGTGGCCGCCGGCGCCGACCTGACGACGGCGATGCAGCAGGTCTGCCGCCGGCTCGAGGGCGCCTTCACCCTGGTGGCCGTCGACGCCCACGACCCCGACCGGGTGGTCGCGGCGCGGCGCAACTCGCCCCTGGTCGTCGGCGTGGGGGAGGGCGAGCACTTCCTGGGCTCCGACGTCGCGGCGTTCATCGAGCACACCCGCGAGGCGCTCGAGCTCGGCCAGGACCAGGTCGTCACCATCACCCGTGACGCCGTCGCGATCACCGACTTCGACGGCCGCCCCGGCGAGGGACGGGCCTACCACGTCGACTGGGACCTCTCGGCCGCCGAGAAGGACGGCCACGACTGGTTCATGCGCAAGGAGATCTTCGAGCAGCCCCGCGCCGTGGCCGACTCGCTGCTGGGCCGGCGCTCGACGTCCGGGCTGCTCCAGCTCGACGAGATGCGGCTCTCCGACGACGAGATCCGCGACATCGACAAGATCATCATCATCGCCGCCGGCACCTCGTTCTACGCCGGCATGGTCGCGAAGTACGCCATCGAGCACTGGACGCGGATCCCGGTCGAGGTCGAGCTCAGCTCGGAGTTCCGCTACCGCGACCCGATCCTCGACCACTCGACCCTCGTCGTCGCGATCAGCCAGTCCGGCGAGACCGCCGACACCCTGCAGGCGATCCGGCACGCGCGCTCGCAGCGCTCCAAGGTCCTCGCGATCTGCAACACCAACGGCTCGACCATCCCGCGCGAGTCCGACGCGGTCATCTACACCCACGCCGGGCCCGAGATCGGCGTCGCCTCGACCAAGGGGTTCCTGACCCAGCTGGTCGCCTGCTACCTGCTCGCGCTCTACGTCGCCCAGGTCAAGGGCACCCGCTTCGGCGACGAGATCGAGGAGGTGATGAGCCAGCTCGAGGCGATGCCCGACCACATCGCGACGGTGCTCGCCGGCGCCGAGCAGGTCTACGACCTCGCGCGCGCCCACACCGGCACCCGCTCGGTCCTCTTCCTGGGTCGGCACGCCGGCTACCCCGTCGCGCTCGAGGGCGCGCTCAAGCTCAAGGAGATCGCCTACCTGCACGCCGAGGGCTTCGCCGCCGGCGAGCTCAAGCACGGCCCGATCGCCCTGGTCGAGCAGGGGCTGCCGGTGCTGTGCGTCGTCCCGCCCCGCGGGCGCGACCAGCTGCACGAGAAGATGATCTCCGGCATCCAGGAGGTCCGGGCCCGCGGCGCGCAGACCATCTGCCTGGCCGAGGAGGGCGACACCCGGATCGAGCCGTACGCCGACGTCCTCATCCGGCTGCCGAAGGTGCCGGTGCTGCTCCAGCCGCTGGTCGCCGTCGTCCCGCTCCAGCTCTTCGCCTGCGAGCTCGCCACCGCGCTCGGCCACGACGTCGACCAGCCGCGCAACCTGGCCAAGTCAGTCACGGTCGAGTGATGACGCCCTCGCCCGCGACCGGGAGCACGCCGTGGCCGTGATCGGCGTCGGCATCGACGTGTGCGACCTCGACCGGTTCGCCGCCTCGATGGAGCGGACGCCGGGCCTGCGCGACCGGCTCTTCACCCCGGCCGAGGCCGCCCGCCCGCTGGCCTCGCTCGCGGCCCGGTTCGCCGCGAAGGAGGCCCTCGCCAAGGCCCTCGGCGCCCCGGCCGGCCTCGCCTGGCACGACGCCGAGGTGTTCTCCGAGGAGTCCGGCCGACCCCGCTTCGACCTCCGCGGCACCGTCCGCGCCCGCGCCGACCAGCTCGGCGTCGTCCACGTGCACGTCTCGCTCTCCCACGACGCCGGCATCGCCTCCGCCGTCGTCGTCCTGGAGTCGTAGCCCGGGTGGGATTTCCCCGGTCGACCGGGGAAGTCTGAACTGGGGGGCCGGGATATCGGCCGACAAGTTCAGGGATCCCCGGTCGACCGGGGAAATCCCGGCCACTGGCTACGGTGGGCGGATGAGGCGGGCACACACGGTCGACCAGGTGCGGGAGGCCGAGCGGGCGCTGATGGCGCGGCTGCCGGACGGCGCGCTGATGCAGCGGGCCGCGCACGGGCTGGCGCACGCGGTGCTCGACCTCCTCGGGACGGCGGGGACGGTCTACGGACGCCGGGTGCTGCTCCTGGTCGGCTCCGGCGACAACGGCGGGGACGCCCTGCACGCCGGCGCGGTGCTCGCCCGGCGCGGGGTCGCGGTCGAGGCGTGGCTGCTGTCCGACCACGCCCACCGGGCCGGCCTCGAGGCGCTGCGGCGAGCCGGCGGCCGCGTGGTCACGACGGCGCCGCGCACCCGACCCGACCTCGTCGTCGACGCGATCGTCGGCATCGGTGGCCGGCCCGGGCTGCGGCCCGGGGCCCGCCAGGCGCTGGACGCCGTCGCGGGCGTGCCGGTCGTCGCGGTCGACGTGCCCAGCGGGGTCGACGTCGACACCGGCGAGCTCGACGGCCCGCACGTCGAGGCGGCGCTCACCATCACCTTCGGCACCCACAAGTTCGCCCACCTGCTCGACCCCGCCGCGCGGGCCGCCGGCACCGTGCACCTCGTCGACCTCGGCCTCGACCTGCCGGCGCCGGCCGCGGAGGCGCTGCAGGACGCCGACGTCGCCGCCCTCCTGCCGCGACCCGGCCCCGACGCCCAGAAGTACTCCCGCGGCGTCGTCGGCGTCCGGGCCGGCTCCGACGCCTACCCGGGCGCCGGGCTCCTCTCCGTCGCCGGGGCGAGCTGCGGCCTCGCCGGGATGGTCCGCTACGTCGGCGACCGCGGCGTGCTCGACCTGGTCCACGCCCAGCACCCCGAGGTCGTCGGCGCCGGCCGGGTGCAGGCGTGGGTGGTCGGCAGCGGCAGCGGCGACGGCGCCCCCGGCACCCTGGCCGAGGCCCTCGCCGACGCCGTCCCGACCGTCGTGGACGCCGACGCGCTGGCCCACGCCCCCCGCGGCGGCGGCCACGAGTCGCTGGTCCTCACCCCGCACGCCGGTGAGCTGGCCCGGATGCTCGACGTCGACCGCGTCGACGTCGAGGCGCGTCCCCTCGAGCACGCCCGCCGCGCCGTCGAGACCTACGGCGCCGTGGTGCTGCTCAAGGGTCGCCACACGCTCGTCGTGCACCCCGACGGCCGGGTGCGGGTCACCACCACCGGCACGCCGTGGCTGGCCACGGCGGGGGCGGGCGACGTCCTCGGCGGCGTCATCGGGGCGCTGCTCGCCGCCGGCCTCAGCCCCTTCGACGCCGCGTCGGTCGGCTCCTGGCTGCACGGCGCCGCCGCGACGGCCGCCGCCGCGGACGGTCCGATCACCGCCGGTGACGTCGCGCGTGGCCTGCCACGCGTGCTCGGGTCGCTGCTGCGAGAATCGACGACATGACCCGAGCCGAGATCGTCGTCGACCTCGCGGCGATCCGTCACAACGTCCGGCTGCTGCGTGAGCTCGTCGGCACCACGATGATCACCGTGGTCAAGGCCGACGCCTACGGCCACGGGATGGTCGAGGTCGCCCGCGCCGCCCGCGACGCCGGCGCCGAGTGGCTCGCCGTCGCCACCCTCGACGAGGCCCGCGCGCTGCGCGCCGGCGGCGACACCGGCCCCGTGCTCACCTGGCTCACGGTCCCCGGCGAGCGGTACGACGACGTGGTGCGCGCCGGGATCGACCTCACGGCCTACTCCGTCGCCGAGCTCGACGAGATCGCCGCCGCCGACGCCGGTGTCCCGGCCCGCGTGCAGCTCAAGGTCGACACCGGGCTGGGGCGCGGGGGAGCGATCCGCGCCGACTGGGAGCGGTTCTTCGCCCGCGCCCGCGCCGGCGAGGAGGCCGGTGCCTGGACCGTCACCGGGATCTGGTCGCACCTGGCCTGCGCCGACGAGCCCGACCACCCCGCCAATGACGCCCAGCAGGCCGCCTTCGACGATGCCCTGGCGCTCGCCGCGGCGGCCGGGCTGCGCCCCGCGCTGCGCCACCTCGCCAACTCCGCCGCCGCCATCCTGCGCCCCGGCGCCCGCTACGACGCCGTCCGCGTCGGCCTCGCCAGCTACGGCCTCGACCCCGCCCCGAGCGTCGAGCACGGCACCGACCTGCGCCCGGCGATGACCGTGCGCGCCGAGCTCGCGCTGGTCAAGCACCTGGCTGCCGGCGACTCCGTCTCCTACGGCCACACCTGGACCGCCGCCGCCCCGACGACGATCGGCCTGGTCCCCGCCGGCTACGCCGAGGGCGTGCCCGTCGCGGGCAGCGGCCGGCTCGAGGTCGCCGTCGACGGCACCCGGCGCCCGCTCCGCGGCCGGGTCTGCATGGACCAGGTGCTGGTCGACCTCGGCGGTGACGAGCCGCCCGCCGGCACCGACGTCGTCCTGTTCGGCCCGCCCGGCGAGGGCCGCGCGACCGCCCAGGACTGGGCCGAGGCGTGCGGCACCATCAGCTACGAGATCGTCACCCGGGTCGGCGGCCGGATGCCGCGCCGCCACGTCGACCCCGACCGCGACCCCGACCGCGACCCCGACCACGACCTCGACCCCGAGTCCGACCGTGACGACGACCGGGGGCCCCGATGAGCACCAAGGGCAGGGTGATCGGCTCGATCGGCGGCGCCCTCGGCGTCGCGGCGGCCGGCACCGCCGTCGGCATCCTGCGCCAGCACCGCGCGATCAGCCGGGTCGCCGGCGCCGACGTCCCGTTCGGCTCGCTGCGCTCGCCGGCCACCACCGTGGTCGCCGAGGACGGCGTCCCGCTGCACGTCGAGGTCGACGAGGTCGACCCCGGCACCACGCCGCCGGTCACCGTCGTCTTCGTGCACGGTTACTGCCTGAACCTGGACTGCTGGCACTTCCAGCGCGCCGCCTACCGCGGCCTGGTCCGCAGCGTCTACTACGACCAGCGCTCCCACGGCCGCTCCGGCCGCTCCGACCGCGAGCACGCCACGATCGACCAGCTCGGCCGCGACCTCGCGCAGGTCATCGCCGAGGTCGTGCCCGACGGCCCGGTGGTGCTGGTCGGGCACTCGATGGGCGGCATGACCGTGGTGACCCTCGCCGAGCAGCTCCCCGAGCTGATCGGCACCAAGGTCATCGGGGTCGCGCTGATCTCGACCACCGCCGGCGGGTTCGACCCCAGCCGGGTCCTGCTCCCCATGCTGCCCGCCCGCCTGACCGGGCGGCTGACGCACCGGGCGATGGCGACGCTGCACCGCGGCCACGGCGCGATCGACTCGGCCCGCCGCGTCGGCCGGGCGGTCGCCAACGTCGCGACGCGGCAGTTCGCCTTCGGCGGCGACGTCCCGCGCTCCTACGTCTCCTTCGTCGACGACATGCTGTCGCAGACGCCGTTCGAGGTGGTCGCCGACTTCTTCCCCAGCTTCCGCGACCTCGACAAGTTCGACTTCGTCGAGGTGCTCGACGAGGTCCCGGTCTCCATCATCTGCGGCAACGCCGACAAGCTGACCTCGATCGGGCACTCGCGCAAGCTGCACGTCCGGATCCCCGGCTCCCGGCTGCTGGAGTGCGACGGTGCCGGTCACATGGTGCCGCTCGAGCGCCACGACCAGGTCAACGCCGAGCTCGACCAGCTCATCACGGCGGCCACGACCCGGGCAGCCGGCCGGTGAGCGAGGTCAGCGTCCGTCGCGTCGGCCCCGAGTCAGCCGCGGCGGTGCTCGCGATCGTGCGCGACGCCTTCGGCAGTCGCCCGCCGCTGCACCCGCCGGCCGACGCGCTCACCGAGACCGAGGCCTCCATCGCCACCCGGCTGGCCCTCGGTGGCGGCCTGGTCGCCCGGGTCGACGGCGTGCCGGTCGGTGCCCTGCTGCTCGACGCCGTCGGCGACGCCGTCTACCTGCGCCGGTTCGGCGTGGTCTCGGCCGCGCGGGGCCACGGCGTCGCGGGCGCGCTGATCCAGGCGGCGTCCGAGGCCGCCGTCGGCCGGCCGTGGCTGCGGGTGGTCGCACGCGAGGAGCTGCCGGCGACGATCGCCTTCTGGGTGCGCCGCGGGTTCGTGCAGACCGACCGTCGCTCGCCCTACGTCGAGCTGGTCCGGCCGGTGCCGGTGTTCCACGAGGTGCCCACCGCCGACGACATGCGGGCGCTCGGCGCCCGCGTGGCCCGCACGCTGCGCCCCGGCGACCTGGTCGTCCTCACCGGCGACCTGGGGGCCGGGAAGACCACCTTCACCCAGGGCCTGGGCCGCGGGCTCGGCGTCGAGGGCGCGGTGACGTCGCCGACGTTCGTCATCGCCCGCGAGCACCGGTCGACCTCGGACGGCCCGGAGCTGGTGCACGTCGACGCCTACCGCCTCGGCGGCGCCGCCGAGCTCGACGACCTCGACCTCGACACCTCCTTCGACGACGCCGTCACGGTGGTCGAGTGGGGCGAGGGGGTCGCCGAGGACCTCGCCGACTCCCGCCTCCAGATCCGCATCACGCGCTCCGCGGGTGCCGGCGGCCAGGGGGCCGACGGCGAGCTCGACCCGCGCACGGTCGAGATCCTGCGGCTCGGCCCGCGCTGGGCGACGTCGTGAGCCCGGCCCCGCCCGCCATGGCCTAACGTCGTCACCGTGCTGCTCGCGTTCGACACCGCCTCGCCCACCGTCACCGTCGCCCTCCTCGACGACGGCGAGGTGCTGGCCGAGCTGGTCTCGGAGGAGACGATGCGGCACGGCGAGCAGCTGGCGCCGCTCATCGACGAGGCGCTGCGCCGCTGCGACGCGCTGCGCTCCGACGTGACGGCGGTCGCGGTCGGCGTCGGCCCGGGCCCGTTCACCGGCCTGCGGGTCGGCCTGGTCACCGCCCGCACGCTGGGCTTCGTCCTCGAGGTCCCCGTCTACGGCGTGTGCAGCCTCGACGCGCTGGCCGTCGAGGCGGTCGACACCGGCGCGGTCGGTGCGAGCTTCGTGGTCGCCACCGACGCCCGCCGCAAGGAGGTCTACCTCGCGGCCTACGACGAGGACGGCGTCCGCACCGGCGGCCCGGCCGTCGACCGGCCCGCGAGCGTGGCCACCACCGTCCCGGTCGTGGGGGAGGGCGCGGTGCTCTACCCCGAGGCCTTCCCGAACCGGCTCGGCCCGCTGCGTCCGTCGGCGGGGTGGCTGGGTCGCGCGGTCACGGAGGAGCGGGTCGAGCTGCTCGACCCGGAGCCGCTCTACCTGCGGCGGCCCGACGCCGTCGCGCCCGGCGCCGCCAAGCCCGTCTCGTGAGCCCGGCCGGCCCGGCGAGCGCCCCGACGATCCGGGTGGCCGGCCCGGACGACGCCGCCGCGGTCGCCGACCTCGAGGCCGAGAACCTCGGCGGCGACGCGTGGCCGTTCGGACTCGTGGCCGCGGGGGTCGCGGGTGAGGCGCCGACGGTGACCTACCTCGTCGCCGACCTCGACGGCGTCGTCGTCGGCTACGCCGCCGCGAGCGTCGTGGCCGACATCGCCGAGCTGCAACGGGTCGCGGTCACGCCGCGGCACCGTCGCGCGGGGGTCGCGGGGCTGTTGCTCGACGGCGTCGTCGCCCTGGCCCGCTCCGGCGGGGCCGACCGGGTGCTGCTCGAGGTCCGGGAGGACAACGAGGCCGCGCTGGGCTTCTACGCCCAGCGCGGCTTCGGGGAGATCGACCGTCGCCGCCGGTACTACCGCGACGGCGCGACCGCCGTGGTGATGCTGCTCCCGGTCGACCGGTGAGGCCGTCCCGGGGGTGCTCAGTCGAGGACCTCCGGGGCCACGCCGTCGTCGTCGATCCAGTCGCGACCGTCGTCGAAGAGGTCGCGGTCGCGGCCCTGCTCGTCCTGGTCGCGGCCCGAGCGGCGTCCGGCACCGGCGGCTCCGGCGCCGCCCGGCCCACGGCCCCCGGCCGTGCCCCGGGTGCCCTTGGCGCTGCCGTTGCGCGACCCGGCCGCCCCGGCGGTGCCGGCCGCCCCGCGACCGGTGCCCCGACCCGCGGTGCCGCGTCCGGCCGCACCGGTGCCGCGGCCGGCGGAGGAGCGTGACCCGGGAGCGGACCCCACGGCGCCGCCCCGGCCACCCGCCGGCCGCGAGGTGGGCACTGCTCCCGCCGCGCCGCCGCGACCCAGGGCGCCGGCCGTGCCGGCCGGCCGGCCGCTCGCGCCGATGGGGCGGGCCCCGGCCGGGGTGCCGGGCGTGACGACGCCCGGACGGACGCCGGCCCCGATCGCGGCACCGGCGGCGGCGCCGCCGGCACCGATCCCCGCTGCCGCGGCGGGCGAGACGCCTCCCGGCGCCCCCGCCGACCCGGGGCTCGGCGGCATCGCCGAGGGCGAGAGGGGCGAGATCGGGGCCATCGGGGTGGTCGACCCCGGTGTCGTCGGGCCGACCGGCGCGGGAGGGGCGGGTGCCCCCGGCGCGATCGGGGAGGTGGGTGCGCCGGGTCCCTGGGGCGTGCCCGGGGTCGGGCCCTGCGGGTAGCCGGGCTGTGACGGGTTGCCCGGCGGGGAGCCCGGCGGGATGCCTGGCGGCGGCGAGGTCGGGGGCGAGGTGGGCGTACCGGGAGGCACCGACGTCGGCGGGCGGGAGATCGGCGCGTCGGGGCTACCGCCCCCCGGGCCGGTCGGGCCGGTCGGGGGTAGCTGCTCGGGCGGCCGGACGGGCTCCTGCTCGCCGTGGATCCGCTTGATGTCGCCGAGCTCGGAGCCGAAGACCTCGTCGAGGCGCCGGGTCCACTCCCCGGAGATCCGCTCGCGGGCCTCGAGGTTGTCGTTGTACTCCTTGACCGACTCACCGTGCTTGCGCTGCTCGGTGACGTCCTCCGGCGTCGCCGGCCCCACGGGACGGCGGTAGGGGCCGGGCTTGTCGAGCTCGGGGCTGCTGACGTCCATCTGGCGCCGCGCCTCCCGGGCCTCCCGGATCGCCCTCGCGGTCCGGTCGAGCGCCCGGCTGCCGTCGCGCAGCAGCTGCACGCGCTCGTCGAGACCCCGCGCCGTCTCCACGAACGAGCGGCCCATCGCGGGACCCGTCTCGCCGCCGATGACGTGGTCGCGCTGGGCGGCCTGGCGCATCGACGCGGCCACCACGTTGAGCAGCTCGGCGCACCGGTACCACTCCGCGGACCCCTCGTCGATCTGCTCGTGGTCGGCGCCGTCGAGGTAGCGCCGGAACTCGATCTCGGACGGTCCGGGCATCAGCCCTCCTCCTCCGCCGGGATCTCGCAGGTGGTGTTGGTGAAGTCGGGCGGGGCGGCGCAGCCCTCGACGGCCTCGAGGGTCGGGACGGGCGCCCCGGCCACGCGGTCGGTCGAGCGGCGCGAGCCGTCGCCGCTGGTCTCGTCGGTGAAGACCATGTCGTCGTGGAAGCGGTGGATCTTGACGACGTAGCCCTCCAGCCCGACGACCAGGTCGCGCATCGCCTCGGTCACGTGCTGGTGGGCGAGGTTCACGTGGTGCCCGAACTGCTGCCCGGGGTCGGAGGCGCCGAAGACGGCCGGTGCCACGCCCTTCGGGCGGGAGTTGCGGTCGACGTCGTCGGCGTTCTCGGTGAGGATCTTGACGATCTCGCGGATCGTCGCCTCCTCGACGTTGATCGCGCCCAGCGCTGCGCCTGCCTGTGCGGCCAGACCGATGCTCATCCGTGAACTCTCCTCTGCTGCTCTGCTGCGGGCCGAGACGCGGTTCGCCTACCCCTCGCCCACACCGGTAAACCTGCGGGCGCCCGCCCCACGCCCGGCACGCTACTCGTTAGGGTCGGGGTAGTCCCGATCTCGGAAAGGGGTCCCGATCGTGCGATCCGTGTCCCGCAGCAAGGCCGTCCCCGCCGCCGTCCTGGTCGCCGTCCTCGCCCTCGCGGGCTGCGGCGGCGGTGGCGACGACGGTGGTGACGGCGGTGCCGGGAGCGACGGCCCGGACCCGTCGGCGAGCGCCACCTCCTCCGCGGCGGGCTCCCCGTCGCAGGCGCCGAGCCCCACGGAGCCGACCGAGGCGGCGGTGGTCCCGGCCTCCGGACCCGAGCTGGCGATGGACGTCGCCACGGTGCGGCTCCCGGAGGGCTGGAGGCTCACCGAGGGCCAGGCGAGCTTCCTGGCCACGGGAACCGACCCCGGGGCCGGCTCGACGAGCTTCATCGGGCTCTCGCAGTTCCCCTCGACGACGTCCGACCCGACCGCGGCCGAGCTCGAGGAGACGGTGCTCGAGGGCGACCTGCGCGGTCGCGGGATGGTGCAGGACCCGGTCGAGGTCGACGGGGTGGAGATGCGCCGGGTGACCGGCCGGGACGGCGCGTCGTCGATCGAGGTCCTCATCGCCCTCGTCGACGGCGACCTGGTCACCCTCAAGGTCCGGCAGGGCAAGGACATCCCCGGCGCCGAGCGCGCCGAGGTCGTCGCGAGCGTCCTGGCCAGCTTCCGCTGGTCCTGAGCCGGATCAGTCGGACAGGACGAACGGCGGGTCGAGGTCCTCGCCCGGCACCGGGCCGAGCACGGTGGTGGGCTCCCCGCCGACGTCCTGGGTGAGCACCGTCCAGGCCCCGTCGTAGGCGGTCGCGAGGATCGTGTCCTCGTCGAGGAACCGCACGTACGGCACCGAGGTGTCCTCGATCTCGAGTCTCGCGACCTCGGTGAGGTCGGTGTCGAGGACCGCGACCCACCGGTTCCCGAAGCCGTCACCCTGGGGGTCCCCTGCCAGGAGGTAGCGGCCGTCGGGGGAGACGTCGAGGAACTTGTAGTCGCAGGTCTCCTCGATCACCGCCTCCTGCTCGGCCGGGTCCCACAGAGCGCTGCAGCCGGTGAGGTCGTCGTCGAGCACCCGGGTGACGACGGTGACCAGGTCGCCCTCGGACGTCGCGCCGGTCACGCTCAGGACGCCGGGAGCCGGGCTGCTCTCGCGGCCGTCCTGGTTGACCTCGATCGGGTCGTCCTGGCTCTGGTTGAGGAAGACCCGGCAGCTGGTGACGCAGTCGTCGCCGGTGGCGACCATCGGGAACTGCAGCTCGGGGTCGAAGCCGTCGGCGATCACCTTCTGGCCGTCGTCCCCCACGGTCTGCAGCTCGCCGTCGAGGGTCATGAAGACGACGTAGGTGCCGGTGACCGAGGCGATCGGCGGGTTGAAGGCCGAGTAGCTCTCGACCACGGCGCCGTCCTCGACGACGTCGACGACCGTGTCGCCGTTGTCGGCCTGGGCGGTGGCCACGATCCGGTCGCCGAGGTCGGTGGCGGAGGTGTAGTCGCCGGGCAGGGCGACGACGCTGCCGTCGGCGCGGTGCAGGTCGCCGTCCTGGAGGTAGGCAAAACCGGGGCCCTCGGGCTCCGGCGGGGCCGGGGTCTCGGTGTCGACGGCGGTCGGGGTCTGGGTGGCGACCGGCGGCCCGCTGCTGCGGTCGGTGCCGAAGCCGCCGCTCGAGGCGACGGCGACGGGGGTGATGACGGCCGCGGCGGCCACGAGGCTCGCCGCGACGACGGTACGGCGACGTCGCTTGATGCTCACGGCTCTGCCTCTCACGTGCTCGAAGGTCAACGGGGACTCGCGGAGGTCGCGGACGCGGCGGTCGAACTCGCTGCTCATCTCGCTCTCCCAGTCCTGGTCGGGGTGCTGGTCGGGTCGGTCCTCGTTCATCGGTCCTCCTCCGGTCGTCCGGGGTGCAGGTCGGCGGGCACACGCTCACGCAGCGCCGCGATGGCCCGGCTGCACTGCGACTTCACGGTGCCGACCGAGATGCCGAGGACGTCGGCGGTCTCGGCCTCGCTCAGCTGCTCGTAGTAGCGCAGCACCACGACGGCGCGCGCCTTCGGTGGCAGGGACGTGACGACGTCCCACAGCGCGGCGCTGCGGCCCTCGTCGTAGGCGTCGAGGTGGGGGCTCTCGGGCAGCACCTCGGTGGCGTGCTCCTTGCGCTTCCAGGCCCGGCGCCACAGCGAGTTGTTCTCGTTGACCATGATCCGGCGCACGTAGGCGTCGACCGAGGCCCGGTCGTTGACCTTGTCCCAGGCCAGGTACAGCTTGGCCAGCGACGTCTGCAGGATGTCCTCGGCCTGGTGCCGGTCGCCGGTGAGCAGGTACGCGGTGCGCAGCAGGCTCGGCTGGCGTGCCTGCAGGTACGCCGTGAACTCGGCGTCGCGGCGTCCGTGCCGGGTCATGTCTCCAGTGTCGGGTCTGTCCCGTCCGTGCAGCAGCATCATCACGGCTCCTCCCTCACGTTCACGACACCAAGACGCGAACGGTGCGGAGAAGGTTGCAACCGGCCGCCGACGTCAGTGGGCCAGGAGGTAGCCGGTGCGCCGGCCCGGCCGGACCACCGGCGTGGTCCGCTCGATCGAGCCGTCGAGCCCGAGCCGCACGATCGCCTGGCGACTCCCGCCCCGAGGCGGCCGGGCGACGCCGAGCAGGTGCCGTCGGTCCTCCCACACCAGGCCGTGGATCCCCAGCCCGCGCGGGACGGCGAGGACGTGACGCACCGCGCCCGTGCGGGCGTCGCGGACCGTCCACCCGCCGCGCCGCGACCAGCCGAGGAGCCGGCCACCCGGGCCCAGGGCGACGGCCCCCCAGCGCCGGTCGTGCCAGAGCCGGCGACCGGCCCGGGTGTCCAGGACGACGACGCCGCGGCCGTCCGTGTCGGGGACGCCCACCAGCAGGCCGGAGCGCCCGTCGACCGCGCGCACCCCGGCGAGGCCGGTGATGCGGCGCGGCGCCCCGACCAGGTCGGACCGGAGGACCCCGCGCGTGCCGGAGCCCCGACTGAGGAGCACGTCGCCGTCGAGCAGGCCGACGACGGCGGTGAGCACGCCCTGCCCCGGCCGGTCCTCCAGGCGCTGGGTCCGCTCGCCGTCCGCCGTGCGCAGGTGCAGCACCGTCGGCGCCGGCACCCCCGACTCGGGGCACGCGAACGTCGCCCAGGCGACGGTGTCCCCGTGCGCGGCCCCACCCCCGCTCGTGCACCCGTCGAGCTCCTCGACGCCGTCGGCGGTGACCACGCTCAGGCCGCTGGTGCCCTCGAAGTACCGGCCGTCGTCGACCAGCAGGCCGCCGCGGAACGCGTCGACCCCACCCAGGGCGAAGCGGCTCGGCGGCAGCTCGAAGCCGCCGCCGCGGGCGACGTACGTCGTGCCCACGACGTGGCCGGTGCGGGGCGGGGGCCCGACCGGGAGCTGCTGCAGGGCCGCCCGCGCGGGGGCCGGCGCCGAGGTGGCGGGGCCCGGGGGCGCCGGGGCCGGGGGCGGTCGCCCGGCGTCCGGGCCGGAGCAGGCGGCGAACGCGACGAGGACCAGCGCGACGGCGAGCGGCTTCACCCCGGTACGACGCCCGACGACGCCACGGGGTTGACCCGCACGGGGGCCCGGCGGCACGTCGCAGTTCCGGGACGCCGCGGGCGCGGCTGCGCGCGCCTGACTACGGTGGGGACGATGCTCACGCGGCGTCCGTGGCTCCCGGGAGCCGGGCGCGGCGTCACGTCGCCCGTGACGCACCGAGCGTCGTCCACCGAGTCAGAGCAGGGGAGCACGCATGCAGCAGGTCAAGGCCGTCGTCGCGAAGGCCAAGGGAGAGCCCGTCGAGCTGGTCACCATCAACGTGCCGGACCCGGGACCGGGTGAGGCCGTGGTCAAGGTGCAGGCCTGCGGTGTGTGCCACACCGACCTGCACTACCGCGAGGGCGGGATCAACGACGACTTCCCGTTCCTCCTCGGCCACGAGGCCGCCGGCGTGGTCGAGGCCGTCGGGCCCGACGTGACCGGGGTGGCGCCGGGCGACTTCGTCGTCCTGAACTGGCGCGCCGTCTGCGGGCAGTGCCGCGCGTGCAAGCGGGGCGAGCCGCAGTACTGCTTCGCCACCCACAACGCCACCCAGAAGATGACGCTCGAGGACGGCACCGAGCTCTCGCCGGCCCTGGGGATCGGCGCGTTCGCCGAGAAGACCCTGGTCGCGGCCGGGCAGTGCACGAAGGTCGACCCCGAGGCGCGGCCGGCGGCCGTGGGCCTGCTCGGCTGCGGCGTGATGGCCGGCATCGGCGCGGCGATCAACACCGGCGCCGTGACCCGCGGGAAGTCCGTCGCGGTCATCGGCTGCGGCGGCGTCGGCGTCGCGGCGGTCGCGGGCTCCGCGCTGGCCGGGGCCAGCCCGGTCATCGCCGTCGACATCGACCCCAAGAAGCTCGAGGCGGCCACCCGCCTGGGCGCCACGCACACCGTCGACTCCAGCAAGGTCGACGCCGTCGAGGAGATCAAGCGGATCTGCGCGGAGACCTACGAGGGCGCCGACGGCGCCGACGTCGTGGTCGAGGCCGTGGGTCGCCCGGAGACGTGGAAGCAGGCCTTCTACGCCCGCGACCTGGCCGGCACCGTCGTCCTGGTCGGCGTCCCGACGCCCGACATGACGCTGCCCGACCTGCCGCTGATCGACGTGTTCGGCCGCGGCGGCTCGCTCAAGTCGAGCTGGTACGGCGACTGCCTGCCGAGCCGTGACTTCCCGATGCTGGTCGACCTCTACCGCCAGGGCCGGCTCGACCTCGACGCGTTCGTCACCGAGGAGATCGGCATCGACGACGTCGAGGCCGCCTTCGCCAAGATGCACGACGGCGACGTCCTGCGCTCGGTGGTGATCCTGTGACGGCCACCCGGGCCAGGGTCGACCACGCGGTCTCCTCGGGCACCTTCAGCCTCGACGGCCAGACCTTCGACGTCGACAACAACATCTGGGTGGTCGGCGACGACGCCGAGTGCGTCGTCATCGACGCCCCGCACTCGGTCGAGGACATCCTGGCCGTGGTGGGCGACCGCACGATCAAGGCGATCGTGCTCACCCACGCCCACGACGACCACTGTCGTGTCGCACCGGCGCTCCGCGCGGCCGCCAACGGCGGGTCCGGGGCGCCGATCATGCTGCACCCGGCCGACCGTCCCTTGTGGGAGCTCACGCACGGCGGTCCCGACGACGAGACCGCCACGCTGTGGGACCTCGACCTCGCCGACGGCGTCACGATCGAGGTCGGCGGGACGACGCTGCAGGTGCTGCACACGCCGGGTCACGCGCCCGGCGCGGTCTGCCTGTACGCCCCCGACCTGGGCTGCGTCTTCACCGGCGACACCCTGTTCAACGGTGGTCCGGGCGCGACCGGGCGCAGCTTCAGCGACGAGGACCTGATCAAGGACTCCATCCGCGCCCGGCTGTTCGCCCTCCCGGCCGGGACCGTGGTGCACACCGGCCACGGCGACGACACCACGATCGCGGCGGAGCAGGCCGGCCTCGGCTGAGCCCTGCCGGCGGCGTCCCGGGGTCAGAGCGGTTCGACGAGGTACGCGGCGCCCCGCCCGGCGACCCGGGTCAGCACGATCGTGGCCTCGGCGGCACCGGTGAGGGCGAGCCGCTTGCGCAGCTGCTCGGGGACGACGTCGACGCCGCGCTTCTTGATCGTCAGCGTCCCGACGCCGCGCTCGCGCAGCGCCGCCCTCAGCTGCTTCTCGCGGTAGGGGAGCTCCTCGAGCACGCGGTAGCCGCGGGCGAACGGCGTCCGGGAGGAGTCGTCGGAGGTCACGTAGGCGATGTGCTCGTCGACCAGCCCACCGCCGACCGCGGCCGCGACCGCGGTCACCAGGCCGGCGCGGATGACGGCGCCGTCGGGCTCGTAGAGGTAGCCGCCGACGTCGCGGACGCCGACGTGGGCGGCGCCGGGGTCGTCGTCCTCGGTGAGGGTGGCCAGGCCGCCGTCGCCGATGACGGTGGCCCGGCGACGGGTCGAGGCCAGGCTGCCCGACCACAGGGCGGCCTCCTTGACCTCGCCGCGGTCACTGACCCACTCGGCCTCGACGCCCTCGGGTACCAGGTCGTGGGGGATTCCGGGGGCCACCTTCACGCAGGCGTCGCGGGCGAGGAGCCGCTCGACGAAGGTCCAGGGCGGCGTCCAGGCGTCGGGGCTCCAGGTGCGGCCCGCCCCGGAGCGGCGCGCGGGGTCGGCGAAGGCGACGTCGAAGGGCGAGGTGTCGATCCGGGTGGCGTCGGCCACGCTCACCGCCCCCGGGAGGCCGAGGGCGGCCAGGTTGGCCCCGGCCACCGCGACCCGGACCGGGTCGAGGTCGATGCCGACGCAGGTGATGCCGGCCTCGGCGGCGGCGAGCAGGTCACCGCCGATGCCGCAGCCGAGGTCGACCAGGGTGCGGGTCGCGAACGCCGTCAGCCGGCCGGCCCGGTGGCGCGCGACCGCGGCGCGGGTGGCCTGCTCGAGCCCGTCGGGGGTGAAGTACAGCAGCGCGGCCCGCTCGCCGAGCTTGGCCTCGGCGCGCCGGCGCAGCGTCACCTGGGTGAGCGCGGCGGCGACCCGGTCGGGCGTCGCCGTCCGGCGCAGCGCCGTCTGGACCGCGAGCTCGTCGTCACCGCCGGCTACGAGGGCGGTCGCCGTCGCCAGCAGGGCCTGACCGTCGTCGGTCAGCAGCCAGTGGAAGGCGTCGAGGTCCATGTCCTGATCTTCGCAGGCGGCTCCGGCCCGGCGGGCGCGACGGGCGCCCGGCCGGTCGACCCCCACCCTCCCTGGCACTCGTCAGGGGGGAGTGCTAGTTTCGGAACTGGCACTCTCGACCCGAGGGTGCCAGCGCTTGCGAAGAGGTACGACCCCCGCGACGGCGTACCACCGAGCAGGCCCACCACGTGAGCCCGCAGAGTTACAACGAAAGTGGAGGTCGACATCGTGTCGGTCAACATCAAGCCTCTCGAGGACCGGATCGTCGTCAAGCCCCTCGAGGCCGAGCAGACCACGGCCTCCGGCCTGGTCATCCCGGACACCGCCAAGGAGAAGCCCCAGGAGGGCGAGGTCGTGGCGCTGGGTCCGGGTCGCATCGACGACAACGGCAACCGCGTCCCGCTCGACGTCGCCGTCGGCGACAAGGTCATCTACAGCAAGTACGGCGGCACCGAGGTCAAGTACGCCGGGGACGAGTTCCTCATCCTCTCGGCGCGCGACGTCCTCGCCGTCGTCTCCTGATCACTTCCTGATCCTTCCAGATCAGCTGCGCGGGTCGTCCGCCTGACGAGCGCCTCGTGCGTGAAGTCGGCGGGCGACCCGTTCGCCGTCCTGGCCCTGAACCACACCCCGCACCACACCCGGCAAGGAGCACCACCGCATGCCCAAGATCCTGGAGTTCGACGAGAACGCCCGCCGCGCGCTCGAGCGCGGCGTCGACGCCCTCGCCAACGCCGTCAAGGTCACCCTCGGCCCGAAGGGCCGTTACGTGGTCCTCGACAAGAAGTGGGGCGCGCCGACCATCACCAACGACGGTGTCACCGTCGCCCGTGAGATCGAGCTCGACGACCCCTTCGAGAACCTCGGCGCCCAGCTGACGAAGGAGGTCGCCACCAAGACCAACGACGTCGCCGGTGACGGCACCACCACCGCGACCGTGCTCGCCCAGGCGATGGTCCACGAGGGCCTGCGCGCCGTCGCGGCCGGCGCCAACCCGATGGGCCTCAAGCGCGGCATGGACCTCGCCGCCCAGGCCGTCTCCGACGCCCTGCTCGAGGCCGCCCGCGAGGTCGAGACCCGCGCCGACATGGCCTCGGTCGCCACCATCTCGAGCCGCGACGCCCACATCGGCGACCTGCTCGCCGACGCCTTCGACAAGGTCGGCAAGGACGGCGTGATCACGGTCGAGGAGTCCAACACCATGGGCACCGAGCTCGAGTTCACCGAGGGCATGCAGTTCGACAAGGGCTACATCAGCCAGTACTTCGTCACCGACCCGGAGCGCATGGAGGCCGTCCTCGACGACCCCTACATCCTCCTGCACCAGGGCAAGATCTCGGCGATCTCCGAGCTCCTCCCGCTGCTCGAGAAGGTCATCCAGGCCGGCAAGCCGCTCTTCATCCTCGCCGAGGACGTCGACGGTGAGGCGCTGTCGACCCTGGTCGTCAACAAGATCCGCGGCACCTTCAACGCCGTCGCGGTGAAGGCCCCGGCCTTCGGCGACCGCCGCAAGGCGATGATGCAGGACATCGCGACGCTGACCGGTGGCCAGGTCATCGCCCCCGAGGTCGGCCTCAAGCTCGACCAGGTCGGCCTCGAGGTGCTCGGCACCGCGCGTCGCGTCGTCATCACCAAGGACAACACGACCATCGTCGACGGCGCGGGCGACTCCGCCGAGGTCGAGGGCCGGGTCAACCAGATCAAGGCCGAGATCGAGAACACCGACTCCGACTGGGACCGCGAGAAGCTCCAGGAGCGCCTCGCCAAGCTCGCCGGCGGTGTCTGCGTGATCAAGGTCGGCGCCGCCACCGAGGTGGAGCTGAAGGAGAAGAAGCACCGCATCGAGGACGCCGTCTCCGCGACCCGCGCGGCCATCGAGGAGGGCATCGTCCCCGGCGGTGGCTCGGCGCTCATCCACGCCGTCGCGGTCCTCGACAAGGACCTCGGCCTCACCGGCGACGAGGCGTTCGGCGTCCGCGTCGTCCGCAAGGCCGCCGACGAGCCGCTGCGCTGGATCGCCGAGAACGGCGGCGTCAACGGCTACGTCGTGACCTCCAAGGTCCGCGAGCTCGGCCTGGGCAACGGCTACAACGCCGCCGACGACACCTACGGCGACCTGGTCGCCCAGGGCGTCCTCGACCCGGTCAAGGTCACCCGCTCGGCCCTCATCAACGCGACCTCCATCGCCGCGATGCTGCTGACCACCGAGACGCTGATCGTCGAGAAGCCCGAGGACGAGGACGAGGCCGCCGCCGGCGGCCACGGCCACGGCCACGGTCACTGATCCACCCCGCCGGTCCGCCGGCACCGTTCCGACCCGTCGCGGGTGACCGCGGCGGGTCGGTCCGCTTTTCGGTGCCCCAGATCCGCGCGGGGGGCGACTGGCTCTGACAGGGTGGGCGGGCACCGTGCCGACCTGGGGAGGGAGGGCGATGGACCACCACGCGCCGGACCGGCGACCGGCCGGGGGCTCCCGCCTGCTCACCGTCGTCCTCGCGGTGCTGCTGCTCGCCGTCCTCGCCACCTCGACGGTGCTCGTCCTCGAGCGCCGCAACGAGCCCGACGTCTCCCCGCAGCGACCCGCCGACATCGGCGCGGCCCGCTGGCAGGACGACGTCGCGGGCCGTGCGGTCCTCGCCGCGCGCCGCGCGGCGCGGACCTACTTCACCCTCGACCACCGACACGTCGAGCGCGACATGGACGCGATGCGCGCCCTGGGCACCGACGAGTTCGTCGCGTCCTACGACGCCGGCGCGGCGGCCCTCGCCGCCCGGGTCTCCGAGCAGCGGCTGCGGCTCAGCGCGGCCCTCGAGCCCGACGGCGCCGCCACCGAGCTCCTCGTCGCCGACCGGGCCCAGGTCCTGGTCACCCTCGACGTGACGACCGTGGCGCCGACCGGACGGCGCACGGCCCCGTACCGGACCCGCGTGGTGCTCGACCTGGTCGACGACGAGTGGCTGGTCGCGGCGTTCGAGGAGGTGCGCTGATGGGCCCGCTGCGTCGTCGCGTCGTCGTCCTGCTCGCCCTGGTGCTGGCGGGCTCGGGCCTGACGGTCGCGCTCGCGCTCACCCGCCCCGACGTCGCCCCGAGCGCGCCCGACAGCCGCGGCGACTACGAGGTCGCCGACCTGCTCGGACCCGGCGGCGACGGGCTCGAGGCGGCGGTCGCGGCCGTCCCGCTGGCCTTCGGCTACGACCACGCCGACCTCACCGGCAGCCTGAGGGCCGCCTCGGAGACCATGACCCCGGCCTACGCCGCCCGCTTCGCCCGGGTCTTCGGCCGCGAGGTCCGCCCCTTCGCCCGCGAGCGCGAGGCCGTCACCGAGGCGCGGGTGCGTGGAGCAGGGGTGGTCCGCACCGGCGGCGGGGAGGACGTCGTCTGCCTCCTCTACGTCGACCAGGTGCTCGTCTCCGGGCGTGGTCTCGCGGCCGGCGAGAGCGAGGTGCTCGGGCGCAACCGGGTGCTCGTGGACGTCGTCCTCACCGACGGGGTCTGGAAGGTCGACGACATCCAGGTCCTCTGAGCCGGACGCCGGGCTGGATGCAACCTCACCGCAACCCGGGGGACTTGCGGGTGCAACGACGGCCGAGGACGCTGGAGGCATGCTGTGGAGAGTGCGCGTCACCCTGCCCGACCGCCCGGGCGCCCTGGCCGAGCTGGCGGCGGAGTGCGGCAAGGCCGGCGCCAACATCGTCGGCGTCCAGGCCTTCCCCGACAACGACCGGGTGACCGACGAGCTCGTGCTGCGGACCCCCGACGAGTGGACCGCCGAGGACCTCGTGGTCCTGCACGAGCGCTCCGGCGGCCGGGACGTGGTGGCCGCGACCTGCACCGAGGAGGCGCTGCTCGACCAGCCGACCCGCTTCGTGCAGGCGGCCCGCTCGGTGCTGGCCCAGCCGGCGTCGTTCCCCGACGTCGTGGCGCACCTCTTCGACGCCGACGTGCTGCCCGGCGAGGGACCGCAGGACGTGATGGAGATGGTGGTCGGCGACGTCCAGGTGCAGATCCGGCGGGTCGCCCCGTTCACCGCCGTCGAGCACGCCCGCGGCGCCGCGATGGCCGAGCTCGTCAGCGACGTGCTCGGCCGCGAACGCCCGGCCTTCGCGCCGTCCGGTGGACGACGGATCGGGGCCGGTGCGGTGCCGACCTACGTCGTCGACGGCGGCACGGTGACCGCGCTCGCCGACGGCGTCGCCGCCGGCCGGGCCGTGGTGGTCGCCAGCACCGAGGACCCGACGGTCTTCACCGTCGACATCCGGGTCGACGCCGCCTGGCAGCGCCGCGGCATCGGCACCCGGCTGCTGGGCGACTCCGCCCGCCTCGCGCGCGGCCTCGGCGCCTCCGAGATCGTGCTCACCACCGCCCACGACAACCGTGCGGTGATGCCGATGGTGCTCTCCGCAGGCATGCGCGGCCGGATCCGGATGGCCGGCGAGACCCTGACCGTCCGCATCTCCGTCACCGAGCTCCGCCCCCTCGACCGCTGACCCGTCGCTGATCAGCGACGGGTCAGCGAGTCCTGGGCCGACCCGTCGCTGATCAGCGACGGGTCGGCGTCAGGTGAGGCGGCGGTCGAGGTTCATCGCGGCGCTGATGAGGGACAGGTGGGTGAAGGCCTGGGGGAAGTTGCCGAGCTGGTCGCCGGTGAGCCCGACCTGCTCGGCGTAGAGCCCGAGGTGGTTGGCGTAGGTGAACATCTTCTCCAGCGCCAGGCGGGCGTCGTCGAGCCGGCCGGCGCGGGTGAGGGCCTCGACGTACCAGAACGAGCAGAGCGAGAACGTGCCCTCCGGCCCGTCGAGGCCGTCGGTGGTGTGACCCAGGTCGTAGCGGAAGACCAGGCTGTCGGAGACCAGCCGCTCCTCGAGCACCCGCAGCGTCGAGAGCCAGCGCGGGTCGTTGGGCGCGAGGAACTTCACCAGCGGCATCAGCAGGACGCCGGCGTCGACGGTGTCGGCGCCCTCGGCGGACATGAACGCACCGACCTCGTCGTCCCAGCACTCCTCGACGATGCGGCGCTGGATGGCGTCGCGGGCCTCGCCCCAGCGCGTCAGGTCGCCGGGCAGCCCCCGCTGGCGCGCGGTGCGCATCATCCGCTCGATCGCCACCCAGCACATCAGGCGCGACACGGTGTGCGGTCGCGGGTCGTCGCGGATCTCCCACATGCCGGCGTCGGGGCGCTCCCAGTTCTCGATCAGCCACTCGACCACCCGGGTCAGGTCGGACCACGCGTCGAGGCTGATGCCGGCGCTGTACTTGTTGAACAGGTAGACCGAGTCGATCAGCTCGCCGTAGATGTCGAGCTGGAGCTGCTCGGCGGCGGCGTTGCCGACCCGCACCGGGCGGGAGTCGGCGTAGCCGCGCAGGTGGTCGAGCTCGTGCTCCTCGGCCGGGACGCCGCCGTCGATGTCGTAGAGGTTGCGCAGCGGGCCGACGTCGTCGTTGCCCTGGTCGTCGCCGAGCCGCTCCGACAGCCACCGCATGAAGGACTCGGCCTCGTCGGTGAAGCCCAGCCGCAGCAGCGCGTAGAGGCTGAACGCCGCGTCGCGGATCCACACGTAGCGGTAGTCCCAGTTGCGCTCGCCGCCGATCTCCTCCGGCAGGCTGGTCGTCGGGGCGGCGACGATCGCGCCGCTGGGCTCGTGGGTGAGCAGCTTCAGCGTGATGGCGGAGCGGTCGACCATCTCGCGCCAGCGGCCGCGGTAGGTCGACTGGGCCAGCCAGCCGCGCCAGTACCGCGCGGTGCGGTCGAGCTCGTCGGTCACGTCGTCGTCGGGCAGGTCGGCGCCGTCCTCGAGCACGTGCAGGGAGAACCGGGCCTCCTCGCCGGCGCGCAGCACGCACTCCGCCGAGAGGACGTCGTCGCCCACCTCGACGTCGTGGCTCGCGCTCAGCCCGAGGCGCAGGTCGCCGGACGTCAGCAGCAGCCGGCGGGGCGCGAGCACCTCGACGTCCGGGACGACGCGCCCGTAGTCGGGTCGCGCCCGCAGCTCGGTGCGGACCCGGACCGTCCCGCGGACGGCCATGATCCGGCGCACGATCCGCTGGCGGTGGTCGGGGTCGTGGGCACGCTCGACCGGGAAGAAGTCGTGCACCTCCGCGACGCCGTCCTCGGTGAGGAACCGGGTCACCAGGATCGCGGAGTCGGGCAGGTAGAACTGCGTCGTGCGCGTGTGGCCGTCGACCACCCACGTCCGCCAGGAGCCGGCGTCGGGGTCGAGCAGCCCGCCGAAGACGCTGGGTGCGTCGAAGCGGCCGGCGCAGAACCAGTCGATGGTCGCCTCGGTCGACACCAGGGCGCAGGTGCGCAGGTCGCCGATGACGCCGTGGTCGGCGATCTCGGCCTGCGCGTGACCGTGCTCGGCCGGGCTCACCGCAGCCGCCACCCGCCCTCGGCGAGGTCGAGCGCGGCCTGGGGACCCCAGGAGCCCTGCTCGTAGGGGTGCACCGGGGGCCGCTCGTCGAGCAGCGGCTGCACCACCTGCCAGAGCCGGTCGACCTCGTCGGAGCGGGTGAAGAAGGTCTGGTCACCGCGCATCACGTCGAGCAGCAGCCGCTCGTAGGCCTCGAGCGGGTCCGACACCTCCGCCGGGACGTCGTCGGCGAGCGCCAGGTGGAAGGAGCCCTCGACGAGGGCGAGGTCGGGACCGGGTCGCTTGGCGCGGACGTCGACGCGCACCTGGACGTCGTCGGTCAGCTCGAGCACCAGGTCGTTGGGCGGCTGCGCGGCGAGCGCGGCCGGGTCGCCGAACAGCGAGCCCGCGGCCTCGCGGAACCGGAGCGTGATCGTGCGCCGGGTCTCGGCCAGCGCCTTGCCGGTGCGCAGGTAGAACGGGACGCCGCGCCAGCGCTCGTTGTCGACGTACATCTCGAGGGCGACGAAGGTCTCGACGTCGGAGTCGGCGTCGACGTCGTCCTCGTCGCGGTAGCCGTCGTACTGGCCGTAGACGGCGCGGCTCGCGTCGAGGGGCCGCACCGCCTCGAAGACGGCGGACTTCGCGTCGCGCACGGCCTGCGCGGTGAGCTCGGCCGGCTCCTCGAGCGCGATGAAGCCGAGCAGCTGCGACAGGTGGGTCGAGACCATGTCGCGCAGGCAGCCGGTGGACTCGTAGAAGCTGCCGCGGCCCTCCATCGCGAGCGTCTCGGGGACGTCGATCTGCACCGACGCGATGCTGCGCCGGTCCCACGCCGGCTCGAAGAGGCCGTTGGCGAAGCGCAGCGCCAGGATGTTCTGCACCGCCTCCTTGCCGAGGAAGTGGTCGATGCGGAAGACCTGCTCCTCCGCCACGACGTCCTTGAGGGCGGCGTCGAGGCTGCGCGAGCTCTCGAGGTCGAGGCCGAACGGCTTCTCCACGACGACCCGGGCCCGGTCGGTGAGACCCTCGCGGCCCAGCATCGCGATCATCGGCTCCATCGCGGCCGGCGGGACGGAGAGGTAGACCAGCCGGCGCACGTCGTCGCCGCCGAGGCGGTCCTCGGCGTCGCGGACGGCGGCCGCGAGGTCGGCGCCGTCGTCGGCGTCCGAGGTCTGGAAGCGCACCCGGGCCAGGAGGTCGTCGGCGACCTCGTCGTCGAGGTCGTCGACGCTCTCGGCGAGGGCCTCGCGGAGCTGGTCGCGGAACTCGGCGTCGGTGCCGGGGGAGTGCCGCCCGGAGCCGATGACGGCGTACTCCTCGGGCATCCGGCCGGCCGCGGCGAGGCGGTAGAGACCGGGGAAGAGCTTGCGTGCCGCGAGGTCGCCGGTGGCGCCGAAGAGCACGAGGACGTGGGCTGGGAGCTGGTCGGTCACCCGACCAGCCTGACGGCGGGCCGCGGCGAGCGGTTCATCCAGAAGGCCACGACCGGTGCGGCGCGGGTCACGCCGTAGGCTGGGAGCGTGGAGGTTCCTGAGAAGTTCGCCGCCCTCGGTCTCACCTACGACGACGTGCTGCTGCTGCCCGGTCATTCCGACCTCGCGCCCGACGACATCGACACGACCACGCGCCTCACGCGCGAGATCAGCCTGCGGGTGCCGATGCTCAGCGCGGCGATGGACACGGTGACCGAGTCGCGGATGGCGATCGCGATGGCGCGCCAGGGCGGGCTCGGCGTGCTGCACCGCAACCTGTCGATCACCGACCAGGCCTACCAGGTCGACCTCGTGAAGCGGACCCAGACCG
Source organism: Nocardioides sp. S-1144 (assembly GCF_005954645.2). Taxonomy (NCBI): domain Bacteria; kingdom Bacillati; phylum Actinomycetota; class Actinomycetes; order Propionibacteriales; family Nocardioidaceae; genus Nocardioides; species Nocardioides dongxiaopingii. Next base: position 1,292,752 of record NZ_CP040695.2, read on the forward strand.
GGATCATCTCCAACCCCGTGACGATCGGCCCCGACGCGACGCTGGAGGAGCTCGACCGGATTTGCGGCGAGTACCGCGTCTCCGGGCTCCCGGTCGTCGACGCCGACAACCGGCTGCTCGGCATCTGCACCAACCGGGACCTGCGCTTCACCCCGGTCGCGGAGTGGGCGACGACGAAGGTCGACGAGGTGATGACGCCGATGCCGCTCGTCACCGGCGCCATCGGCATCTCCCGCGAGGAGGCGACGCTGCTGCTGCGCCGGCACAAGCGCGAGCGGCTGCCCCTCGTCGACGAGCAGGGTCGCCTCGGCGGGCTGATCACCGTCAAGGACTTCGTCAAGGGCGAGCAGTTCCCGCTGGCCTCCAACGACGGCCACGGCCGGCTCATGGTCGGCGCCGCGATCGGCTACTTCGGCGACGCGTGGCTGCGCGCCACCACGCTGGTCGAGGCCGGCGTCGACGTGCTCGTGGCCGACACCGCGCACGGCAACGTGCGGATGCTGCTCGACATGGTCCAGCGCCTCAAGACCGACCCGGCGACCAGGCACGTCCAGGTCATCGGCGGCAACGTCGCCACCCGCGAGGGCGCGCAGGCGTTCGTCGACGCCGGGGCCGACGCGATCAAGGTGGGGGTCGGCCCGGGCTCGATCTGCACCACGCGGGTCGTCACCGGGGTCGGCGTCCCGCAGGTCACCGCCGTCTACGAGGCGTCGCTGGCCGCCCGTCCGGCCGGCGTCCCGGTGATCGCCGACGGCGGCATGAAGCACTCCGGCGAGATCGCCAAGGCGATCGTCGCCGGCGCCGACAGCGTCATGGTCGGCTCCCTGCTCGCCGGCTGCGACGAGTCGCCCGGCGACCTGGTCTTCGTCAACGGCAAGCAGTTCAAGTCCTACCGGGGCATGGGCTCGCTCGCGGCCATGTCGAGCCGCGGCAAGAAGTCCTACTCCAAGGACCGCTACTTCCAGGCCGAGGTCACCAGCGACGACATGATCGTGCCCGAGGGCATCGAGGGCCAGGTCGCCTACCGCGGCCCGCTGTCCGCGGTCGCCCACCAGCTCATCGGCGGTCTCACGCAGTCGATGTTCTACGTCGGCGCGCGCACCGTCCCCGAGCTGCAGGAGAAGGGCCGGTTCGTCCGGATCACCTCCGCCTCGCTCAAGGAGAGCCACCCGCACGGCGTCCAGATGACCGTCGAGGCACCCAACTACACCGGCGCCTAGGCCGGTCTCAGGCGGCCGCGGTGCCGACGTACCAGACGGTGCGCACGTGGCGCCGCACGAGCGTGCCCTGCTCCTCGAGCAGCAGCCGCACCCGCCAGGCGTCACCGGTGCGGTCGATCCCGTCGGCCAGGTCGGGCGGACCGTAGACCGAGGCACCCTGGGTGCAGGAGTAGTAGCCGATCCAGTCGGGGTGCTGCGGCGGCGCGCCCCACGCGCCGCCGACGCGCGACAGGCACCGGCGGCCGCCGTCGAGGGCCAGCGTGACCGGCGTCGGCTCGGTGGGAGCCTGCAGGCCGCGCGGGAAGCGGCCCTCGTGGCGGACCCGGAACAGCTGCCGGCCGCGGGCGTCGCGCACGCAGAGCACGGTGTGGCCCGTCGACCGCCAGCAGGCCTGCAGGCCGTAGGCGGTCGGGTAGCACCCGGCGATGCGCGGGTCGACCGCGCCCGGCGCCGCTCCGTCGCAGGTCACCGAGCCGCTCAGCCGGGACGTCGTCCACCCCGGCGCCGGCCGACCCTCGCTGGTCACGGGGCGGACGACCACCGCCCTGGTGGCGGGTGGCTGAGCGGGCTCGCCGGTGCCGCTGGCGGTGCTCCCGGCGGTGCTCGCGGCGGTGCTCCCGGCGGTGCTCGGCTGGGCGGCGGCCGGGCCGGTGGCCGGCAGCGAGGTGAGGGTGACGACGACCGCGAGGGTCGCGACGAGGGCGAGGAGGGCGGTGAGGCTGGGGAGACGGCGCACGGCGACGTCCTTCCGGGTCCGAGAACAGGGTCAGGTGCTACGAGGGAGACGCAGCCCGGGCCCGATGGGTTGCACCGGGGCGGCACCGGATCCCACGGAGTCTCACCGGGTCCCTTCGGGTCCCGTCGGGTCCCGCCGGGGGCAGGCCCTACGCTCGCCCCCGTGAGCGAGGTCGTGATCTACACCGACGGAGCCTGCGTGCCCAACCCCGGCCCCGGCGGGTGGGGCGCCTTCCTGCGGCACGGCGTCCACGAGAAGGAGCTGTGCGGCGGCGAGGCCGGCACCACCACCAACAACCGGATGGAGCTGCTGGCGCCGATCATGGCGCTGGAGGCGCTCACGCGACGATCGAGGGTCGAGCTGTTCACCGACAGCGTCTACGTGCGCAGCGGCATCACGACGTGGGTCGCCGGCTGGCAGCGCAACGGGTGGAGGACCTCGGCCAAGCAGCCGGTGAAGAACGTCGACCTGTGGCAGCGGCTCGTCGCCGCGTGCGCCGAGCACGACGTCGAGTGGCACTGGGTCAAGGGTCACTCCGGCATCGACGGCAACGAGCGCGCCGACCGGCTCGCCAGCCGCGGGCTGCGCGAGGCCGTCGCGGCGGGCACCGCGGGCACCGCGGGCACCGCGGGCTGAGCCTCGTCCCGTCCGCGCCCGTGACGGCGGCCGCACCGCCCTCCGCGGCCCGGGTCGCGATCCCGGAGCCGTTCGTCGCGATCGGTGGCGCCGTGGTCGCGGCCCGACTGCGTCGTCCGTCCCGTCGACGACGCCCGGGCCCGGGCCGTCGGCGTGCTGGTCGTCGGGTACCGGGTGCCCGAGTGGCGCGTCGGAGGCTCGGCGTTCTCCTCCAGCGGCACCGGCGGCACCGGCGGCGGCCTCGGCTGGCTGGCACGGAGCACCCGCGTGGGCGGCACGCTCGAGGTGCGCGGAGTCGGCCGCGACCCCGTCGGCGGGCTCGTCGTCGTCCCTCGGTGGCTGCGGTGAGCGTCGGTCGTGGGAAAGTGGGGGCATGACCGAGATCCAGATCGGCCAGGCGAAGCGCGCCCGGCGTGCGTACTCCTTCGACGACATCGCGATCGTGCCCTCGCGGCGCACCCGCGACCCGGAGGAGGTCAACATCGACTGGCAGATCGACGCCTACCGCTTCGAGCTGCCGGTGCTCGCCGCCCCGATGGACTCGGTGATGTCGCCGGAGACCGCGATCGCCCTCGGTCGCCACGGCGGGCTCGGCGTCCTCAACCTCGAGGGCCTGTGGACCCGCTACGACGACCCGCGCGACCTGCTCGCGGAGGTCGCCGGCCTGGAGGGCATCGAGGCGACGGCGCGGATGCAGGAGATCTACGCCGAGCCGATCCGGCACGAGCTGATCACCGAGCGCCTGCGCGAGATCCGCGACGCCGGCGTCACCGTCGCCGGCGCGCTGTCGCCGCAGCGCACCAAGGAGTTCGCCAAGGTCGTCGTCGACGCCGGCGTCGACATGTTCGTGATCCGCGGGACGACGGTCAGCGCCGAGCACGTCTCGAGCCAGGTCGAGCCCCTGAACCTCAAGGAGTTCATCTACGAGCTCGACGTGCCGGTCATCGTCGGCGGCTGCGCGACCCACCAGGCCGCGCTGCACCTGATGCGCACCGGTGCCGCCGGCGTCCTGGTCGGGTTCGGCGGGGGAGCGGCCCACACGACGCGCACCGTGCTCGGCGTGGCGGTACCGATGGCCAGCTCGGTCGCCGACGTCGCCGCCGCCCGCCGTGACTACCTCGACGAGTCCGGTGGCCGCTACGTCCACGTCATCGCCGACGGCTCGATCGGCAAGTCCGGCGACCTGGCCAAGGCCATCGCCTGCGGCGCGGACGCCGTCATGGTCGGCTCGCCGTTCGCCCGCGCGACCGATGCCCCCGGGCACGGCTTCCACTGGGGCACCGAGGCCCACCACGAGGCGCTGCCCCGTGGTCGCCGCGTCAAGCTCGACCAGGTCGGCTCGCTCGAGGAGATCCTGTTCGGCCCCTCGCGCGTCGCCGACGGCACCATGAACCTGATCGGCGCGCTGCGTCGCTCGATGGCCACGACCGGCTACACCGACCTCAAGGAGTTCCAGCGCGTCGAGGTCGTCCTCGGCTGAGTCCCCAGCCCCCGTCGATTTCCGGCGCCCACCCCTGGCGCTCGACGGCCCCGACGGCCTACGTTCGGGATCCGGGCCATCGGGGGCCCGCCTGATCCGTGACGACGTCGACCGTCGTCCCGGCGTGCGTTCCTCCGTGGCCACTCTCTACTCGGAGGGACACCGCACATGGCTCGTTCTCGTCGTCGATCTCGCACGATCGGCACCGTGGGTTTCACCCTGACCGCGCTGGTGGTCTCGGGTGCAGCCCTGGCCGCCCCGGCCCCGCAGGACCTGACCGCCGACCAGGAACGGGCCCTGGCGGCCGGCTTCCAGGTCGCGCCCAAGGCCGCCCCGAACGCGCGCGGCGCGATCGGCGTCAACCCCTACATCGCCAACGTCGCCGACGCCACCGCCGCCGACTACGCCGCGTGGCGCACGCGGATGGCGGCGAGCGCCGACAAGCGGGTCGCCACGCAGACCTACCGGTCGGCGCGCACCCGGGCCAACCAGGTCACGCCGGCCGCCGCGGCGGTCGTCGTCCACGACGAGGAGGAGTCCGACGGGACCTCGGGGTCGAACGACTCGCTCGCCAACGCCGAGCGGATCAGCGCCTTCGGCACCGCCAAGGCCAAGAACAACGTCGTGCGGATCATCGGCTCCCAGGCCGAGCTGCCCGTCCCCGCGGCCGAGGAGCTGGAACCGGTCCCGGAGGACAACGGCTCGATCCCGCTCGCGGGCGACTCCGGCATCGACGGCGTCTCGGCGGTCACCACGACCGGCGTCCTGGGGGACGGACCGCACGGCTCCACCGGTGACGGCACCAACGACTTCGACGTCTACTCCGTCGACCTCGAGGCGGGCCTGTCCCTGGTCGCCGACACCTCCGGCCAGACCACCGACACGATCCTGGCCCTCTACGACGCCGCGGGCGAGCTGGTCGCCGCCGACGACGACGGCGGGGTCGGCGTCGCGAGCCTCCTGGAGTACTCCGCCGAGGCCGACGGCACCTACTACCTGCTGGTCGGCGGCTACTCGCCGGCCGGCCCGCTCCCGGAGGACCCGGCCGACAGCGGCTCGGGCGCCGGCGGGGCCGACGAGGGGCCCTACGACCTCGCGATCACCCAGACCGAGGTCGACCGCGACTTCTACGCCGTCAAGCTGCGTCCCGGGGACGTCGTGGGCGGCGTCGCGAACGGCAACGCCGACGGGCTGACCGTCTTCCGCCCCGACGGCGACCAGGCGGTCGGCGCCCCCGGCGTCGACGCGTCCTCGCTGTACGCGCCGGAGTCGCCGCTGCCCGGCGGCGGCAACACGACCTTCGCCTACGTCGCGGAGGAGGCCGGCTGGTACGTCCTCGACGTCTCCGGCCTGGTCGGCGACTACTCGGTGCAGGTCGAGGGCTACCGGCCCGGGGCCCAGCTCGACCGGAACAAGAGCCAGACCGTCTACCTCGACTTCGAGGGTGGCCGGGTCAACACCGGTCTGTGGGGCGGTCCCGGCGTGCGCCAGCTGTCCCCGTTCTCGGCGTTCCTCGGCAAGTGGGGCATCGCCCGGGCGCGGGAGCGGGCGATGATCAACAAGATCACCAACGCCGTGCGACGCAACCTCGAGGAGGTCGGGGAGCACGGCGGCCTGAACGACCCGAGGGTCACCGTCGTCAACTCGCGCAGCCACCCCGAGCTCGCGGGACGGACGAACGTCTCCCGCGTCGTGGTCGGCGGCACGATCGACGAGTCGGGCATCTCGACGATCGGCATCGCGCAGTACATCGACCCGGGCAACTACGGCCACGAGGACACCGCGCTGGTGCTGCTCGACGTGCTGAGCGACCCGTCCGGGCCCGCGTCGCTGAACACCTACCTCACCGACGCCAGCGACGTCGAGGCGTTCGTGGCCAACGGCGTCGGCAACGTGACCGCCCACGAGGTCGGTCACATGATCGGCAGCTACCACACCGACAACCTCTCGGAGGTGGTCAACCTGATGGACTCCGGTGGCGCCAACTTCCAGAACCTGTTCGGTGTCGGGCCCGACGGCGTGGGCGGGACCGCCGACGACCTCAACGTCCGGTTCGTCGAGGACACCTACTCCCCGGCCGAGGGCTTCACCGGGACCGAGGACACCCAGAACGTGACGGCGTGGGCCTACCCCGGCTACTGAGCCGGGGCGGACCCGCCGACCGCGTCACTGACCGACTGACCGACTGACCGACCGATCCGACGACGGCTGCGGCCCGGGACACCCTGCGGGGGTCCCGGGCCGCAGGCGTGTCGGCGCGACCGCTCCCCGAGGTGCCAGACTGATCCCCATGACGTTGCGCTGCGTGCTCCCGCCCCCGGTCTCCTGACCCGGAGCGCGACCCCGGTTGCTCCGGAGAAGCCGTGTCCGACCGTCTCCGACAGCACCGTGAAAGCACCGTCATGTCCTCCTCCCGGGCCCGTGCGGGCCTGCTCCAGATCTGTCTCGCCGGCGTCCTGTGGGGCACCGGCGGCCTGGCCGTCCAGGTCGTCCGCGACCACGCGCCGCTCTCCGTGCTGACCATCAGCGGGTGGCGGACCGGCCTGGCGGCCGTCGTCCTGCTCGCCGCGGCGCTGGTGGCCGGTCGGCTCGGCGAGGTCCGCCGGCTGCTGCGCGCGCGCCCCGGCCGGGTCGCCGTCGTCGGCCTCTGCACGGCCGCGTACCAGGCGCTGTACTTCGCCTCCGTCGTGCTGGTCGGCGTCACCGTCTCCACGGTGGTCAGCCTCGGCCTCGCGCCGGTGCTGCTCGTGGCGCGCGACGCCGTCGTGGCGCGGTCCCGCCCGCGCGGCGTCCTCCCCGTGCTCGCCGCGCTGACCGGCCTGGTGCTCGTCAGCACCGCGGCCGGCCCGGGCGAGACCGGGCCCACGCCGGTGCTCGGCGTCCTGGCCGCCGTCGCCTCCGGGACGGCGTACGCCGCCGCGACCGCGCTGGGCGAGCCGCTCGCCCGTGGGAGCGACCCCCTCGCGCTCACCGCCGCGACGACGACGGTCGGCGCGGTCGGGCTGGTGCCGGTCGCCCTGCTGCTCGGCGGCCCGGCCGGCACCTCCGACCCGGTCGCCCTTGCGGTGCTGGTCTACCTCGGCACGTTGACCTTCGCGCTCGCCTACGCGCTCCTGTACGCCGGCCTGCGGACGACGTCGAGCAGCGCGGCCGTCGTCGCGACCCTGGTCGAGCCGGTGACGGCGGGCCTGGTGGCGGCGGTCTTCCTCGGCGAGCGGCTCGGGGTGCTCGGCGTCGCGGGGATGGTGCTGGTGCTCTCGGCGATCGCGTCGCTCCCACGGGCCGGACGGGCCGGACGGGCCGGCGCGCGGGGGCTCCCGGCGTCGGGTCCGGTCGTCGGCGGGCCTCCCGGCACGACGGCCTAGGGTGGACGACGTGGCAGATCTCGTGGCGTGGTGGCTCGGGCCCCTCGACGGCCGGGCCGCCGGCGACGACGGCTGGTGGGAGCAGGACGCCGACGAGCCGGCCTACGCGGCGAGCCTGGTGAAGGTGCCGCTCGCGGTCGCCGCCGAGGACGTCGACCTCGACCGGGCGGTGCTGGTGCACGCCGACTTCGCCTCCGCGGTCGGTGGCCGGTTCACCCTCGACCGCGACGACGACCAGGACGACGCCACCTGGGACGCCGTCGGCGAGCACGTCACCCTCCGCGAGCTGCGGCGCCGGGCGATCGTCGAGTCCAGCAACATCGCCACGAACCTGCTGCTCGAGGAGGTCGGGGTGCCGGCGGTGCAGCGGGTCCTCGCCGCCGCCGGGTGCAGCGACCGCACCACCGTGACCCGCGGCATCGGCGACCTCGCCGCCCGCGACGCCGGGCTGGCCAACGACGTGACCGCCCGCGACCTGGCCCGGCTGCTGCGGCGGGTGCCGCCCGCGGTCGAGGACGTCATGCGCGGGCAGGCCCACCGCGAGGCGATCCCGGCCGGGCTCCCCTCCGGTCCCGACGCGCCCGTGGTGGCCAACAAGACGGGCTGGGTCGACGGGATCACCCACGACATGGCGATCGTCCGGCCGGTCGACGCCGAGCCGTTCGTCCTGGTCGTCCTGACCCGCACCGACGAGTCGCACGAGGCCGCCCAGGAGCGGATCGCCGCGATCGCCGCCGAGGCGTGGCAGCGCGCGGGGGAGAGGCGCCCGTGACCGGCTCGAGCACCATCCGCGAGGTGCGCACCCGGCGGCTCAGCGTGCCGCTGCACACGCCCTTCGTGACCGCCCTGCGCCGCACCACCACGATCGAGACCGTGCTGGTCGAGGTCGTCGACAGCGACGGCGTCAGCGGCTGGGGCGAGGCACCCCAGGTCTGGCAGGTCACCGGTGACTCGCTCGCCGGGTCGCAGGCCTGCCTCGACGGCCCGATCGCGGACGCCGTCGTCGGCCGCGACGCCGACCCCCGCGCGACCGCGTCGCTCGTGCAGAGGTGCGTGGTCGGGAACAGGTCGGCGAAGATGGCCGCCGACGTCGCCCTGCACGACCTCGCCGCCCGTCGCGCCGGCGTCCCGCTCGCCGCGCACCTCGCGTCCTACGCCGGCGTCGCGGGCCCGGCGGCCACGCAGGTGCGCACCGACGTCACGCTCTCGGCCGGCAGCGCCGACGAGCTCGCGAGGGCCGCGATCGCCCGCGTCGCCGACGGCTTCGGCACCCTCAAGCTCAAGGTCGGCACCGACGCCGCCACCGACCTCGACCGGGTCCGCGCGGTCCGCGAGGTCGTCGGCCCGCACGTCGCGCTCCGCCTCGACGCCAACCAGGGCTGGGACGCCTTCGAGGCGGTCCGGGTCATCACCGCGCTCGAGGACGCCGGCGCCGACGTCGAGGTCGTCGAGCAGCCGGTGCCCGCGCGCGACGTCCTCGGGCTGGCCCACGTCACCGCCCACGTCGAGACGCCGGTGATGGCCGACGAGTCGCTGTTCGTGCTGGAGGACCTGGTCGAGATCATCCGGCTCGACGCCGCCGACCTGGTCAACGTCAAGCTCGCCAAGTGCGGCGGCCTGACCCCGGCGCTCGAGCTGCTGCGCGTCGCCGGCCTGCACGGGTTCGGCACCTTCGTCGGCTCGATGATGGAGTCGCACGTCGGGCTCGGTGCCGCGGCCTCGCTCGTCGCCGCCGTCGGCACCACCAGCCTGCCCGACCTGGACGCCGCGTGGTGGGCCACCGCGTCGCCGTACGCCGGCGGCCCGCACTACGTGGGCGACCGACTGGTCCTGTCCGCCGCTCCCGGGCTGGGCATCGACGGCCTGCAGCCCGGGGGAGAACCGACCGAGGGAGAACGAGCATGAGAGCCATCCGCGCCACCGGGGTCCTGGCCGGGCCGGCCGCCGACGCCGAGCAGGTCACCCAGCTGCTGGCCGGCGAGCGGGTCGAGGTCCACGACCGGGAGGGCGACTGGCTCAGGGTCACCGTCCCGGGCCAGTGGTCCTCGAAGGACGCGATGGGCTACCCCGGCTGGGCGCTCGCCGCCGACCTCGCGCACGACGAGGACAGCGTCGTCGAGATCGCCCGCACCTACCTCGGCACGCCCTACGTCTGGGGCGGGCTCACCCACGACGGGATCGACTGCTCGGGACTGGTGCACGCCTCCTTCCGCGCCGTCGGCACCGCCGTGCCGCGCGACGCCTTCGACCAGGCCGCCACCTGCGAGCCGGTCGAGCTGGGCAGCGAGCGACCCGGCGACCTCTGGTTCTTCGCCCGGGGCGGCCCCGGCACCCGGATCACCCACGTCGGGTTCGTCACCGCGCCCGGCGTCCTCCTGCACGCGCCCGACTCCGGGCCGCGCCGCTACGTGGTCGAGGAGGAGCTCCCCGACGAGCGCCGGCCCACGCTGGTCGCCGCGGGCCGCTTCTGAGCCTCGGCCGGGCCGGTCGTGTCAGTCGACCGGCTCGACGACGCCCCGCTCGATGATCGCGTCGAGGTCGAGGCCCGTCGGCAGGGTGCCCAGCGCACCGCCCCAGTCGCGGTCCAGGCGGGAGGCGCAGAAGGCGTCGGCGACGGCGGCGGGGGCGTGCCGCACCAGCAGCGAGCCCTGCAGCACGAGGGCGAGCCGCTCGACCACGCGGCGCGCGCGCAGCTCCAGGTCGTCGTGGTCGGAGAGCTCCTTCCTGACCGTCGCGACGGCGTCGTCGAGGCGGCGGTCGGCGCCGGCGGCGAGGTCGACCTCGGCGAGGAACCGCTCGACCGACTCGGGCTCACGGCCCATCGCGCGCAGGGCGTCGAGGGCGGCGACGTTGCCGGAGCCCTCCCAGATCGACAGCAGCGGGAGCTCGCGGTAGATGCGGGGCAGGCCCGACTCCTCGACGTAGCCGTTGCCGCCGAGGCACTCCATGGCCTCACCGGCGTGGGCCGGGCCGCGCTTGCAGACCCAGTACTTCGAGACCGCGAGGCCCATCCGTCGGAACGACGCCTCGTCGAGGTCGCCGCGCACGGCGCGGTCGGTGGCACCGGCCAGCCGCATCGCGACCGTGGTGGCGGCCTCCGACTCGACGACGAGGTCGGCGAGCACGTTGCGCATCAGTGGCTGGTCGACCAGGCGTCGCCCGAACGCCGAGCGGTGCCGCGCGTGGTGGACGGCGAGGACGGTGGCGTTGCGCATGCCCGAGGCCGTGCCGAGGGTGCAGTCGAGACGGGTCAGGTTGACCATCTCCACGATGGTGCGCACCCCGCGGCCCTCCTCGCCGACCAGCCAGGCGGTCGCGCCGTCGTACTCGATCTCGGCCGAGGCGTTCGACCTGTTGCCGAGCTTGTCCTTGAGCCGGACCAGGTGCATCGCGTTGCGGGTGCCGTCGGCCAGCACCCGCGGCACCAGGAAGCACGACAGGCCGCCGGGGGCCTGGGCGAGGGAGAGGAACAGGTCGCTCATCGGCGCCGAGGTGAACCACTTGTGCCCGGTGAGGCGGTAGGACCCGTCGGGCTGGGGCACCGCGCGCGTGGTGTTGGCGCGGACGTCGGAGCCGCCCTGCTTCTCGGTCATCGACATGCCGGCGACCAGCCCGACCTTGCCCGCCGGCGCCCGCAGCCCGGGGTCGTAGGTGGTCGAGGTGAGCAGCGGCTCGTACGTCGCGGCCAGGTCGGGGGCGGCCCGCAGCGCCGGCACCACGGCGTAGGTCATCGAGATCGGGCAGCCGTGGCCGGCGTCGACGTTCCAGACGAGGAACTTGGCCGCGCGCGCGACGTGGGCACCGGGCCGCGGGTCGGCCCACGCGGCGGCGTGCAGGCCGTGGCCGACGGCGGTCCCCATCAGCGAGTGGTAGGCCGGGACGAGGTCGACCTCGTCGACGCGGTGGCCGAAGCGGTCGTGGGTGCGCAGCACCGGTGGCACCCGCTCGGCGAGCCGGCCCCACTCCTGTGCCTCCTCGGTGCCGGCGAGCCGGCCGAGGGCGTGCACCTCGTCGCTCGCCCAGCCGGCGCCCTCGCGCTCGAGCGCGGCGAGCAGGGCGGGGTCGTGGGCGGTGTCGTGGCCGACCAGCGGCGGAGGCTGGTTCGTGACCTCGTGGGTGGGCATCGGCTCCTCCTGGGACGCGGCGTGGACGGTGGGTCGCCGGCGGGCGCTCAGCCGCAGGCTCGGGGCGAGCCGGCCTCGACGGTGCCCCGGCAGCTCCCGTGGCGCTGGAGCAGCCGGCGGAACTCCCGGATCTTCGCAGGCGAGGGCGCGTCGGCGTCGCGGGTGTGGAACAGCTTGTTCCTGGTCATCGCCCGGGCGGTGTAGAACTCGCGGAAGACCGTGCGACCGCGGGGGTCGTACCACTCGACGTAGGACTCCCGGCCGCGGCGCACCATCCGCCACGAGCGCAGGTTCGAGGTCCGGGGGCCGGACTCCTGGCGCACCAGGCCGTTGGCCTCGGCGTAGAACTCCCCGTAGACGACCTTGCGCTCGTGGTCCCCGAGCAGGGAGTGACCGTCGAGCAGGTGGCCCGGCGTGACGTCGAGGAGGTCGTAGAGCGTGGGCGCGACGTCGACGAGCGCGACGTCGCGCAGGTCGGTCGCCGGCGCGCGACCGGGGTAGTAGGCGAGCATCGGGACGTTCATCGCCGCCGGGTAGGGGATGGACTTGCCCTCCCAGTTGACCTCGCCCTGGTCGGTGTAGCCGTTGTCGCTGACGAAGAACACCGCGGTCTCGTCGAGCACGCCGGTGTCCTCGAGCCGCTGGAGCGCGATCGCCATCTGCTCGTCGACGCCCAGCAGCGAGCGGGCCCGCGCGGTGAAGAGCTGTCGGTAGTAGGCGCGGTCCTGGTCGGGGCGGTGGAAGAGCGGCAGCTTGTCGCGGGCGAAGCGCTCGGGCGCGTAGCGGAACGGCGGTACCGGTGCGGAGGCGAACTCCCGGGGGACCGGCGGCATGTGGCGGGGGGCGAAGCGGGCGCCCTGCTTGTGCGGGGCGAAGAAGGCGTCGTAGACGAAGAACGGGTCGCCGCTCACGAGCTGGCCGTCGAGGAAGCCCGAGAGGTAGGCGCCGTTGGTCTCGGTCGAGTTGAGCTGGTTGTCGGGGAGGTAGCGGCGTCCGGTGTCGTCGTAGAGGCGGAACCTGCCCGGCCGGCCCTGGTAGGAGTTCCAGAAGTCGAAGTCCTCGAAGCCGGTGCGCAGCGGGGTGCGGCCGTAGTACTCGCGCGGCTTGACGCCGTTGAGGTTCTTGCCGATCCCGTAGGTGCTCAGGCCCGCCCGGCCGAGGTCGCGCTGCACGGTGTCGTCGACCGTCAGCAGGTGCGCGGCCTTCTGGCGGACCACCTTGTTGTTGTGGGAGTACTGGCCGGTCTGCAGCTGGGCGCGGGCCGGGCAGCAGACCGGTGTCGACGTCGTCGCGTGCTCGTAGCAGGTACCCCGGTCCACCAGCCACGGACTGCTGCGGGGCAGGTAGGCGCCGGCCTCGGCGCAGGAGAAGTCGTGCATGTCGTCGACGAGGAACACGATGGCGTTGCGCACCGACCCGGGGTCCTGGCCGGTGGTGGGCTCGGCCGACGGGGCGTTCGACGTGGCCCCCGCGCCGAGGGACAACCCGAGGTCGACGCCGGCGGGGTCGTCCGCCGCCCGTTCCCGCGCGACGTTGGCGACGACCGCGCCGCACACCAGCAGGACGACGACCAGCACGGTGGCCACCTGCATCCCCCGGCTCCGGGCAGGGGTCGGCGCAGCGTCGTCCGGGCGGGGAGGCAGCTCCGGTGGGCGTCCGAGTGGCACCGCGGAAGTGAATCATCCCGGGGCAAGCGCCCGGTGAACGGGCAGCGGCACGGGTGCGGCGGCGGAGCCGGGATCCGAGACGAAGTGACCGACGGGTAGCAGGGATGGCCCCCGTCACATACTGTCGGTATATGAGTGGCTCCCCGAATCCGACGCCCGGCCGACCCCTCGTCGCCGGCCCGGCCGACCCCGAGCACGACCCGACGGCGGCCTACGCCCTCGACCGCGCCTACGTCGACCGGCTCACCACCCGGCTGCTCGCCACCTCGGGCGCCACGTCGTCGGTCACCAGCCCGCTCGACGGCGCCCCGCTGGCGCACGTGCCGCAGTCCAGCGAGGCCGACGTCACGGAGGCGTTCGTGCGGGCCCGCCGGGCCCAGGCGGCGTGGGCGCGGGTGCCGCTCGACGAGCGGTCGGCGATGCTGCTGCGCCTGCACGACCTGGTCCTGGACCGGCAGGACGAGATCGTCGACCTGATCGTGCTCGAGTCGGGCAAGGCGCGCAAGCACGCCTCCGACGAGCCGCTGCACATCGCCCTCACCGCCCGCTACTACGCCCGCACCGCGCACCGGCACCTCGACACCCGGCGCCGGCTCGGCGTCGTCCCCGGGTTGACGCGGGTCGAGGTGAACCGGGTCCCGAAGGGGGTCGTCGGGATCATCTCGCCCTGGAACTACCCGTTCACGATGGCGCTCTGCGACGGTCTCCCGGCCCTGCTCGCCGGCAACGCCGTGGTCGTGAAGCCCGACGCGCAGACGATGCTGAGCGCGCTCCTCGGTGCCCGGCTGCTCGACGAGGCCGGGTTCCCGCCCGACCTGTGGCAGGTCGTCGCCGGCCCCGGCCCCGACCTCGGGCCGGCGCTCGTCGGCGGCTCCGACTTCGTCTGCTTCACCGGCTCCACCGCGACCGGACGGATCATCGCCCGGCAGTGCGCGGAGCGGCTGATCGGCTGCTCGCTCGAGCTGGGCGGCAAGAACCCGCTGCTGGTGCTGCGCGACGCCGACCTCGAGCGGGCCGCCGAGGGCGCCGTCCGGGCCTCGTTCTCGAACGCCGGCCAGCTGTGCGTGTCGACCGAGCGGCTGTTCGTCGCCGACCAGGTCTACGACCGCTTCGTCGAGCGGTTCGTGGCCCGCACCGAGGCGATGACCCTGGGCGCCACGCTCGACTGGGTCAACGACATGGGCTCCCTGGTCAGCCAGGACCAGCTCGACACCGTCGTCGCCCACGTCGAGGACGCCGTCGCCCGCGGCGCGCGGGTGCTCGCCGGTGGGCGGGCCCGCCCCGACCTCGGCCCGTACTTCTTCGAGCCGACCATCCTGGAGGGCGTCACGCCGGAGATGACCTGCTTCGGCCAGGAGACGTTCGGCCCGGTCGTCTCGCTCTACCGCTTCCACGACGAGGCCGACGCCGTGAGCCGCGCCAACGAGGGCGAGTACGGCCTCAACGCCTCCATCTACAGCCAGGACGGCGCCCGGGCGCGCGCCATCGCCCGGCACGTCAGGTGCGGGACGGTCAACGTCAACGAGGCGTTCGGGGCGACGTTCGCCAGCATCGACGCCCCGATGGGCGGGATGCGCGAGTCCGGCTCCGGACGGCGCCAGGGTGCCGAGGGCATCCTGCGCTACACCGAGCCGCAGTCGGTCGCCACCCAGCGCCTGGTGCGCCTCGCGCCGGTGCTCGGCATGTCCGACGAGACCTACGCGAAGGTGATGACCACCAACCTCCGCCTCATGAAGAAGCTGGGGAGGGCCTGACGTGGCCGGGAACGCGGACAACCTCGACCTCGACCTCGACCTCGACCTCGACCTCGACTTCGACGTCCTGGTGATCGGCTCCGGCTTCGGCGGGTCCGTCGCCGCGCTGCGGCTGACCGAGAAGGGCTACCGCGTCGGCGTCCTCGAGGCGGGGCCGCGGTTCGAGGACCACGAGTTCTCCTCCGGCACCCTCGACGTGCGGAGCTACCTGTGGGCACCGGCGCTCGGGTGCTACGGCATCCAGCGCATCGACGCGCTCCGCGACACCCTGATCGTCGCCGGCGCCGGCGTCGGCGGCGGCTCGCTGGTCTACGCCAACACGCTCTACGAGCCGCTGGAGCAGTTCTACGCCGACCCGCAGTGGGCCGGCATCACCGACTGGCGCGACGAGCTGGCGCCCTACTACGACCAGGCCAAGCGGATGCTGGGCGTCGTGGAGAACCCGGTGCGGACGCCGGCCGACGACGTCATGGAGAAGGTCGCGACCGACATGGGCGTCGCCGACACCTTTCACCCGACGCCGGTCGGCGTCTTCTTCGGCGGACCCGGCCAGCAGCCCGGCGAGGAGTCGGCGGACCCGTTCTTCGGGGGCGAGGGACCGGCGCGCAACGCCTGTCTCAACTGCGGCGAGTGCATGTCGGGCTGCCGCCACAACGCCAAGAACACCCTGGTCAAGAACTACCTGTACCTCGCCGAGAAGCGCGGCGCCACCGTGCTGCCGCTCACCACGGTCACCCGGGTCAGCCCCCGCGACGGCGGCGGGTACGACGTCGCGGTCCGCCACACCAAGGCCCGGCGCGCCACCGCGCGCAGCACCCGCACCCTGACCGCGGAGCACGTGGTGATGGCGGCGGCGTCCCTCGGCACCCAGAAGCTGCTGCACCGGATGAAGGACGAGGGCCACCTGCCCCGGCTCTCGGAGCGGCTCGGCTTCCTCTCGCGCACCAACTCGGAGTCGATCCTCGGCGCGATCGCGCCGTCCTCGGACCCCACCGACTACTCCTACGGCGTCGCGATCACCTCGAGCTTCCACCCCGACGAGCACACCCACATCGAGCCCTGCCGCTACGGCAAGGGCTTCAACACGATGGCGATGCTGCAGACGGTGCTCACCGACGGCGACGGCGACGAGCCGCGCTGGCGCACGTGGTCGAGGGCGATGTGGGAGCAGCGGCGCAACCTGTTCGAGCTCTACGACCTCAAGCACTGGTCGGAGCGGGCCGTGATCGCGCTGGTGATGCAGAGCCTCGACAACTCGATCACCACCTACGGCAAGAAGGGCCTGTTCGGCTGGCGGATGACGTCGCGCCAGGGCCACGGCGCGCCGAACCCCACGTGGATCCCGGCCGCGAACGACGCCGTCCGCCGGATCGCCGGCGTCCTCGGCGGGACGCCGGGCGGCAACATCGGCGAGCCGTTCAACATGCCGCTCACCGCCCACTTCATCGGCGGCTGCGCGATCGGGACCGAGCCGGCCAACGGCGTCATCGACCCCTACCAGCGGGTCTTCGGCCACCCCGGGCTGCACGTCGCCGACGGCTCGGCGATCTCGGCCAACCTCGGGGTCAACCCCTCGCTCACCATCACCGCGCAGGCCGAGCGGGCGATGGCGCTGTGGCCCAACAAGGGCGAGCCGGACCGGCGACCGCCGCTGGGGGCGGACTACCAGCGGATCGAACCGGTCGAGCCCCGGCACCCCGCCGTCCCGCCGCACGCCTCGGGGGCGCTGCGGCTGCCCATCGTCGGCGTCTCCTGACGCGGCCGAACTCGTCCGGCCTTGAGGCGTAACCGGGGGCCGACGTCGTCGTTGTCAGGGCGGACCCGTGTTGGATGCTGCTCCCTCCTGAGGGACGGGTCCGTCGTCGGAGCCGGTCTCTCGACCGGCTCCGGCGCTCAGGGCCCCGCCTCCTCCCCCCCCTCCCCGGCGGGACCCTGCAGCACGCCCGGAACGGCGACGACGGCCGCGTCTCGATAGGCTCGCGGCATGACGTCGCCCGAGCACGACCTGGTCCTCGTTGTCGACTTCGGGGCGCAGTACGCGCAGCTCATCGCGCGGCGCGTGCGCGAGGCCCGGGTCTACTCCGAGATCGTCCCGCACCACGTCCCGGTCGCCGAGATGCTGGCCCGCAACCCCAAGGCGATCATCCTGTCGGGCGGCCCGTCGTCGGTCTACGCCGAGGGCGCGCCGGCGATCGACCGGTCGATCTTCACCGCGGACGTGCCCGTCTTCGGCATGTGCTACGGCTTCCAGCTGATGGCCGAGGGTCTCGGCGGCGAGGTCGCCGCGACGGGCGCGCGTGAGTACGGCCGGACGCCGGTGACCGTCAGCGCCGGCGGCGCCCTGCTGGCCGACGTCCCCGAGCAGCACACGGTGTGGATGTCGCACGGCGACTCGGTCGTCGCGGCGCCGTCCGGGTTCGACGTCCTGGCCTCCACCGCCGGGACGCCGGTCGCGGCGTTCGAGTCCGTCGACCGCCGGATGGCCGGCGTCCAGTGGCACCCCGAGGTGCTGCACAGCGAGCACGGCCAGCTCGTCCTCGAGCACTTCCTCCACGACATCGCCGGTTGCCGCCAGACCTGGACGATGCTCAACATCGTCGAGGAGCAGGTCGAGACGATCCGCGCCCAGGTCGGCGAGGGGCGCGCGATCTGCGCGCTGTCGGGCGGCGTCGACTCCGCCGTCGCCGCGGCGATCGTGCAGCGCGCGATCGGCGACCGGCTCACCTGCGTCTACGTCGACCACGGGATGATGCGGCAGGGCGAGACCGAGCAGGTCCGCCACGACTTCGAGGAGGTCTTCGACGTCCTCGACGTCGTCGACGCCGCCGACCAGTTCCTCGACGCTCTCGCGGGCGTGCGCGACCCGGAGGAGAAGCGCAAGATCATCGGCCGCGAGTTCATCCGTACCTTCGAGAACGCCGAGGCGCGCGTCTTCGGCGACGCGCAGTCGGGCACGACGGCCTACCTGGTCCAGGGCACGCTGTACCCCGACGTCGTCGAGTCCGGCGGGGGAGCCGGCGCCTCCACGATCAAGTCGCACCACAACGTCGGCGGGCTCCCCGACGACCTGAACTTCGAGCTCGTCGAGCCGCTGCGCGCGCTGTTCAAGGACGAGGTCCGCGCCGTCGGCGAGCAGCTCGGCCTGCCCTCGACCATGGTCTGGCGCCAGCCGTTCCCCGGTCCCGGCCTCGGCATCCGCATCATCGGCGAGGTCACCCGCGACCGCCTCGACATCCTGCGCCAGGCCGACGCGATCGCGCGCGAGGAGCTCACCCGCGCCGGCCTCGACCGCGACATCTGGCAGATGCCGGTGGTGCTGCTCGCCGACGTCCGCTCGGTCGGCGTCCAGGGCGACGGCCGCACCTACGGCCACCCGGTCGTGCTGCGCCCGGTCACCTCCGAGGACGCGATGACCGCCGACTGGGCCCGGCTGCCCTACGACCTGATGGAGCGGATCTCGACCCGCATCACCAACGAGGTCGCCGAGGTCAACCGGGTCACCGTCGACATCACCTCGAAGCCGCCGGGCACCATCGAGTGGGAGTGACGCCGGCGTCCGCGCCCTGACGTCACGCCTTCTCGGGCACCGGCTCCGGGGTGTCCTCGATCCGTCGCATGACCGGGGTGGCCGCCACGCCGTGCACCAGCACCGAGAACGCCACGGTGAAGCCGACCGTGGCCCAGACCCAGGCGGCGTCGGTGAACTCCGCGTGGCTGGTGGCCCAGGCGATGTAGTACAGGCTGCCGACGCCGCGGATCCCGAAGAAGGCGACCGCGAGCCGGGCCCGCCGGTCGAGGCCGCCGGCCCGCTCGCCGGTGCGGGGCAGGACGCTGAGCGAGAGCCACGCGGTGAGCGGACGGATGAGCAGCACCAGGGCGGTCCCGGCGACGACGCCGCGCCAGTCGAGGGCGTCGAGCAGACCTGACGACAGGGCGATCCCGAGCAGCAGCAGGATGACCAGGGTGAGCAGCCGCTCGAGGCGCTGGACGACGTCGTGCATCGCGCGGTGGTACTCGTGGCGGTGCTCGGCGGCCCGCAGCGCCATGGCGCAGGCGAAGACGGCGACGAACCCGTAGCCGCGGACCAGCTCGGCGACGCCGTACGTCGTGAGGAGGGCGGCGAGGGCGAGCAGCGGCTCACCCTGCTCGGCCAGGCGGAGCGACGACGACCGGGCGCGGAAGGCGAGGCGGCCCAGGCCCCGGCCGACGAGCACGCCGACCAGGACGCCGAGGACGAGCTTGCCGACGACGTACCAGCTCACCCACTCGGCCGCGCCGGTCAGGAAGGACCCGCCGGCGACGACCAGCACGGCGGCGTGCACGAACGGGAACGCGAGCCCGTCGTTGAGCCCGGCCTCCGACGTCAGCGCGAACCGGATCTCGCTCGACTCCGTCGACGTCGTCTGGTCCTCGGCGTAGGGCGTCTCGTCGGGCTCGTCGTCGGCGATGGAGGAGCCGGGCCCCCCGACCTGGACGTCGGAGGCCAGCACCGGGTCGGTGGGGGAGAGGACCGCACCGAGCAGGAGCGCGGTCGCGGGTGCCAGTCCCAGCGCCGCCCAGCCGAGCAGCGCGACCGCCGCGACGCAGGCGGGCAGGGCGAGGGCCAGCAGGCGCCAGGTCGGCGACCAGGTGCGCCACGTCGACGGGCGGAGCAGGTCCAGCGGCCGGTCGATCGCCAGCCCGACGCCCATCAGCGCCACCAGCACCGTCAGCTCGGTGACGTGCTCGACGAGGGCGCGGTCGTGGTCGTCGGCGACGTCGAGGACCAGCCCGTCGCTGAGCGGGGTCAGCCCGACCACCACGCCGACCAGCAGCAGGACCATCGCCGGCGACACGGCGTAGCGGTGGAGCAACGTCGGCAGCGCGACCGCCACGAGGAGACACGTGCCAGCGAGGAGGAAGTAGCCGGCGGGGTCCATTCCACCCTGTGTAGTGCACCGGTGCCCGCTCCTGGCAGACCCCTGGGGGCGGTGTGCCGCGGGCGTTCCCTCTGGTCGACGCCGCGGACGCCGTCACGCGTCCGTCGGCGGCCCTGGAGGGGGTGCTGCAACCACCGGTGACGTTGTTCGAACACAGTGGCGATTGTCCGTCGTTCGAGGTAGAATCAGGGCATGACCGCAGCCCCCGCCACCCAGCTCGCCGAACCGGCGCTGGAGCGGGTGCGCGCCCGCCAGGCCGCCGCCCGGGCGGCGGAGGTCCAGACCCTCCTCGCCGTCCTCGACTGGGCTGTCGACCACACCACCGACGACGACCCCGACGTGGTGACCTTCGGCGAACGCCCCCTCCCGCTCGGCGGGATCGGGTGCCCCGTGATCGAGGAGTTCGCCGCCTACGACCTCGCCGCCGCCCTCGGCATGAGCACCGACGCCGGGCTCGGCTACCTCGGCCGCGCCCTCGAGCTCCGCCACCGCCTCCCGCGGCTGTGGGCCGCGGTGCTCGACGGGCGGCTCCCGGTGTGGAAGGCCGGCAGGATCGCCGAGGCCACCATGCGGTTGCCGGTCGCCGGTGCCGCCGACGTCGACCGCCGGCTCGCGCCGGCGGTCCGCACCATCAGCCTCGCCCAGGTCGGCCGCCTCGTCGAGGAAGCCCTCGCCCGCCACGCGCCCGACGACGTCGCGCCCGCCACCGACGAGCGGCACGTCTGGATCGACCTCGGCCAGCCCACCCTCGACGGTCACGTCCGTCTCGACGGTCTCGTCTCGGTCCCCGACGCGATGGACCTCGAGGACGCGTTGCGCGCCGGTGCCCGGAGGCTCGCGGACGCCGGGTGCGGGGAGGCCCTCGACGTCCGACGCTCCCGGGCCCTCGGCGACCTCGCCCGCGGCGACCAGTCCCTCGACCTCACCCCGCCGACGACCCGGCCCCTGGTGGTCCACCTCCACCAGGACAGTCCCGACGTCGCCCGCTGCGAGACCACCCGCAGCCCGGTCACGGTCGAGACGGTCCGGGGCTGGTGCGGGGCGGCGGGTCGGGTGTTCGTCAAGCCGGTCGTCGACCTCGCCGAGCACGTCCACGTCGACGCCTACGAGGCACCCGACCGGCTCCGCGAGCAGATCGGGCTCCGCGACCTCCACTGCGTCTTCCCGCACTGCCGGCGCCCGGCCACGGCCTGCGACCTCGACCACATCGACCCGTACGACGCCGGCGGCACGACCAGCAGCGACAACCTCGCCCCGCTGTGCCGGCGCCACCACCGCGCCAAGACCCACGGCCGCTGGCGCTACACGACGACCGGGCCGGGCACCTACCACTGGACCGCACCGTCGGGGCTGACCTACCGGCGCGACCACCACGGCACCCGGGCCCTCGACCCACCCGCCGACCCATCCACGCAGCCCGAACCCTGACCACCCCGCTCCGCGACCCCGCCCCCGGGCGGGGCCGTCGGTGCGTCCGGGCGAAGGTTCGGTTGGACGAGCGGGTCCGCGTCAGTCGTCGAGGTCGAGGTCGTCCTCGTCGACGACGTGCATCGCGGCCTCCTCGGCCGAGGCAGCGGCGCCGTCGATGCCGACGTCGCGGCCGACCAGGTCGGACTCGACGTCCTCGCCGAGACCCTGGTCGGGGGCGACCAGCCGGCCGGCGCGCACGCGGCCGACCTCGCCGCCGTCGATCGCGGCCTCGGCCTGCTCGTCCGGCTCGTCGAGGACGCCGTCCGGGTCGGTCGTCGGGTCGGGCTCCTCCTGGGCGAGGCGCTGGTCGAAGGACTCCCCGACGGCCTCCTCGTACGGCGTGTTGCCGAACCCCTGCGCGGCCGACCAGGTCTCCGGCGGCGAGTAGCCCCGGTCGAGCTCGTCGGCGACGTCGTTCGGGGCGCCGTCCGAGCCGAGGGTGTCCTCGCCGGGGAGCTGGTCCTCGTCGTCGGTGCTGTAGGTGCCGTACTCGCCGTTGCTCGACTCGCTCATGCCGCCACCGTACGGTGAGGCATGCCTCGCGCGATCCACCACTGGGACCTCTGGGTGAACGACGCCGCGCTGGCGGCCGACGAGTGGGGGTGGCTGCTGGGGGAGGTGGGCTGGGAGATCGACCTGCCGGGCCAGTCGTGGGTGCACCCCGACGGCACCTACCTCTTCGTCGAGCGGTCGCCCGACCAGGTCGACGAGCTCCACGACCGGCTCCGCCCGGGGGTCAACCACCTGGCGCTGACCGTCGGGACCCGGGAGTTGCTCGACCGCGTCCGCGCGGAGTCCACGGCCCACGGCTGGCACGAGCTGTACGCCGCGCGCTACCCGCACGCCGGCGGCGACGACCACGTCGCGCTCTACCTGGAGAACTCCGAGGGCTTCGAGGTCGAGGTCGTCCTCGCGCCCTGACCTCGGGCGCCCTGACCTCGGTGCGAACGCACGAGGGGCACCCCGCGAACGGGGTGCCCCTCGGAGTGACTGCGCCGTGCGGTCAGGCGCGCGACTTGCGGCTGTTGAAGATGCTCCAGCCACCGGGGCCGACCGCGAGGCCCACGACGATGCAGACGACACCGAGCAGGATCTGACCCTGGATGAGCTGCACGACGCCGAAGACGACGAGGATGACAGCGAGGATCCACAAGAGGAAGCCCATGGTGTGCTCCTTGACTACTAGCGGGCCCCCAGAGGTCGGGGACCGACGACCCGGATCTCGGGCCTCTAGGAGACTGTCGTGATGCGCGCCGGAGGGATTCACCCGCCGGGGTGCGTGCCCCTAGGGGTGTAATCCGTACGTCGTCGTGCGTTCGCGTACGGGTCGGCCGATGCCGGCGCCGATCTCCACGAGCTCGGCCACGGTCTTGGCGGAGCCGTGCTCGGAGCCGGCCATCCGCGAGATGGTCTCCTCCATCAAGGTGCCGCCGAGGTCGTTGGCGCCGGAGCGGAGCATGGCGCGGGTGCCCTCGACGCCCAGCTTGACCCAGCTGGTCTGGATGTTGGCGATCCGGCCGTGCAGCAGGATCCGGGCCAGGGCGTGGACGGCGAGGTTGTCGCGCAGGGTGGGCCCCGGCCGCGCGACGCCGGCGAGGTAGATCGGCGCGGAGGTGTGCACGAACGGCAGCGGGACGAACTCGGTGAACCCGGTGCGCCCGGCCTCGAGCGACTCGTCCTGGATCCGCGACAGCACCCGCAGGTGGCCGACCCAGTGCCGCGGGTTGTCGACGTGGCCGTACATCATCGTCGACGTCGTGGGGATGCCGATGCGGTGCGCGGTGGAGACGATCTCGATCCAGGTACGGGCCGGCAGCTTGCCCTTGGTGAGCACCCAGCGGACGTCGTCGTCGAGGATCTCCGCGGCCGTGCCGGGCAGCGAGCCGAGGCCGGCCTCGCGGGCCTTGATGAGGAAGTCCTCGACCGAGAGCCCGGTGCGGGCGGTGCCGTTGACGATCTCCATCGGGCTGAAGGCGTGCACGTGCATGTCGGGGACGCGCTGCTTGACCGCGGAGACGAGGTCGAAGTAGGCGGTGGCGGGGAGCTCGGGGTCGATGCCTCCCTGCATGCAGACCTCGGTCGCGCCGAGGTCCCAGGCCTCCTCGGCGCGGTCGGCGACCTCGTCGAGGGAGAGCGAGAACGCGTCGGCGTCGGTGCGGCGCTGGGCGAAGGCGCAGAACCGGCAGCCGACGTAGCAGACGTTGGTGAAGTTGATGTTCCGGTTGACGACGTAGGTGACGTCGTCGCCGACGGCCTCGCGGCGCAGGTCGTCGGCGAGCCGGCAGACCTGGTCGAGCAGCGGTCCCTCGGCGGTCATCAGCGTGAGCGCGTGCTCGTCGGAGAGGTTGCCCGGGTCGGCCTCGGCCGCGGCGAGCGCCTCGCGGCCCTCCGCGTGCAGCACCGACGGCGCGCCGTCGATGAGCGAGGTGTCGGCGGCTGCGTCCTTGACCTGGTCCCAGTCGCCGTAGACGTCGGCGAAGTCGGTGCGCCGGTCCTCGGTGCGCCCCTCGGTGTCCACCGACGCGTGCAGGTCGGTGCGCCCGACCGAGGCGAACCCGCCGTCGGGCTCCTGCCACGGCAGCCCGGCCGGCCGGACGTCGGGGATCGCGAGGCCGTCGTCGGTCGCGAGGGCCGCGACGTGCGCGGAGACCCGCGGGTCCAGCCAGGGCTCCCCGGCGCGCACGTACTCTGGGTGGACGGTGAGCCGGGCCCGCAGGTCGAAGCCGCACTCGGCGGTGATCGAGCGGAGCCGCTCGATCGAGGGCCAGGGGCGCTCGGGGTTGACGTGGTCGGGCGTGAGCGGGGAGACGCCGCCCCAGTCGTCGACGCCGGCGCCGAGCAGGGCGCGGCACTCGGCGAGATCGACCAGGTTGGGCGGGGCCTGGACGCGCGCCTTCGGGCCCAGCACGAGCCGGGTGACGGCGATGGTGGCGCGGTACTCGTCGAGGCCGAGGTCGTCGGCGTGGCGCATCGCGGTGTCGGGCTTGGCCCGGAAGTTCTGGACGATCACCTCCTGCACGGCGCCGAACTGCGTCGACACCTTCCGCAGCGCGAAGATCGTCTCGGCGCGCTCGGTGAGCGTCTCACCGATCCCGACGAGCAGGCCGGTGGTGAAGGGGATCGAGAGGCGACCGGCGTCCTCGAGGACGCGGAGGCGGACGTCGGGGTCCTTGTCGGGGGAGCCGAAGTGGGCCTCGCCCTTGGTCTCGAAGAGGCGCCGCGAGGTGGTCTCGAGCATCATCCCCATCGACGGCGAGACGGGCTTGAGCCGGTTCATCTCCTCCCACGACATGACGCCGGGGTTGAGGTGCGGCAGCAGCCCGGTCTCCTCGAGCACCCGCACCGCCATCGCGCGGACGTAGGCCAGGGTGGAGTCGTAGCCCTGCTCGTCGAGCCACGCCCGCGCCTCGGGCCAGCGGTCCTCCGGGCGGTCGCCGAGGGTGAAGAGCGCCTCGAGGCACCCGAGCGCCGCCCCCTGGGAGGCGATGTCGAGGATCTCGTCGGGGGACAGGAACATCGCGTGCCCGGCCCGGGTCAGCGCACCGGGGCTCTCCACGAACGTGCAGTAGTGACACCGGTCGCGGCACAGCTTGGTGACCGGGATGAACACCTTGGGGGAGTAGGTCACGACCCCGCGGCCGTCGGTGCTGCGGCCGGCGGCCACGAGGCCGGCGTCGCGCACCGCAGCCGCGGCCGCGGTCAGCCGGTCGAGGTCGTCGCCGGTCGCTGCCAGCAGCACCGTGGCCTCGCCGACGTCGATGCGGGCGCCCCGCTCGACCCGGGCCAGCGCGCGACGGACCTGCTGCGGCGTCGGACCGGTGGCGCGTGGCGCGCCGGGCGTCGTACGGGACTCACTCACCCACGCCACGGTAGCCACGCGTGCGCAGGACCGGGGGGCCTGCCCACGCGACGGCGCGTGATCCGGGTCACGCCGGCCCGGTGGCGCTGGTCGTCGCCGGCTCCCTCGCCGGCTCCGGCTCGGGCGCCAGCGGCCGGTCCTCGGTGTCCAGCTTGCTGGGCCACCAGATCTTCCCGCCGAGGTCGAGGTTGAGCGCGGTGACCAGCACCGAGCGCACGATCATCGTGTCGAGCAGGACGCCGAGGGCGACCGCGATGCCGAGCTCGGCGAGGAAGACCACCGGGATCGTGCCGAGCACGAGGAACGTCGCCGCCAGCACCAGTCCGGCCGAGGTGATGACACCGCCGGTGGAGGCCAGCCCGACCAGGGTGCCGCGCCGGGTCCCGCGCGCGACGGTCTCCTCGCGCACCCGCGTCATCAGGAAGATGTTGTAGTCGATCCCGAGCGCCACGAGGAACACGAACGCGAACAGCGGGAAGCCGGGGTCGACGTTCGCGCCGTCGGGCCACTGGTCGAAGACGAGCGGGAGCACGTGGTCGAAGAGCATCGCCGAGATGCCGAGGGCCGCGCCGAACGACAGCACCACCGTGCCGATGAGCAGCACCGGTGCGACCAGCGAGCGCAGCAGGCCGACCAGGATCAGGAAGACCACGGCGAGCACGATCGGGATGATCACCTTGTTGTCGCGCTCGGAGGCCACCTTCGTGTCGAGGTAGAACGCCGAGCCGCCGCCCACCAGGGCGCCGGCGCCGTCGATCCCGTGGACGGCGTCGCGGGTGTCGGCCACCACGGTGAACGCCGCCGGCGAGGAGATGTCGTGCTCGATCGTCGCCTCGAGGTACGAGCGCCCGCCCCCGACCTCGGTCGGCTCGGTGGCGTCCCCGAGGCCCTCGACGTCGCCCAGCGCGGTGGCGACGTCGTCCATCGCGTCGCTCGCGGCGACGACCTGCACGGTGTTGGAGGTGTCCTGGAGGCCGTGCTCGACGAGGACGGCCTGGCCCCGGATGGAGTCGAGCTCCTGGGTGTAGGTGTCCTCGGTCGACAGCCCGGAGGTGTCGAGCTTCAGCACCCCGAGGCAGGCGATGAGGAGCAGCCCGGCGGTCACGGCCCACACCGCGCGCGGCCGCGGGGCGATCCTGCCCCCGACACGGGCCCAGAAGCCGGTGGCGGTGGGCTCGGCGGAGCCGAAGGCGGGACGCTTGGGCCAGAAGAGCCAGCGGCCGCAGATCACCAGCAGCGCGGGCAGCAGGGTCACCATCACCAGGAACGTGACCGCGACGCCCACGGCGAGCACCGGACCCAGGCCAGCGGTGGAGTTGAGGTCGGCCACGACCAGGCACAGGAGTCCGACCACGACGGTGGCGGCGCTCGCCAGGATCGCCGGGGCGGCCCGGTGCAGCGCGAAGGCCATCGCCTCGTGGCGGTCCTCGTGGCGGCGCAGCTCCTCGCGGTAGCGCGCGACGAGCAGCAGGGCGTAGTCGGTGCCGGCGCCGATGACCAGGATGCCGAGGATCGCCTGGCTCTGGCCGTTGACGGTGAGGTCGGCGTACCTGGCGAGCAGGTAGACCACGCCGCCGGAGATCGTGTACGACACCACGGCGCTCAGGATCGGCAGGATCCACAGCACCGGGCTGCGGTAGGTGAGGAGCAGGATGACGACCACGACGCCGAGCGCCGTCAGCAGCAGGGCGCCGTCGATGCCCTCGAAGGCCTCGGCGGCGTCGGCGGCCTGTCCGCCGTAGCCGGCGAGGTGCACCTCGCCGCCGTCGAGCATCGCGATGTCGCGGACCTGCTCGGCGGCGTCGGGCACCTCGGTCCACCCGTCGGGCCCGAAGTCCCAGACGAAGGGGACGAAGGCGGCCCGGCCGTCGGGGGAGACCACCACCGGCGGCTGCGGCCCGGTGAGCAGGGCCTGCGACTCCTCGGTCACCCCGTCGACGCCGGCCAGCTCGGCGGCCTGCGCAGCGATGCCGGCGAGGTCGTCGGGGGTGAGCCCGGAGCCGCGCTCGTAGACGACCAGGGTCGGGATCTCGTTGGGGTCGAGGGTGCCGGACAGCTCCTTGGAGACCTTGGTCGACTCGGCCGAGCCGGGCAGCCACGAGGCCGCCTCGTTGTTCTGCACCTCGGTGAGCTTGCTGCTGAACGCGCCCATGCCGGCGGTGGCCACGACCACCACGGCCAGGACGACCCACTTGGACACTCGGCCGGTCAACCGGCCCGCGATCTGACGATGCATGTTCAGGACTCTCTCAGGATCGGGCGGCACCGGGCATCCGGATTTCCCCCTACTGACCCCTGGGGTGGTGACATTTCATCGGTCTTGTGTAGACGGGCATTTCGGACAGGTGCTGGAACGTCGACCGGAGGCCTGCCAGAGTCGGCCCATGTACCCCGGAACCTGGGCCCGGACCAGCCCCGACAAGCCCGCCCTCGTGATGGCCGGCTCCGGCCGCACCCTCACCTACGCCGAGCTCGACGACCGCAGCCTGAGGCTCGCCAACCGCCTCCGGGCGGCCGGCCTGCGCCCCGGTGACGTCGTGGCCCTGCTCAGCGACAACACCCCCGAGACCTACGAGGTCTACTGGGCGGCGCTGCGCTCGGGCCTCTACATCACCGCGGTCAACCACAACCTGAGCCCGGACGAGGCGTCCTACATCGTGCGCGACTGCGACGCCCGGGCGCTGGTCGTCTCCGCGGCCAAGGCCGACCTCGTGGCCCGGCTCGACGTCGACGTCGAGGAGCGCCTCGCCTACGGCGGCCCGGTCGAGGGGTACGGCGACTACGAGGCCGCCCTCGCGGGCGCCGGCGACGACCCGCTCCCCGCGCAGCCGCACGGCGACGACCTCCTCTACTCCTCCGGCACGACCGGCCGGCCCAAGGGCATCAAGCTGCCGCTGCCCGACTACGCCGTCGACGAGCCCGGCTACAAGTACGTCGCGATCTTCGGCGGGCTCTACGGCTTCGACGAGTCGACGGTGTACCTGTCGCCGGCACCGGTCTACCACGCCGCGCCGCTGCGCTTCGGGGGCGTCGTCCACGCCCTCGGCGGCACGCTGGTGATGATGGAGAAGTTCGACGCGGAGGGGTTCCTCGCCGCCGTCCAGGAGCACCGGGTGACCCACACCCAGATGGTGCCGACGATGTTCGTGCGGCTGCTCAAGCTGCCCGACGACGTGCGCGGGTCCTACGACGTCTCCTCGCTGCGGTGCGTGGTGCACGCGGCCGCGCCGTGCCCGGTCGAGGTCAAGCACCGGATGATCGAGTGGCTCGGTCCGATCGTGAACGAGTACTACGCCTCCACCGAGGCCAACGGCGGCACCATGATCAACAGCGAGCAGTGGCTGGCCCACCCCGGCTCGGTCGGCGTGCCCCTCATCGGCCGGCCCCGCGTCTGCGGCGAGGACGGCGCCGAGCTGGCCGCGGGGCAGGTCGGCACCCTGTACTTCGAGCGCGAGGAGTTCGAGGGCGCGCCGTTCGAGTACCACAAGGACCCCGAGAGGACGGCGTCCACCCAGCACCCGCACCACCCGAACTGGACCACCGTCGGCGACCTCGGCTACCTCGACGACGACGGCTTCCTCTACCTCACCGACCGCAAGGCGTTCATGATCATCAGCGGCGGGGTGAACATCTACCCGCAGGAGATCGAGGACCTCTTCAGCCTGCACCCCGCGGTCACCGACATCGGCGTCTTCGGCGTCCCCGACGAGGAGATGGGGGAGCGGGTGGTGGCGTTCGTGCAGCCCGCCGTGCCGGGCACGCCCGAGCTCGCGGCCGAGCTGACCGCCTACGCCCGGGAGCGGATGGCGCACTTCAAGGTGCCGCGCGAGATCCACTTCCGCGCCGAGCTGCCGCGCACGCCCACCGGCAAGATGGTCAAGGGCAGGCTCAAGGACGAGTACGCCGCGGGCGCCCGGCGCTAGCCGGGCGCTAGCCGGGTGGGGCCGGCCTGACGGCCTGCAGGGTGTAGGTGAACGGCACCCGCCACGGCCGGTCGCGCAGCCGGAGCTCCCCGGGCTCGGCGGCCGGCTCGGTGTAGCCCGGCAGCGCGTCCCACGGCGCGCTGTCGTGCTCCTCGAGCGACGTCACGACCAGGCCCGCGTCGAGCACCGCGGTGACGACCTGGCCGAGGCCGTGGTTCCACTCGTGGGTGACGTGGTGCTCGAAGGTGGTGTCGGTCTCCACGTAGGTGCCCGGCTCGTCCCACACCGTCGCCCCGGCGCGCTCGACGTAGGGGTGCTCGACGGTGACGAGCCCGTCGGGCCGAGGGTCGCCGAGCGCCCACAGCATCGGGTGGCCCTCCCGGAGGAAGAGCCGCCCGCCCGGGCGCAGCAGCCGGGCGACGACGTCGGCCCAGCGCGCCACCGACGGGATCCAGCACAGCGCACCGATGCCGGTGAAGACCAGGTCGAACCCACCCGCGGGCAGGACGTCGGCGGCGGCGTACACGTCGGACTCGACGAAGTCGACGTCCGCGCCGGCCTCGGCCGCCAGCCGGCGCGCCTGCTCGAGGGCGGGGCCGCTGAAGTCGAGACCCGTCATCTCGGCGCCGAGGCGGGCCAGGGAGATCGTGTCGGTGCCCAGGTGGCACTGCAGGTGGACGCCGCGCAGCCCCTCGACGCTGCCCAGCCGCGGCAGGTCGAAGCGGACGACGTCCGACAGGTGCGCGGGGTCGTCGCGGAAGCGCTGGAGCGCGTAGTCGGGGGAGACGGCGTGCGCGGGCGCGCGCTCGTCCCAGCTGGCCCGGTTGAGCCGGAGGTACTCCTCGCTCACGGCGCTCAGCCGTAGAGCCGGTCGAGGACGTCGGCGTACTTGGCGTTGACCACGCGGCGCTTGAGCTTGAGGGTCGGGGTGAGCTCCTCGGACTCCGCGGTCCACTCGGCCGGCAGCAGCTCGAAGGCCTTGACCTGCTCGGGGCGGGAGAGCCGCGCGTTGGCGGCGTCGACGGCGGCCTGCGCCAGCGCGAGGACCTGCGGGTGGCGGGCCAGCTCGGCGAGGTCGGTGACCTCGATGCCCATCGACGCCGCGACGATCGGCGCGATCTCGCCGTCGAGGGTGAGCACCGCGACGACGTAGGGACGGGCGTCGCCGACGACCATCGCGTGGCCGATGATCGGGGACTCCTTGAGGAGGTTCTCGATGTTGGAGGGCGCGATGTTCTTGCCCGACGAGGTGATGATGAGCTCCTTCTTGCGGTCGACGATCGCCAGGAACCCGTCGTCGTCGAGGGTGCCGATGTCGCCGGTGTGCACCCAGCCGTCGGCGTCGATCAGCGCCGCGGTCTGCTCGGGGTCCTCGTGGTAGCCCGACGTCGTCACCGGCCCGCGCACCAGCACCTCGCCGTCCTCGGCGATCCGCACCTCCATGCCCGGCGTGGCGCGGCCGACCGTGCCGAGCCGGAAGCCGGCGGGACCGTTGGCGGTGACCGCGCCGCAGGTCTCGGTCATCCCGTAGACGTCGTAGACTTTCAGGCCCAGGCCGGCCATGAACCGGGCGACCTCGAGCGGCATCGGCGCGGCGGCGGAGGCCGCCCACTGCACCTGGTCGAGACCGAGCACGAGGCGCAGGAACCCGAGGATCGCGGCGTCCGCCTTGGCGTGGGCCCGCTCGATCTCGGGCGTCATCGTGGCGCCGACCTGCTGCGCCTCGACCCAGGCGAGGCCGGCCGCCATCGACTGCTCGACCATCGCGCGACCCGCCGGGTCGGGCTCGGCGGCGAGCTTGGCGGAGATGCCGGTCTTGATCTTCTCCCACACGCGGGGGACGCCGAAGAACAGCGTCGGGTGCACCTCCCCGAGGGCCGTGAGCAGCTCGGCGGGGTCGCCGATGGCGTGGGTGTGGCTGCCCAGGAACTGCGGGATGTAGATCCCCAGCGTGCGCTCGGCGATGTGGGCCAGCGGCAGGTAGCTCACCGAGCGCTGCGGTCCGTCGAGCTGGGCGTCCTCGAGCGTGCTGACCGCCTCGTGCATGACGTTGCGGTGCGACAGCACGACGCCCTTCGGGTTCCCCGTGGTGCCGGAGGTGTACAGGATGGTCGCCGGCGCGTCGGGGGACAGCTCGGCGGTGCGCGCGGCGACGGCGTCCGGGTGCTGGGCGCGGTGGGCGCGGCCGCGCGCGACGAGGTCGTCCCAGGTGAGGTGCCGGTCGTCGGTGCGCGCGGCCGGGTCGACGAGGACGACGGTCAGCGCGTCGCCGGCCTCGTCGATCGCGCGCTGCCAACGGGCGAGGTGGTCGGCGTCCTCGAGGATCGCGACCGACGGCCTCGACTGGCCGGCGATGAAGGCGACCTGCTCGACCGACAGCGTGTTGTAGATCGACATCGGCGTCGCCGCCGCGTGCACGACGCCGATGTCGGCGACGACGTGCTCGATGCGGTTGGTGGCCATGATCGCGACCCGGTCGCCGGTCGCGACGCCGAGCGTGAGCAGCCCGGCCGCGACGTCGAGGCCGAGCTCGCGGGTCTGGCGCCAGCTGAGCGTCCGCCAGCCGCCCTCGTCGTCGCCCTCGTGGCCGGCGTCCTCGGCCCCGCGGTGCCGGTCCGAGAACGCCGGCGCGTCGGCGTGCTCGGCCACGGTGGCCGCGAGCACGTCGGCGAGCGTGCGCTCGCCGACCGCCTCCGCGATCCGGGCGCGGGTGGTCAGGACGGCGGCGTCGACGCTCATGGGCGCCAGTGTGACGGGCGCCACACGTCGCCGACAAGCACGAGCGGTCCGCTCAGATGCCGAGCATCCGCCCGATGATCTCCTTCTGGATCTCGGTCGTGCCGCCGTAGATCGTCTGGATCCGGGAGTCGGTGTAGGCCTTGGAGATCGGGTACTCGCTCATGTAGCCGTAGCCGCCGTGCAGCTGCACGCCCTGGTCGGCGAACTTCTTCTGCAGCTCGGTGGTCCACCACTTGGCCATCGAGGCGAGCGCGGTGTCGACCTCGCCTGCGTTCAGCTTGAGGATGCAGTCGTTGACGAAGAGCCGGGCGATGTAGACCTCGGTGGCCATCTCGGCGAGCATGAACCGGTTGTGCTGGAACTTCCCGATCGGCTTGCCGAAGGCCTCGCGCTCCTTGGCGTAGCGCAGGCACAGCTCCATGATGTGCTCCATCGCGGCGACGGCGATGGCGGCGATGGAGACGCGCTCCTGCGGGAGGTTGACCATGAGGTTGACGAAGCCGGTGCCCTCCTCGCCGAGCAGGTTCTCCTTCGGCACCACGACGTTGTCGAAGAACAGCTCGGCGGTGTCCTGGGCCTTGAGCCCCATCTTGTCGAGGTTGCGGCCGCGCTCGAAGCCCTCCATGCCGCGCTCGACGACGAGCAGGCTGATGCCCTGGTGGCCGGCGTCGGGGTTCGTCCGGCACACCACGACGACCAGGTCGCTCATGATGCCGTTGGAGATGAAGGTCTTGGACCCGTTGAGGACGTAGTGGTCGCCCTTGTCGACGGCGCTGGTGCGCACGCCCTGGAGGTCGGAGCCGGCGCCGGGCTCGGTCATCGCGATGGACGAGATGAGCTCGCCGCTGACCAGCCCGGGCAGCCAGCGCTGCTTCTGCTCGTCGGTCCCGAGCTGGCTGATGTAGGGGACGATGATGTCGGTGTGCACGGGGAAGCCGAGCCCGCTCGCGCCGACCTTGCTGATCTCCTCGGCCACCACGGCGTTGTAGCGGAAGTCGCGGATCCCGGCGCCGCCGTACTGCTCGTCGACGTCGAAGCAGAGCAGCCCCATCTCGCCGGCCCTGGTCCAGACCTCGCGGCTGACCTGCCCGTCCTTCTCCCACTGGTCGTGGTGCGGCACGACCTCCTTCTCGAGGAACGAGCGCACGGTGGCCCGGAAGTCCTCGTGCTCCTGCTCGTAGATCGACGGGGTCTCGGGCATGGGGTGCTCCTCGGGTCGGGTAGGTCGGTACTCGCCAGTACTGGTGTGACAGTAATACTGTGATCCTCATGGCGACACCCCCTGCCGACCTCGCGGACGAGCTGCTCACCATCGACGAGCTCGCCGCCGCGGTCGGGACGACGGTGCGCACGACGCGCTACTACGCCAGCCTCGGGCTGGTGCCGGCGCCGCTGCGCCGGGGACGGGTCGCCTACTACGGCCCCGTGCACCGGGCGCGGCTCGAGCTGGCCCGGGCCCTGCAGGACCACGGGTTCACGCTCCAGGCCGTCGAGCGGGTGCTCGCCGCGATCCCGGCCGAGGCCGGCGTCGAGGACCTCGCCCTCCAGCGGGCGATGCTCACGTCGTGGACGCCCGAGCCCGCCGCCGTCCTCAGCCGCGAGGAGCTCGAGGCGCGGGCCGGCCGGGCGCTGGACGACGCCGACGTCCGGCGGCTCGTGACGGTCGGGGCGGTCGAGCCCGATCCCGCCAGCGGCGGCTACCGGGCCCAGCCGCACCTCGCGGTCGGCGTCCAGGTGCTCGACGTCGACGTCCCCGACGAGAGCCTCGGCCTCGCCGACGCCGCCATCCGGCGGCACATGGACGCCCTCGCCGACGAGCTGACGACGATCCTGCACACCCAGGTGCTCGAGCCCTACCGGCGCACCGCGACGTCCCCGGAGGACGCCGTCCGGCTCGAGCGCACCGTGGCGCAGCTGCGCCGGCTCACCCTCGAGGCCGTCGTCTCCGGCTTCCAGCGGGCCGCGAACGCCGTCATCCAGCGCTCCCTCGACCGCCCCTGACCGCCGAGTCGGCGCTCGCGCTGAGCGCGAACGCCGACTCGGCGGGAACTGACTTCAACTCAACGCCGACTCGGCAGGTCAGAGCCAGTTCTTGACCTGGGCGACGGTGGCGGCGGGGTCGTCGGTGGCGGGCAGCACCTGCAGGTGGGTGACGCCGGCCTCGCGGAAGGCGGCGATCCGCTCCTTGACGTAGGACTCCGGGCCGACGAGGTTGCCGGCCTCGAGCCACTCGTCGGGAACCAGTGCCTCGGCCTCCTTCTTCTTGCCGGAGAGGTAGAGGTCCTGGATCTTGGTGGCCGCCTCCTCGTAGCCGTACTGGCAGGCGAGGTCGTTGTAGAAGTTCTTGCCCTTCGCGCCCATGCCGCCGACGTAGAGGGCGTACATCGGGCGGGCGAGGTCGAGCATGCCCTTGACGTCCTCGCCGATGGCCAGCATGCCCCCGGCGGTGACCTGGAGCGGGCCGAGCTCGGGGGAGCGCTTGGCGGCACCGGCGGCGAGCGAACTGCCCCAGACGTCGGCGGCCTTCTCCGGGAAGAACAGGTGCGGCATCCAGCCGTCGGCGACCTCGGCGGTCATCGCGACGTTCTTGTCGCCGAGGGCCGCGACCCAGAGCGGCACCTGCGGCCGCTCGGGCCGGGTGAGCAGCTTGAGGGGCTTGCCGAGGCCGAGGCCCTGGTCGGCGGGCAGCGGCAGGGTGAAGTTGCGGCCGGTGTGCTCGAGCGGCTCGCGGCGCAGGCCCTGGCGCAGGATGTCGATGACCTCGCGGGTGCGGCCCAGCGGGCGCTCGTACGGGAGGCCGTGGAAGCCCTCGATCACCTGCGGGCCCGAGGCGCCGAGGCCGATGACCGCGCGGCCGGCCGAGACGTTGTCGAGGCCGGCGGCGGTCTGGAGCAGGGCGCCGGGGGTGCGGGAGAAGACGTTGAGGATGCCCGAGCCGATCTCCACGGTCTCGGTCCTGGCCGCGAGGTAGCCCATCAGCGTGGGCGAGTCGAAGCCGTAGGCCTCGGCCACCCAGACCAGGTCGAGGCCGGCCTTCTCGAGGGCGGTGACCTGGTCGGCCGCCGCGCGCGGGTTGCCGTCGTACATCAGCATCGTGGTCAGCTTCATGTGGTCCAGCACTCCTGCGGTCGACTCTGACAGTGGTTGTGTCACGATAGCCGAACCAGACCGACCGAGAGGAACCACCTGTGAGCGAGCCCACCTCCTACCGCATCGCCGTGATCGGGGGCACCGGCCCGCAGGGCAAGGGCCTCGGCTACCGCTTCGCCCGGCACGGCCACGGCGTCGTCCTCGGCTCGCGCTCGGCCGAGAAGGCCGAGCCCGTCGCGGCCGAGGTCACCGAGCGGCTGGCCGGGGTCGAGGGCGCCGGCGAGGTCACCGGCGCGACGAACGCCGACGCGGTCGCGGCCGCCGACGTCGTCCTGCTCGCCGTCCCCTACGACGGCCACGACGAGCTCGTCGCGACGCTGCCGCTGGCGGGCAAGACCGTGATCTCCTGCGTCAACCCCCTGGCCTTCGACAAGCGCGGCGCGCACGGCCGGGTCGTCAACGGCGGCGAGGGCTCCGCGGCCGAGTCGGCCCAGGAGCTGGCCCCCGAGGCCACCGTCGTCGGTGCCTTCCACAACGTCTCGGCGGTGCTGCTCTGGGGCGAGGAGGAGTTCCTCGACGAGGACGTCCTCGTCGTCGGCGACGTCGTGGAGGCCAAGGAGGTCGCCATGGACCTCGCCGCCGCCGTCACCGGACGCCGCGGCATCGACGCCGGCAAGCTGCGGCTGGCCCGCCAGCTCGAGCCGTTCACCGCGGTGCTGATCTCGATCAACCGCAGGTACAAGACCCACGCCGGCGTGCGGATCTCCGGGCTCTGACCCGGCCCGGGTCGCCGCCGCTCAGGACCCGTTCCAGCTGCGCCACAGCGCGGCGTAGGAGCCGTCGGCGGCGACCAGGTCGTCGTGCGAGCCCAGCTCGGCGATGACGCCGTCCTCCACGACGGCGACCCGGTCGGCGTCGTGGGCGGAGAACAGGCGGTGCGCGATCGCGATGACCGTGCGTCCCTCCAGGACGGCGGCCAGCGACCGCTCCAGGTGTCGTGCGGCGCGCGGGTCGATGAGCGAGGTCGCCTCGTCGAGGACCAGGGTGTGCGGGTCGGCCAGCACCAGGCGGGCCAGCGCGACCTGCTGGGCCTGCGCCGCGTGCAGCGTGTGCCCGCCGGACCCGACCTCGGTCGAGAGGCCCTCGGGGAGGGCGTCGGCCCAGTCGAGGGCGTCGACGGCGGCGAGCGCGGCCCGGACGTCGTCCTCGGTCGCGCCCTCCGGGGCGGCGAGGGCGAGGTTCTCGCGCAGGCTGCCGACGAAGACGTGGTGCTCCTGGGTGACCAGGGCGACGTGGCCGCGCAGGTCGCCGAGCGGCAGCTCGACCAGCCCGACGCCGCCGACGGTGACCTCGCCGGTGCGCGGCGGGTGGATGCCGGCGAGCAGCCGGCCCAGGGTCGACTTGCCGGCCCCGGACGGGCCCACCATCGCGATCCGCTCGCCCACGCCGACGTCGAGGTCGACGCCGTGCAGCACGTCGCGGCCCTCGACGTAGGAGAACCGCACGTCGTGCGCGGCGAGCTGCTCGCCGGCCGGCTCGCGCCCGCTGACCTCGCGGTCGTCGGGCACCTGCGCGACGCCGAGCAGCCGGGCCAGCGACGCGGCCCCCATCTGCAGCTCGTCGAGGATGGCCACGACCCGGTCGACGGGGTCGATGAGCATCTGCACGTACAGGACCGCGGTCGTCACGTCGCCGAGCGAGACGCTGCCCTGGCTGTAGAGGTAACCGCCGTAGAGCAGGGTCAGCACGGTCGGGATGATGTAGCTGATGTCCATGCTCGGGAAGAACACCGTGCGCAGGTGCAGGGTGTAGCGCTCCGCGGCGTAGGAGTCGTCGATGTCGGCGTCGATGGCGGTGACCCGCTCGCGGCCGAGGCCGAGCGCCTCGACGGTGCGGGAGCCCTCGACGGTCTCGGTGAGGGTCGCGCTGATCTGCGAGTACGTCGCCGACTCCCGCAGGTAGCCGTCCTTGGCGCGGGCCAGGTACCAGCGCAGGCCGACGACCAGCGGCGGCACCCCGAACAGGCACGGGAGCGCGACCCACCAGCCGACCGAGAGTGCGGCGGCGAAGGTGAGCACGGCGGTGACGCACGCGATCGTCCACTCGGGCAGCGCCCACCGCACCGACCAGCCGAGCTGCTCGACGTCGCGGCTGGTGCGGGTGAGCAGGTCGCCGGACCCGGCGGACTCGACGACGCCGACCGGCAGGGCCAGCGAGTTCTGCACGAAGTCCTCGCGCAGCTCGGCCAGCACCTGCTCGCCGAGGACCTGGCTGACGTAGCGGGCGTAGCGGGTGAGCACCGTCTGCAGCACCAGGAAGCCGAACAGCGCCAGCACGACGCGGTCGACGTGGGACGTCGTCGACCCGGTCTCGACCGCCTCGACCAGCCCGCCGAGCAGCCGGGGCGCGGCGAGGCCGGCGACGGCGGCCAGCACGTGCAGCACCAGCGCGGTCCAGAGCAGCCGCGGGTGGCGGCGGGCCAGGTCGACGGCGTAGCGGCGCAGGGAGCCGCCGTCGGCGACGGGCAGCGTGGTGTCGCTCATGCCGGCGCCACCTCCTCGCGGGTCACGACGGCGCGGTAGGCCGCCTCGGTGTGCATCAGGTCGGCGTGGGTGCCGGTCGCGACGACCCGGCCGTCGCGCAGGAACGCGACCTCGTCGGCGGCGTCGAGCATCAGCGGACTGCTCGTCGTGACGACGGTGGTGCGCCCGGCCCGGTGCGTGCGCAGCCGGGCGGCGATCCGGGCCTCGGTGTGGGCGTCGACGGCGGACGTCGGCTCCACCAGCACCAGGACGTCCGGGTCGACGGTCAGCGCGCGGGCCAGCACGAGCCGCTGCCGCTGGCCGCCGGAGAAGCTGCGGCCGCGCTCGGTCACCACGGTCTCGAGCCCCTCGGGCAGGGCCTCGAGGATGTCGTCGGCCGACGCCGTCGCCAGGGCCCGGTCGACGCGCCCGTCGGCCTGCCGCCCGCCGGTCACGTCGAGCCGGTCGCCCAGCCGACCGGAGAACAGCGCCGCCCCGGGGTCGGAGACGACGACGCGGCGGCGCACGTCCTCGCGACGGAACGCCGTCAGCGGGAGGCCGCCGAGGGTGACGTCGTCGTCGACCTCGGCGGCGCACATGCCCAGGCGGTCGGCCAGCGCGGCCGACTCCTCGGCGGGCTCGCCGACGATCGCGGTCAGGCTGCCCGGGCGCACCGTCAGCCCGCTGCGGGAGTCGGCCAGCACGCTGCCCTCCGGCGGCAGCTCGTGCGGCGAGGCGGGGTCGTGGACGTCGGGCTCGAGCGCCAGCAGCCGGCAGACCCGCACGGCGGAGACCCGGGCCCGGATGACCTTGTTGGCGTACTCGGTCGCCGTGCGCAGCGGGATCATCAGGAACGCGGAGTAGCCGTAGAACGCGACGAGCTCGCCGGGAGTGATCCGGCCGGTGACGGCGTAGCGCGCGCCGAGCCAGACCACGACGACCACGAAGAGCCCGGGCAGCAGCACCTGCAGGGCGTCGAGCACCGACTGGATCCGCGCGACCGCGACGCCGGCGCGCCGGGTCTCCTGCGACTCGCGGCGGTAGCGGGACAGGAAGACCTCCTCGCCGCCGATCCCGCGCAGCACGCGCAGCCCGCTGACGATGTCGGTCGCGGTGTTGGAGAGCCGGCCCATCAGCTCGCGCTGCTCTGCGCTGCGCCGCTGCAGCGGCGAGAGCAGCGGCCCGACGAGGAGCATCAGGCCGGGGACGCCGAGCAGGACCACGAGCCCGAGCGTGACCGAGGTCTGCAGCAGGATCACCGCGACCAGGACGAACGACACCACCGCCCCGCTGAAGCGTGCGGTGACGTCCATGACCTGCCCGAGGTGGGAGATGTCGCTGTTGCCGATGGCGACGACCTCGCCGGTCGACACCTTCCGCGGCAGCGTGCCGCCCAGGTGCACCGTGTGCCGGCCGGTGAGCTGGATCGTGCGGTAGGCCGCGGTGAGCCAGTTGGTGACCGCGAAGCGGTGCCGCACGATGCCGCTGCCGGCCTGGACGAGGCCGATCGCGAACATCACCCCGGCCAGCGTCAGCAGCGCGGACCGGTCACGGTCGGCGACACCCTGGTCGATCGCGCGCCCGATCACCGCCGGCATCACCGCCTGGCTGCTCATCCAGACGATGCCGAAGAACATCCCGCCGAGCAGCGTCTGCCACTGCCCCTTCGCGAGCCACCACAGGAACCTCATCGGGGAGCGGTGGTCGGCGGTACCCGGGTGGTCGAGAGGCAGGTGGCGCACCCGCTGACACTACGGACCCGGGGGCCCCAGGAGCCACTCGATTACCTCGGTCGCCGGTCGCCGGTCGCCGGCCGCGGCATCAGGAGGCGAGGCCGTCGACGACCTCGGCGCCGGGGAGGTCGGCGAGCAGCCGGCCCGGCACGAGGAGCTTCGAGCGACGCAGGCCGGAGCCGAGGACGGCGACGTCGACGTCGAGGACGCGGGTGTCGACGAGGAGCCGCCAGCCGGCGGCGACGGGGAGGCCCACCGGCGTGATGCCGCCGTGCTCCATGCCGGACTCCGCGACCGCGCGGTCCATCGCGAGGAAGGAGCACTTGCGGACGTCGAGCAGCCGCTTGACCAGGCCGTTCACGTCGGCGCGGGTGTCGGCCCGGACCAGGCAGGCGGCGATCCGCTCCTGGCCGTCGCGGCGACCGGCCACGACGACGCAGTTGGCGCCGGTGTCCATGCCGAGGTCGTGGGCCTCGGCCATCGCGGCGGTGTCGGCGACGGCGGGATCGATCTCCACGACGCCGACCGCCCCGGCCTGCTCCCAGCCGGCCAGGGCGGAGGCCACGGGCGGGGCGAGCAGGTCGGGGCGGTCGAGCGCGGGGACGGTGGTGAGCCGGCCCAGGGTCGGCGGGGTCGTCGTCACGGCTCCATCGTGCCGGAGTCGACCCAGCCGGTGCGGCGGGAGGCGACCCGGCGCCGGTCGGCGACGACCAGCCCGACCAGCCCGGCCACCCCGGCGAGGACCCACGGCACCGGCATCAGCCAGCGGACGTCGTCGCCCTCGACCACGTCGCCGGCGAGCAGGGCCCACACCAGGGTCATCCCGGCGAAGGCGACGCCCATGACCAGGTGGCTGATGCTGACCGGGTGCCGGCCCTCGGCCAGGAAGCCGGTCGGCTCGTCGGTGGGGACGACCCGGGTCGTCGTGTCGTCGCTCATCGTCGGACTCCCTCGCGGTGGATGTCGATCTCGCCGAACGTCATCTCGACGTCGAGCCGGAGCTCGGGTGCGTCCAGGACGCCCCCGGCGAGGCTGGTGGTGGTGTGGGCGCTGTCGTCGAGGTCGTCGCCGA
Source organism: Nocardioides sp. S-1144 (assembly GCF_005954645.2). Classification (NCBI taxonomy): domain Bacteria; kingdom Bacillati; phylum Actinomycetota; class Actinomycetes; order Propionibacteriales; family Nocardioidaceae; genus Nocardioides; species Nocardioides dongxiaopingii. The sequence continues at coordinate 1,333,061 of NZ_CP040695.2, forward strand.
GGACGCGGTGGTCGCCCTCGTCGAGCCGGGAGTCGACGACGACGTCGACCCCGTCGGGCACGACGACCTCGATCCGGCCGGCGAAGTCGACCTCGACCTCGATCGTGCGTCCGTCGAGGTTCTCGGGGTCGCTGACCTCGCTGAGGTCGAGCCTGATCTCGCCGACGGTGAGGTCGTAGCGGTCGGAGACCGCCGCGGCCGTCGTGGGCGTCTGGTCGACCCGGCCGGCGTCGACCTCGTCGGCCACCAGCGCGCCGGCCGTGGCGACCGCGGAGACCAGCCCGAGCAGGATGATGCCGCCGGCGCGGCCCCAGAAGGCGCCGAGGAGCAGCATCGCGGCGCTGACGCCGAGCGCGAGCGCCGGGTAGGCGGAGTCGGCCACCGCGGCACCGGCCAGGTCGGCCATCCCGAGGACGCCCAGCCCGGCGGCGATGAGCGCGAGGGCGTACCAGAACAGCACCGGGCCGCGGCGGCGCGGGCGGGCCGGGGGCAGCACGTGGGTCGAGGTCGGGGGGACCCACGACCCCGGCGGGGGCGGGGTCGGCCCGCTCGCCGGCGTCTTCGCCAGCGAGGGTGCGCCCGGTGCGGCCACCGGCCCGGTCGTCGGGTCGTACGTCGGGTCGTACGCCGGGTCGTACGTCGGGTACGGCGGGGGAGTGCCACCGGGTCGGAGCAGCGGGTGCACGCGCGGGCCGTTGCCGCGCACCAGCATGAAGGCGAGCAGCAGGGCGCCGGCGACGGCGAGCGGCCACGGGAAGCCCCAGCCGCCGAGGCTGTCGCCGAGGACCGCCAGGCCGGCCAGCCCGAAGGCGATCACGACCGCCACCGTCCGGCTGCGGTCGTCGAGGCGGACCACGACGTCCTCGGTCTCCTCCTGCGGCACGACCAGCCACAGCGCGGCGTAGAGGATGATGCCGCCGCCGAAGAAGATCAGCACGGCCAGGACCACCCGCGGGATGATCGGGTCGATGTCGAAGTGCCGCGCCAGGCCTCCGGCGACGCCGGCGATCTTGCGGTCGTGCCGGGTGCGGCGCAGGTTCGCGAGGTCGCGGAGCTGGTCGCGGTTCGCGGGGCCCGGGTCGCGGGGGCCGGGACCGCCCGGGTCCTGGCCGGCGTCGGCCGGAGCGGGGCCCGGCGGGGGTGTGGTGTTCATGTCGTCCAGCGTGGTCGAGAAGTCGGCTCCCCACCATCGGGGACGTCCCTGATCCTGCCGACCCCCGAGGGGCCCCGTCCCTCAGGGTCGGGCAGGGGGTTCACCTCATGGGGAGGCCGCTCGCGCTGTGTGACGATGGAGGCACCATGAGCACGCCGACGTACGACGGCCGCGCCGCCGTCCGCGGCCCGCACGGACAGCCCGCGCCCGCCACCCCCCGCGCCCCGCGCCGGGCGACCCGCGACCTCGACGCGTCGGTGGTCGGCGGCGTCGCGTCCGGGCTGGCCGCGCACCTTGGCGTCGCCGTGCTCTGGGTGCGCCTGGCGTTCGTGCTCTGCACGGCGCTCAGCGGACTCGGGCTGGTGCTGTACGCCGTCTTCTGGGTCGCGCTGCCGGCCGGGTCGCAGTTCGTGGCCGCCGCTCCGGGGCTGGAGAGCGCGTCGCGCGGCGGCCGTCGTCCGACCGTGCGCCGCCGGCTGACCGACGTCGGCCCGGTGGTGGTGCTCGGCGTGCTCGGCGTCGCCGCCCTCTTCACCGTGGAGGCCGTCTTCGGCAGCGGCGCGGTGTTCTGGCCGGTGGCCATCGCGGTCGTCGGCGTGGCGCTGCTGTGGCGCCAGGCCGACGAGGTCCAGCGCGAGCGCTGGTTCGACGGGGGCAGCCGGGTCAACCCGGTGCGGATCGTGTTCGGCAACGGCGGCTGGGCCTCCTTCGCCCGGGTCGCGACCGGCCTGGTGCTGCTGCTCTCCGCCCTGTTCGTCGTCGGCATCGACCAGGGCTCGCTGCGCGAGGCCCGCGGCGTCGTCATCGCCGGCGCGATCGGGATCGCCGGCATCGCGGTCGTCGTCGGCCCCTGGGTGTGGCGGTTGGCCACCGAGCTGTCCGACGAGCGCACCGAGCGGGTCCGCACCCAGGAGCGCGCCGACGTCGCCGCCCACCTGCACGACTCCGTGCTCCAGACGCTGGCGCTGATCCAGAAGAACGCCGACGACGGCGCCGTCGTCTCCCGGCTCGCCCGCGCCCAGGAGCGCGACCTGCGCGCCTGGCTCTACGCCGGTGAGTCGCAGGACGACAGCACGGTCGCCAGCGCCCTGCGCGCCGTGGCCGCCGAGGTCGAGGACGCCCACGCCATCTCGGTCGACGTCGTCACCGTCGGCGACGTCGACCTCGACGAGTCGTTGCGACCGATCGTCGCGGCGACCCGCGAGTCGGTGACCAACGCCGCCAAGCACGCCGGCGTCGGGCAGGTCGACGTCTACGCCGAGATCACCGCGGGTGGGGCGGGCGGCGCGGGGGCCATCGACGTGTTCGTCCGCGACCGCGGCGCCGGCTTCGACGTCGCCGCCGTGCCGGAGGACCGGCACGGCGTGCGGCACAGCATCGTCGACCGGATGCGCCGCCACGGCGGCTCGGGCGAGGTCCGCTCGACGCCCGGCGAGGGCACCGAGGTGCGCCTGCACCTGCCGGTCAGCAGCACCGGGCACCACGAGGAGAAGGATGTCTGACATGAGCACGTCGTCCACAGAGCCGGGCCAGCCGGCCGCCGCCCTCGTGAGCGTCGTCGTCGTCGACGACCACGCGATGTTCCGGCGCGGGGTCCGCGCCGAGCTCGAGGCCGCGGGTGCCGGCGTCGTCGACGTGCTGGCCGAGGCCGCCGACGTCGACGAGGCGGTCCGGGCGGTCGCCGCGCACCGGCCGGCCGTCGTCCTCCTCGACGTGCACCTGCCCGGCGGTGGGGGAGTCGAGGTGATGCGCAGGTCGCAGTCACCGGAGACCCGGTTCCTCGCCCTGTCGGTCAGCGACGCCGCCGAGGACGTCATCGGCACGATCCGCGGCGGCGCCCGCGGCTACGTCACCAAGACCATCACCGGGCCCGAGCTCGTCGCCGCGATCCGCCGGGTCGCCGAGGGCGACGCGGTGTTCTCGCCGCGGCTCGCGGGCTTCGTCCTCGACGCCTTCGCCGGCTCGATCCAGGTGGCCGCCGTCGACGAGGACCTCGACCGGCTGACCGAGCGCGAGCGGGAGGTGATGCGGCTGATCGCCCGTGGCTACGCCTACAAGGAGGTCGCCAAGGAGCTGTTCATCTCGATCAAGACCGTCGAGACCCACATGTCGTCGGTGCTGCGCAAGCTGCAGCTGTCCTCGCGCCACGAGCTGACCCGGTGGGCGACCGACCGACGTCTGCTCTGAGGCGGCGGCCGGCGGTCACCGCCCGCCTGGTCGGCGCCGCGACCGGGCGCCGACCCGCACCGGGCGCGCCGATACCCTGCGGCGTGTGGAGACCCTGCGCCTGATCCTGCTCGTCGTGCACGTCCTCGGGTTCTCGGCACTCATCGGCGGGCTGCTGGCCCAGGCCGGCCCGGGCGAGAAGAAGGTCAACGGCGCGATGCGCGACGGCGTCGGCACCGCGTTCGTGGCCGGCCTGGCGCTGGTCGGCGTCCTCGAGGGCCTCGACGTCGACCTCAACCACGCCAAGATCGCGGTCAAGACCGTGATCGGGCTGGTGCTGCTGGTCCTCGTCATGGCCAACACCCGCAAGCCCCGGATCCCGCAGGGGCTGTGGGCTGGGCTGCTCGCGCTCTCGGTCGTCAACGTCGTCGTCGCGGTCGTCTGGTCCTCCGCGCACGCCTGAGCCGCCCCGGCGGCCACGGCGCCGCGGCCACTGTCGGGGGCCCGCCGTAGGCTGGGGCCAGCATGAGCGCACAACCATTCCTCGAAGGTCTCGGCGTCGAGGGCACCGCCCCCGCCGAGGCTCGGACGACCCGTCGCGGCCCCACGCCCGACGAGCTGCTGGAGGGTCTCAACGAGCCCCAGCGCGAGGCGGTGAAGCACGCCGGGCGCCCCCTGCTGGTCGTCGCCGGCGCCGGGTCGGGCAAGACGCGGGTGCTGACCCGGCGGATCGCCTGGCTGATCTCCGAGCGCAAGGCGCACCCCGGCTCGATCCTGGCGATCACCTTCACCAACAAGGCCGCCGCCGAGATGAAGGAGCGGGTGGAGGAGCTCGTCGGACGGCGCGCGCGGCTGATGTGGGTGAGCACCTTCCACTCGGCGTGCGTGCGGATCCTGCGCAAGGAGATCACCGTGCTCGAGCAGGAGGGCCGGGCCTACAAGTCCAACTTCTCGATCTACGACGCCCAGGACCAGAAGCGCCTGATGACGCTGGTCATCAAGGACCTCGACCTCGACCCGCGGCGCTTCCAGCCCGGCCCGGTGCTGCACTGGGTCAGCAACCACAAGAACGAGCTGCGCGACGACGAGGACGCGGCCAAGGACGCCAAGAACAGCGTCGAGGAGGCCTACGCCAAGGCCTACACGCTCTACCAGCGCCGGCTGCGCGAGGCCAACGCCCTCGACTTCGACGACCTCATCATGCTCACGGTGCACCTGCTGCAGACCAACCCGCTGGTCCGCGAGACCTACCGCCGGCGGTTCCGGCACGTGCTGGTCGACGAGTACCAGGACACCAACCACGCCCAGTACGCGCTGATCCACCAGCTCTGCGCCGACACCGTCGACGACATGGCCTCGCTCGACGACGGCGAGCGGATCGAGCCGGCCGAGCTGATGGTCGTCGGCGACGCCGACCAGTCGATCTACGCCTTCCGCGGCGCCAACATCCGCAACATCCTCGACTTCGAGCAGGACTTCCCCGACGCCACCTCGATCCTGCTCGAGCAGAACTATCGCTCCACCCAGACGATCCTCACCGCCGCCAACTCCGTCATCAGCCGCAACCAGGGCCGCAAGGAGAAGCGGCTGTGGTCCGAGGCCGGCGACGGCGAGCACATCGTCGGCTACGTCGCCGACGACGAGCGCGACGAGGCCCGGTTCGTCAGCGACGAGATCGACAAGCTCACCGACGACGGGCTGCGCCCCGGCGACGTCGCGGTCTTCTACCGCACCAACGCCCAGTCCCGGGTGCTCGAGGAGGTGTTCATCCGCACCGGCATGCCCTACAAGGTCGTCGGCGGGGTGCGCTTCTACGAGCGCCGGGAGGTCCGCGACGCGCTGGCCTACCTGCGGATGCTGGCCAACCCCGACGACTCGGTGTCGCTGCGCCGGATCCTCAACGTGCCCAAGCGCGGGATCGGCGACCGCGCCGTCGCGTGCGTCAACGCCCTGGCCGAGCGGGAGCGGATCGGGTTCTGGGAGGCGCTGCGCCGCGCCGACGAGGCGCCCGGCCTCGCCACCCGCTCGCTGACCAACATCCGCGGCTTCGTCGGGCTGGTGACCGAGCTCCAGTCGATGGTCGACGCGGGGGAGCGGCCCGACGTCGTCCTCGACTCGGTGCTCGACAAGTCCGGCTACCTCGCCGAGCTCGAGGCCTCCGACGACCCGCAGGACGCCACCCGCGTCGAGAACCTCGGCGAGCTCGTGGCCGTGGCGCGCGAGTTCTCCGACGACCCGGTGGCCGGCCCGTCGGCCGACCCCGCCGACGTCGACGCCGACCTGGTGACGCCGGGGCTCGGCGACTTCCTCGAGCGGGTCGCGCTGGTCGCCGACACCGACCAGATCCCCGACGACGAGGCCGAGGCCCAGGGGGTCGTCACGCTGATGACCCTGCACACCGCGAAGGGCCTCGAGTTCCCGACCGTCTTCCTCACCGGGCTCGAGGACGGCGTCTTCCCGCACTCCCGCTCGCTCGGCGACCGCCCCGAGCTCGAGGAGGAGCGCCGGCTCGCCTACGTCGGCATCACCCGCGCCCGCGAGCGGCTCTACATCTCCCGGGCCGTCGTCCGCTCGGCCTGGGGTTCGCCGTCGCACAACCCCGCGAGCCGGTTCCTCGACGAGCTGCCCGTCGACCTCGTCGACTGGCGCCGCACCGAGGCCGCCCAGACGCAGTGGGGCCGCCCCGACTGGGCCTCGTCGTCCCCGGCGGCCAGCGGCTACGGCCAGCAGACCGCCGCCGGCCGGCGCAACTTCTCCGCCGCCGCGGCCCGCGCCGACGCCGCCGCCAAGGCCAAGCCGGCCCGCCAGATCCCCAGCCTCGACCCCGGCGACCGGGTCCTGCACGACTCCTTCGGCATGGGCACCGTCGTCGCCCTCGAGGGCACGGGCGACAAGACCGTCGCCTCGATCGACTTCGGTTCCGAGGGCGTCAAGCGCCTGCTGCTGCGCTACGCCCCGGTCGAGAAGCTGTAGCGCCGAGCCGGCGAGGCGCTCGCAGGCTCGGGCTGGGCCGGCAGGCGACTCAGGGCGTGACGCCGTGCTGGACGAACGCGGCGTAGGGGTCGACCGGGTCGCCGCCGCCGGGGCGGACCTCGACGTGGAGGTGCGAGCCGGTGACGTTGCCGGTCGTGCCGACGGTGCCGATGACGTCGTTGCCGTTCACGACGTCGCCGACGGAGACGTACTGGTCGGTCTGGTGGCAGTACCAGATCTCGGTGCCGTCCTCGAGCGTGACGACGGTCTTGTTGCCGTAGGACCCGTCGTAGCCGACGAAGGTCACGGTGCCGTTGGCGATCGCGTGGATCGAGTCACCGGTCTCGCCGTTGAAGTCGAGCCCGGTGTGGTAGCTGGCCCACAGCCCCGTCTGACCGAACGTCGCGGTCGTGATCGACGGGTTGAGCGGGAGGAACCAGCGGTTCTCCTTGATCTTGGCGGCCTGCTTCTCGGCCTGCGCGGCGAGCTCGCCGAGGGCGGCGTTGCGCTGCTCGGCCTGGGCCTCAGCGGCGGCGAGGAGGTCCTCGTCGCCGTTGGCCTGGTCGAGGGCGCCGCGGTCGGAGGAGCGACTGACGTCGGCGCGCAGCCCGTCGACGGTGCCGGTGCCGCCCGAGCCGCTGAGCGCGGTGGCCGGGCGGACGTCGTTGACGACGACGGTGCGCGCGAGCTGCTGGTCGGTGTCGGCGGCACCGGAGGTGAGCACACCGCCGACGGCGACGGCCAGGGTCGCGACGCCGAGCAGCAGGGGCGGGGACGGCAGGCCGCGGAACAGCGAGCCGCGCGCGCCGGCGTGCTTGACCGCCTTGCGCTTGCCCGGCGTGGCCTCCCGCACCAGCGGGATCTCGGCGGTGAGGTCGAGGTCACCGAAGTAGTGGGTGCCGGTGTGCGTGCCCGTGCCGGCGGCCGGCGTCGAGGGCGGGGTCGGCACCGGAGCCGCGAGGGGCTCGACGTGGGCGACCTGCTCGAGCGGCGTGGTCGGCTCGACGGGCTCGGGACGAGCAACACGGCGGCCCACGTAGGGAGTCTCCGGTCGGGTCTCCGGGCGTCGAGGCGCGCGGCGATCCGCTCGGTGGTTTCCCATAGGTCAGACGACTCCGTTGGTTGCTGGTGCTGCACGCGTGGGGGGAGACGTGCCGAACAGTGGTGGTCGAGCGAACGACGAGTCACTCTAGCCGAGTCCGCGACCTGCTCGAAATCACCGCTCACCCCCAGTGTGGACGACGCCGGCCGGACGCGCGGCGGAATCACGCAGGTGCGGTGATCCGGACCTCGGCGCGGCTCCGCGCCGCGACGGGACTAGGGTGCCACGAGGAAGCACGCCACGTGCGCGGCTCGCCCCCTCGAGGCCGGACCGGGCCGCTCGCCCCGACGCGTGACAACCCTCTCAAGAACGTGGTGAACCAGTGGACCTGATGGAGTTTCAAGCGAAGGAGCTCTTCGCCAAGCATGGTGTCGCGACGACCCTCGGTGTCGTCGTCGAGACCGCTGAGGCCGCCAAGGCCGCTGCCGAGCAGATCGGCGGCGTCACCGTCGTCAAGGCCCAGGTCAAGGCCGGCGGACGTGGCAAGGCCGGCGGCGTCAAGCTCGCCAAGACGCCCGACGAGGCGTTCGAGCACGCCACCAACATCCTCGCCCTCGAGATCAAGGGCCTCCCGGTCAACCGGGTGCTGGTCACCCCGGCCACGCCCCCCGAGGAGGAGTACTACTTCTCCTTCCTGCTCGACCGCGCCAACCGCCAGTACCTCTGCATCGCCAGCGTCGAGGGTGGGGTGGAGATCGAGGAGGTCGCCAAGACCAACCCCGACGCCGTGAAGCAGATCGCGATCGACCCCGGCGCCGGCGTCGACGAGGCCAAGGCCCGCGAGATCGCCACCGAGGCGAAGTTCCCCGAGGCCGTCTACGAGCAGGCCGTGGCGATGATCCAGTCGCTGTACCGGGTCTTCGTCGAGGAGGACGCCACGCTGGTCGAGGTGAACCCGCTCGCGCGGCTCGCCGGCGACAAGCTCGAGGCGCTCGACGGCAAGGTCTCGCTCGACGAGAACGCCTCCGAGGTCCGGCACCCCGACCACGGGGCCTTCGAGATCAAGGACGAGACCGACCCGCTCGAGGCGAAGGCCAAGGAGAAGGGCCTCAACTACGTCAAGCTCGACGGTGCCGTCGGCATCATCGGCAACGGCGCCGGCCTGGTCATGTCGACCCTCGACGTCGTCGCCTACGCCGGTGAGGCCCACGGCGGCGTCAAGCCGGCCAACTTCCTCGACATCGGCGGCGGCGCGAACGCGCAGGTGATGGCCGACGGGCTTGACGTCATCCTCGGCGACGAGCAGGTCCGCAGCGTCTTCGTGAACGTCTTCGGCGGCATCACCGCCTGCGACGAGGTCGCCAACGGCATCAAGGGTGCGCTGGAGATCCTCGGCGACGCCGCGACCAAGCCGCTCGTCGTCCGCCTCGACGGCAACAACGTCGACAAGGGCCGAGCGATCCTCGACGAGCTGAACCACCCGCTGGTGACGCAGGTCCCGACCATGGACGGCGCGGCCGACAAGGCCGCCGAGCTCGCCAACAACGCCTGAGACCGGAGAGATCACGACGTGTCTATTTACCTGAACAAGGACAGCAAGATCATCGTCCAGGGCATCACCGGTGGCATGGGCGCCAAGCACACCACCCTGATGCTCCAGTCCGGCAGCAACATCGTCGGCGGCGTCAACGCCCGCAAGGCCGGCACCACGGTCGAGCTCGACGGCAAGGAGCTGCCGGTCTACGGCACCGTCGAGGAGGCGATGCGCGAGACCGGCGCCGACGTGTCGGTGGCGTTCGTGCCGCCGGCGTTCACCAAGGACGCCTGCATCGAGGCCATCGACGCCGGCATCGGCCTGCTCGTGGTCATCACCGAGGGCGTGCCGGTCCAGGACACCGCCGAGGTGTGGTCCTACCTGCAGGGCAAGTCGACCCGGATGATCGGGCCGAACTGCCCCGGCATCATCACCCCGGGCGAGTCGCTGGCCGGCATCACGCCGCACACCATCGCCGGCACCGGCCCGATCGGCCTGGTGTCGAAGTCGGGCACCCTGACCTACCAGATGATGTACGAGCTGAAGGACTTCGGCTTCTCGACCGCCATCGGCATCGGCGGCGACCCGATCGTGGGCACCACCCACATCGACGCCCTCGCGGCGTTCGAGGCCGACCCCGACACCAAGGCGATCGTGATGATCGGCGAGATCGGTGGCGACGCCGAGGAGCGGGCCGCGGCCTACATCAAGGACAACGTGACCAAGCCGGTCGTCGGCTACGTCGCGGGCTTCACCGCCCCCGAGGGCAAGACGATGGGCCACGCCGGCGCCATCGTCTCCGGCTCCTCGGGCACCGCGGCCGCCAAGCAGGAGGCCCTCGAGGCCGTCGGGGTCAAGGTCGGCAAGACGCCGTCCGAGACCGCCGCCCTGATGCGCGAGATCCTGCAGAGCCTCTGACCGCACCGCCCACCCGGACGGTCCGACGACGGCCCGCCACCTCGACCGAGGTGGCGGGCCGTTCGTCGTCGTCGTCGGCGGCGTCGTCGTCGTCGGCGGCGTCGTCGTCGGCGGCAGGCGGCGTGGGTCAGCAGCCGGCCTCGGTGAAGGCGCACATCGCGGCGACGACGTCGCCGGACTCCTCGGCCATCGCGTCGGCCAGGGCGTGCGCCGCGGCCTCGTCGCTCGCGGATCCCTCCGTCGACACCGTGTCGAGGAGGACGGCGCTCCCGACCCGGACCACCTGGAGCGCGCTCACCCCGATGGCAGGGTGGGCGTCGTGCTCGGTGCTGCGGACGACGGCGAACGACTGGCCGCCGACCGCGGTGTCGAAGGTGCGCACCGGGTGGGAGAAGCCGTCCACGGTCCGGGTGGGGCAGGCGGCGTAGAAGTCCCGGAGGCCGGCCACGTGGGCGACCGCGGCGTCCGCGTCGGCGAAGGTGAGCAGCTCGCGGGTGAGGTAGGTCTCGACGTCGGAGAACTGACCGCGCACGACCTCGGTCGGGTCACCGGCCGGCGCCGGGGCGTCGCAGGCGTGGTCCGCGAACGAGGCATCGAGCTCGTCGACGGGCACCTCGACGCCGGCGCTGCCGGCCTCGACGGGCCCGGTCGGCCACCCGGCCGCGAGCGGGACGTCGGCAGCCTCCGGCGTGGTGTCGGGCGTGTCCGCACCGAGGTCGGACATCGCCTCCACCACCGGGCGGGACGACCTCCGGGCCTCCTCGACCGACGACGCGATCGTCGCGGGGCTCCCACCGCCCTCGCCGTAGTACGACGCCAGGTACAGCGCCGGCCCGACCTGGACGACCTGGATGACCTCGAGCCCCGTGTCGAAGCTGCCCTGGTAGCGGTAGCGATGGGTGTAGGTGACCGCACCCCGACCGCTGGCGACCTCCTCGTAGACCTGGTCGGTGCCGCCCACGGTGCCGGCCGGGCAGGCGGCGAACGCGTCGCGTGCGCGGTCGAGGGCCGCGGCCGCGGCGGCGTCGTCGGCGTAGAGCGCGAGGGTGCGGCCGCGGAAGTCCTCGGCCTCGCCTGCGTAGGTGACCCCGGCGACGTCGAGCGTCTCGTCGGGCGTCCAGGCCTGGTCGCCACACAGCTCGACGCCGTCGGTGCCCGGTCGATCCGTCACCCGGACCGGCGTGCCGTCGTCACCGTTGGTGGCGGGCAGCGCGGCGGCGAGGGGGAAGTCGTCGGGGAGCCGGGCAGCAGCGTCCTCGCTCGTCGGGGCGGACTCCGCCACGGCGGTCGCGGTCGCGGACCGGTCGGCACCCTGGTCGCGGGTCGTGTCGTCGGTGCGGGCGTCGCCGCAGCCGGTGAGGGCGAGCGGGACGAGGACGGCGGTGGCGGCGGCCAGTCCTGGGGCGAGACGGCGGTGTCCGGCGTTCATCGGGTGCTCCTTCGGCTGGGGTCGTCGTGCAGGGGTGGGACGGTCGGCCGGTCCGAGAAGTTGTCGGCCGCCGCCTCGGGTCGGGCGGCTCAGCAGCAGCCCGGCTCCGGCCCGACGCCCCCGGACATCCGGGTGATGACGACGTCGTCGGGCGCCCACGTGGGGCGCTCGCTGTCCCAGGTGCCACTCAGGCGCCACGCGCCGGCCCCGTCGAAGATGCCGGGCCACGGCGGGGTGCCGACCACGAGGGACGCGCCTTCACCGCCGCCGGCCTCGGCCCCGGGGTAGGCGGCACGGAGGTCGGCCCAGGTGTCGCCGAGTCGGACGCCGCTCCCGGCGAGGGCGATCCGCGGCGCGGTGGGGTCGGCGTCGGCGTCGGCGTCGGCGTGCTCGTTCCAGCGCTGGAACGCCGACACCTCCCACCCGACGAAGGCCGCGTCCGAGGGCGACCCGCCTCCGAAGATCGAGCACAGCGACTCCCAGCACGCCGCCCGGAAGTAGCGGTGCTGCCAGGAGTCGCCGAGCGGGTCGTCGTCGCGGTACCAGCCGTCGTGGCCGTCGAGGCGCCGGAACTCCTCCCAGCCGGTGTCGACGTCGGCCTTGCCGAGCGAGCCGGTCATGGACTCGAGGGCCGGCCCGGCCGGGTCGCCGAAGTCCCACTCACCGAGTCCGTCGTCGGAGGCGGCCATCCGGGGTGCGGTGGTCGGGGGCTCGGTCTCGACGACCGTGGCGGCCTGCGCGGCGGACCCGGCGGTCCGCTCGTCGCGCTCGCCAGCGTCGTCCTGGTTGCCGCACCCGGCCAGCGTGAGTGGGACGACGAGGGCGACGAGTGCGGCCGTCATGGTGCGGCGGGGTCGTGCGGAGCCTGCGTCCACCGGGTCCTCCTCGGCTGGGGTCAGCGTGCGGAGGTGGGACGACGTCCGGTCCCGGGAAGTTGTCGCGGGGTGCTCAGCCCCGGTCGGGTGCGGGCAGCTGCCGCAGCCGGGCCTGGGCCCGCTCGGCGAGGTCGACGAAGACGTCGGTCCCGATCGAGGCGTCGCGGGTCGGCACGAAGGTGAGCTGGGCCACCGAGGTGCCGGTGCGGATGACGGCCATCAGGTAGGTGACGGTGCGCTCGTCGGTGACCCTGACCTCGAGGCGCCAGGCGGTGAGCGCGTCGGCGCCGTCGGTGCGGTCGACGAGCCGCTCCACGTCGGTGTTCAGCTCGCGCTCGGGACAGCTGGCCAGGCGGTCGCGGACCTGCTCGACCAGGCCGGCGGCGCCGGCGGCGGGCAGCGCCCCGACGGTCTCGGTGAGCCCGAACTCCCGGGGGAGGTCGGCCCCCGGCACCAGGAAGGTGCGGGTGGCGTTGCGGGTGAACCGCGCCCCGCCGAAGCGGCCGGCGAACGAGGTGGTGTCGCACCCCGTCGCCGCGGCGTTCGTGGTCGCGCGCCGCGGCTCGGTGCCGACCCACGGGTCGTCGACGCCCGAGACCGGCGGCAGGTCGATCTCCGACACCAGGGCCGGCTGCCGCCCGGCCGGGACCGGCTCACGGTCGGCGAGGGTGGGCCGTGACGGCGCGCAGGCGCCCGCGCCGGGCAGGGCGCACAGGCCGCCGACGCCGGCGGCGAGCACGGCGGCCGCGGCGTCGCGGTCGGGCACATCGTCGCCCGGGGTCTCCACGACGGTGGTCGTCGTGAAGAGGCCGGTGCGGGCGACCCCCACGACGTAGGTGGTGACCGGGGCCGCGAAGGAGCGCAGCACCAGCTGGACGGCGTCGTCGCCGACCCCGGTGGGGGTGCGGGTGGCGAGCAGCTGAACACGCTGGTCGGTGCAGCCGGCGAACCAGGCGGTGGTGGCGCGGAAGGTGCGCTGGGCCGCCCGCGGGCGGGCCGAGGCCTCCGTGAGCTGCACGGCGGTGGCGGCGGGCTGCCGGTCCGCGGTGGCGCGGAAGGTCCGGACCAGCGCGGCGGTGCCGGCCGGGTCGGCGTAGCGCGCCACCTGGCACGGGAGCACCATCCCGCTGCCCTCGCTGTTGTCGACGGTGCGCCGCTCCGACCAGGTGCGGCCGGGGTAGGCCGTCTCGATCGTGGCGACGTCGAGGAGCGCGGTGTCCGGGAGGGTGACGGTGACGCCGGACTCGACCTCGGCCTCGACGACCGGCGCGGGCGTGCGGGCCGGCTTGTCGGGCTGGGCGTGCAGCGTGGGCCGGACGCCGCCGGCGTCGGTCACCAGCGAGCCGGTGACGACCAGCGCCGCGACGGCGCCGACGGCGCCGAGCAGGGTGTGGCCGCGGCGGCGGGTGTTGCCCGTGCGACGCACGATGGGCGCCCGCGGGAACCGGCCGCGGTCCTGCACGGAGGTCGCGAGGGCGTCGAAGACCGCCCGCAGCTCGCTGGCCTGGACCTCGCGCTCGAGCGAGAGGGCCGTCGTCCCGGCCTGCAGCTCGATCTCGGCGCGCTCGAGGGTGAGCCCGATCTCGCGGGCCATCTGCGGCATCGAGACCGCGGCGAGCTGGGTGAGCACCAACGCCTTGCGCTGCGGCGTCGACAGCTTGCCCAGCGCGTCGAGGGTGGCCCGGACGTCGGGGTCGATGTCGCGCTCGCGGTGCCACACGCGGGCGGTGTGCCGGCGCTGGGCCAGCCGCCAGGCGTGCGGGCGGACGACGTCCTCGGGCCGCTCGAGGCGCGAGAGCTTGCGCCAGCGCTGCCAGGCGACCGCGAAGGCGTCACGGACCGCCCGGCGCGAGGCGCCGAGGTCGCCGGTCATCGCGTAGGTCTGGGCGAGCAGGCGGTCGCGGGCGTCCTTGTAGAACTCGTCGAACTCGTCGGGCTGCCTCATCGCCCGTCCACGGTAGACGAGGGGGCACGTCGACGCCGACTCGGCGCGGGCCCCGGGTCCGGCGCCGGGCCGGTGCCGGTGCCGGCCCGGGCGGGGTCGGCGTGGGAGCACGATCGGGGCCGGGCGCCGGGCCACGATGGACCGGTCATGACCTCACTGCTGCCCTCCGAGACCCGACGCGGCCGCACCGCCGAGCAGGTGCGCGACGACCTCGCCACCCGCCGTCCGCTCGCGCTGGTCGCGACCGCCGGTGGGCTCGCGGCCGCGACGTCGACCCTGCTGGTGTGCCTGGCCATGGGCGTCGCCGGCTGGTTCCTCACCGACGGCGGGTCGCACGGCGCTCCGCGCGACGGGCTCCGCACGGGTGCGCTGGCCTGGCTGATGGGCCACGGCTCGGGCGTGCGGATCGAGGGGACGCCGGTCACCGCGGTGCCGCTGGGCCTGACCCTGCTCTGCGCCTGGGCGCTGTGGCGGATCGGCCAGCGCGTCGGCGCCTCGGTCTCCGGCCACGGACCCGACGCCGACGGCGTCCTCGACGGCCGGCGCGACCTCGTGGTCCCGGCCGCGGGGCTCCTGCTCACCGTCGGGTACGTCGCCACCGCGGTCGTCACCCTCACCCTCGCCTCCACCCCCGCGACGGCGCCGAGCCTGCCGCGGGTGGTGCTGTGGGCGGTGCTGCTGTGCCTGCTCGTCGGGGTGCCCGCGATCGCCGTCGGCTCCGGCCGGGCCGCCATCTGGGCCGGCTACCTCCCCACGACCGTGCGGGCCAGCGCCCACGTCGTGCGCCGAGTCGTGGTGGCCTGGACGCTGGTCTCGCTGCTGGCCTTCGTGGTCGCCCTCGTGGTCGACCTCAGCACCGCCGCGAACGTGATGGGCCAGCTCGGCGGGGGTGGGGGAGCGGTCGTGCTCGTCGTCGCCCTCGGCCTGGCCCTGCTGCCGAACGCCGTCATCTTCTCGGGCTCCTACCTGCTCGGTCCCGGCTTCAGCGTCGGCACCGGCACCCTGGTCACCCCCGGGCTGGTCGTGCTCGGCCCGCTCCCGGCGTTCCCGGTGCTCGCCGCCCTCCCCGACGACGGCCCCACCCCCGGCTGGACCGGCTGGCTGATGCTCCTGCCGCCCCTCGTCGCCTGTGCCGCCGCCGCGTGGTCGCAGCGGGCCTGGCCGACGGCCTACTACGTCGAGGGCGCCGTCCGCGGGGTCGCCGGCGGCGTCGTCGCGGGGGTGCTGTTCGCGCTGGCCGCCTCGGTGGCCGGCGGTGCCGTCGGGCCGGGCCGGATGGCCGACGTCGCGCCGTTCACCTTCGACGTGCTGCTGCACGCGCTGACGTCGTTCGGCCTCGGCGGTCTCGTCGGCGGTGCCGCGATGACCTGGTGGCAGCGTCGGAGCATGCCGGTGGAGGTCTCGCTCGAGGAGCCCGGCCAGTAGGGTCTGCGCCGTGCCTCGCCGTCCCCGCCGTCTGGTCGTCCTCGTGTCCGGCAGCGGCACCAACCTCCAGGCCCTGCTCGACGCCTGCGCCGACCCCGCGTACGGCGCCGAGGTGGTCGCGGTCGGTGCCGACCGCGACGGAGTCGAGGGGCTCGCGCGGGCCGAGCGGGCCGGCGTCCCGACGTTCGTGCTGACGGTCGCGGGCTGCGCGGACCGGGCCGCCTGGGACGCCGAGCTGGCGCGCCTGGTCGGCGAGCACCGGCCCGACGTCGTCGTCCTGGCCGGGTTCATGAAGCTGGTCGGCGATGCCTTCCTCGCCGCGCACGGCGGTCGCACGGTCAACACCCACCCGGCCCTGTCGCCGGCGTTCCCCGGCATGCGCGGCCCGGCCGACGCGCTCGCCTACGGCGTCAAGGTGACCGGCTGCACGCTCTTCGTCGTCGACGCCGGGGTCGACACCGGCGCGATCGTCGCCCAGACCGCCGTCCCGGTCGAGGACGGCGACACCGAGGCCTCCCTGCACGAGCGGATCAAGGTCGCCGAGCGGGCCATGCTCGTCGACGCCGTGGGCCGGATGGCGCGCGAGGGGTTCGCCGTCGAGGGCCGGACGGTCCGGTTCGGCGCGGACGTCGAGGACCGATAGTCTGCCGGCACACGACTGGCGCAGGTGGGTGACCACCGGGGAGTGAACGTCGGGGGTCATCGTCCGCCTGGGTGGCCCCTCCGTCCCGACGCAGGAGCGCTCTGACATGGCTGACCAGATCTCGATCAAGCGGGCCCTGGTGTCCGTCTACGACAAGACCGGCCTCGAGGGCCTGGTCCGCGGCCTGCACGACGCCGGGGTGGCGCTCGTCTCGACCGGCGGCTCGGCCGCGCTGATCGAGGGCCTCGGCCTGCCGGTCACCAAGGTCGAGGACCTCACCGGGTTCCCCGAGTGCCTCGACGGCCGGGTCAAGACGCTGCACCCGCGCGTGCACGCCGGCATCCTCGCCGACCGCCGCCTCGAGAGCCACGTGCAGCAGCTGGCCGACCTCGAGGTCGAGCCGTTCGACCTCGTCGTGGTGAACCTGTACCCGTTCCGCGAGACCGTCGCCTCGGGCGCCGCGCCCGACGACGTCGTCGAGCAGATCGACATCGGCGGCCCCTCGATGGTGCGCGCGGCGGCCAAGAACCACCCCTCGGTCGCCGTGGTCGTCTCGCCGTGGGCCTACGACGACGTGCTCGCCGCCGTCGGCGCCGGCGGCTTCACCCTCGAGCAGCGCCGCGCGCTGGCCGCCGAGGCGTTCGCCCACACCGCCTCCTACGACGTCGCGGTGGCCGAGTGGTTCTCGGGCCAGGTCGCGGGGGAGGTCGCGGGCGCGTGGCCGACGTTCGGCGGACGGACCCTGCGGCTGCAGACCTCGCTGCGCTACGGCGAGAACCCGCACCAGCAGGCGGCCCTCTACGTCGACGGCACCGGTGGGCTGGCCGCCGCCGAGCAGCTGCACGGCAAGGAGATGTCCTACAACAACTACGTCGACACCGACGCCGCCCGCCGGGCCGCGCTGTCGTTCGACGAGCCCGCGGTGGCGATCATCAAGCACGCCAACCCCTGCGGCATCGCGGTCGGCGCCGACGTCGCCGAGGCGCACCGCCGCGCCCACGAGTGCGACCCCACCTCGGCCTTCGGCGGCGTGATCGCCGTCAACCGCCCGGTGTCGGTGGCCATGGCCGAGCAGGTCGCCGAGGTCTTCACCGAGGTGATCGTCGCCCCCGACTACGAGGAGGGCGCCGTGGAGATCCTCCAGGGCAAGAAGAACATCCGGATCTTGCGCTGCGCCGTCGACGCTGGCGACCGCGCGGCCGCCGTCGAGCGCCGTCCGGTCTCCGGCGGCGAGCTCGCCCAGCAGGTCGACCACGTCGACGCCCCCGGCGACGACCCGGCCGCCTGGACCCTCGCCACCGGCACCCCCGCCTCGCCGGAGGTGCTCGCCGACCTCGCCTTCGCCTGGAAGGCCTGCCGCCACGCCAAGTCCAACGCCATCCTGCTCGCCAGGGACGGCGCCTCGGTCGGCGTCGGCATGGGGCAGGTCAACCGCGTCGACTCCTGCCGGCTCGCGGTCTCCCGCGCCGGCGACCGCGCCGCCGGCTCCGTGGCCGCCTCCGACGCCTTCTTCCCCTTCGAGGACGGCCCGCAGATCCTCATCGACGCCGGCGTCACCGCGATCGTCCAGCCCGGCGGCTCGGTCCGCGACGAGCTGACCGTCCGCGCCGCCGAGGCGGCCGGCGTCACGATGTACTTCACCGGCACCCGCCACTTCGCCCACTGACGCTGACCCGTTGCTGATCACCGACGGGTCGATGGGACTGACGCTGACCCGTCGCTGATCAGCGACGGGTCGATGGGATTGACGCTGACCCGTCGCTGATCACTGACGGGTCAGCGGGGACGAGAGGGGTTCGACGGTGGGGTGGGGGACCGGGCTGGTGCCGCCGACGCGGCTGGAGCGCGACCTGGCGCTGCAGTGCGTGCTGTCGGCGTTCGCGACGGGGTCGTTCCTCACCGGGACGGCGGTCTTCTTCACCCAGATCGTCGGGCTGACGGGGTCGCAGGTCGGGCTGGGCATGTCGGTGGCGGCCGGGGTCAGCCTGCTGCTGTCGATCCCACTCGGGCGGCTCACCGACGTCGTCGGGGCCAAGCTGCTGTGGGTGGTCGCCTCGCTGCTCGAGGCGGTGCTCTACCTCGCCTGGCCCGCGATCGGCACGTTCGCGACGTTCGTGACGATGCTCGCCGTGCTGGCCTCCATCGAGACGGCGGGCCGCTCGGCCAGGGAGGTCTACCGGATCGCGATCTTCCCGCGCGAGACCCGGGTCCGCTCGATGGCCTACATGCGCGCCGCGCGCAACGTCGGCTACACGCTCGGCGCCGGGGCCGGCGGCGTGGCGCTCGGGATCGGCAGCCGCGAGGCGATCATCGCCGTCCCGCTGCTCACCGGCGGGCTGCTGGTGCTGAACGCCGTGATGATCGCCTTCCTGCCGGCGGTCGAGCGTCCGCCCCGGGCCTCGGGTGGTCCGCTGGAGAAGATGGGCCCGGCAGCGCTGCGCAACCCCGGCTTCGTCGTCCTCTCGCTGTGCAACGGCGTCCTCGGCTCCAACCAGATCCTGCTGAACGTCGTCGTGCCGCTGTGGCTGGTCGAGCGCACCGACGCCCCGCAGCAGCTGCTGGCCTGGCTGTTCGGCACCAACACCGTGCTCGCCGTGCTGCTCCAGGTGCGCGCCTCGCGCGGGTCCGAGACCGTCGCCGGCTCGCTGCGGGCGGTGCGCTGGTCGGGCTGGGCGTTCGTGCTGTCGTGCCTGGTGCTCAGCGTCACCCACGAGACGACCGGGTGGATCTCGATCGTCCTGATCTGGGTCGGCCACATCACCATCACCGGTGCCGAGCTGTGGCAGTCGGCGTCCGGGTGGGGGTTCGCCTCCGAGCTCTCCGACCACCGGCGCCTCGGCGACTACCAGGGCGTGTGGGGGATGGGCTACCAGGTCGAGTCGATCGCCTTCCCCGCCCTCTACACCTTCCTGGCGCTGCAGTGGGGCGCCCCGGGCTGGGCGGTGATCGCCACGATCGCGGTCACCGCGGCCGTCGTGTCGCACCCGGCGGCGCGGGCCGCCGAGCGCCACCTGGTCAAGGTCGGGGCACCGGTCGGGTCCTGAGGCCCGACCTCCCTAGACTGGCCTCCGTGACTGCGCAGCGGCTGGACGGCACCGCCACCCTCAAGATCATCAAGGCCGAGCTCAAGGAGCGGGTCGCCCTGCTGCGGGAGCGGGGCGTCGTCCCCGGCCTCGGGACCGTGCTGGTCGGTGACGACCCCGGCTCGCACTGGTACGTCGGCGCCAAGCACAAGGACTGCGCCGAGATCGGGATCGAGTCGATCCGCCGCGACCTGCCCGCGACCGCCACCCAGGCCGAGGTCGAGGCCGTCATCGACGACCTCAACGCCGACCCCGCCTGCACCGGCTTCCTGGTGCAGCAGCCGACCGGGCTCGACGAGTTCCGGCTGCTCTCGCGCGTCGACCCCGAGAAGGACGTCGACGGCCTGCACCCCGTCAACCTCGGCAAGCTCGTCCTCGGCGAGCCCGGCGCCCTGCCGTGCACGCCGATCGGCTGCATCGAGCTGCTCCGCCGCCACGGCGTCGAGCTGAACGGCGCCGAGGTGGTCGTCGTCGGCCGCGGGCTCACCGTCGGCCGCCCCCTGGGCCTGCTGCTGACCCGCCGCTCGGAGAACTCGACCACGACCCTGTGCCACACCGGCACCCGCGACCTGGCCGCGCACACCCGCACCGCCGACGTCGTCATCGCCGCCGCCGGCGTCCCCGGCCTGATCACCGCCGACATGGTCAAGCCCGGCGCCGCGCTGCTCGACGTCGGCGTCTCCCGCGTCGACGGCAAGATCGCCGGCGACCTCGCCGACGACGTCTGGGACGTCGCGGGGTGGGTCTCGCCCAACCCCGGCGGTGTCGGCCCGATGACCCGCGCGATGCTCCTGAGCAACATCGTCAGCCGCGCCGAGCAGGCGCTCGAGACGTCGTCCTGAGCGCCGTGACCGAGCCCGAGCCGACCGGGGGGACCGGCGATCCCGAGGTCGTCGGGGCGCCCGGGGCCTGGCAGCCGCGCCGCTACCCCTCGACGGTCGGCGGCGGGTTCTACCTGGCGATCCTGCTCACCGCGAGCACGGCGATCGGCATCGTCGTCACCGGCGACTGGCGCCTCGGCGTCCGGGTGCTCGCGGCCGCCCTGGCGGCCGCGGCCCTGCTGCGCCTGGTGCTCCCGCGGCGCGACGCCGGCATGCTCGCGGTGCGGCACCGGGTGCTCGACGTGCTGATCCTGGCCGGCGTCGCCGCGGCGCTGTACTGGCTCGCGGGCTCCATCCCGGACCAGCCGGGCTAGACCCGGACGAGGTCGCGGCGGGTCCGCGCCGCCACGAACCGGACGCCACCCCGGGAGGTCCCGAGGTGGCGTCCGTGGTGCTGCTGGTGGGTGCGGCTCAGATGAGGCCGAGCTCGGTGACCGCGGCGCGCTCGTCGGCGAGCTCGGCGGTCGAGGCGTCGATGCGGGCGCGCGAGAAGTCGTCGATCTCGAGGCCCTGGACGATCTTCCAGTCGCCGTTCTCGGTGGTGACCGGGAACGAGGACACGAGGCCCTCGGGCACGCCGTAGGAGCCGTCGGAGACGACGGCCATGGAGACCCAGTCGCCCTCGGCGGAGCCGTAGAGCCAGTCGCGCGCGGCGTCGACGGTCGCCGAGGCGGCCGAGGCGGCCGAGGACGAGCCGCGGGCCTCGATGATGGCGGCGCCGCGCTTGGCGACGGTCGGGATGAAGGTGTTCTCGAGCCAGTCCTGGTCGCCGACGGCCTCGGCGGCGTTGCGGCCCGCGACCTCGGCGTGGAAGAGGTCGGGGTACTGGGTGGCGGAGTGGTTGCCCCAGATCGTCATCTTGGTGATGTCGGTGACCGGGGCGCCGGTCTTCGCGGCGAGCTGCGAGATGGCCCGGTTGTGGTCGAGGCGGGTGAGCGCGGAGAACCGCTCGGCCGGGATGTCGGGGGCGTTCTTGAGCGCGATCAGCGCGTTGGTGTTGGCCGGGTTGCCGGTGACGCCGATCCGGACGTCGTCGGCGGCGGCCGCGTTGAGGGCCTTGCCCTGGGCGGTGAAGATCGCGCCGTTGGCCGAGAGCAGGTCGCCGCGCTCCATGCCGGGGCCGCGCGGGCGGGCTCCGACGAGGAGGGCGAGGTTGACGCCGTCGAAGATCTTCTCGGCGTCGTCGCCGATCTCGACGCCGGCGAGGCCGGGGAAGGCGCAGTCGTCGAGCTCCATGACGACGCCCTCGAGCGCCTTCAGCGCGGGCGTGATCTCGAGCAGGCGCAGCTCGATCGGGCGACCGCCCGTGAGCGAGCCGCTGGCGAGACGGAAGAGGAGGCTGTAACCGATCTGGCCGGCGGCACCGGTGACGGCGACCTTCAGCGGAGCTGAGCTCACGACGACTCCTTGAGTCATTTGAGGTGGGTTGGGACGTCGCTCCCGACGCTAGCAGCGGGAGCGGACAGCAGTGCGGCCGGTCCCGAGGGCGAGCTCGGGACCGGCCGCACCGGTCTGGGTCGGCGGTTCGCCGTCAGCAGGGGCCGAGGTGCCCGCTCACTGCCCGTCGGACGGGCGGACCTGGGTCTGCTCGCCCGAGCCGGGGCTCGGCCAGCCGCTGCCGCCGGCCGGCGGCTGCTGCTGCTGGGCCGGGATCCACTGCTGGGCCTGCGGGTCCCACTGCCACCCGTCCTGGATGATCGGCTGCTCCTGGGCCGGCTGCTGCGCGGCCTGCGGAGCGGCGTACCCACCGGCGGCGGGCTGCTGGTAGGCGCCGTGGGCGCCCTGGCCCTGGTCGTGCGCGCCGAACGCGGGGGAGGCGCCGGGCTGGTTCCACTGCTGCTGGAACTGGTCGGGGGCGCCGTAGCCGGGGACCGCGCCACCGGACTTGGCGCCGAAGTTCATGCCCGAGCCGGGGACGGGCTCGCCGGCGTGGCCGAAGATCGCCGGGTAGGCGAAGCCGGCCAGCGCGCCGCCGAGCAGCGGGGCGAGGATGAACACCCAGACCTGGATGAGCGGGTCGGAGCCGGAGAAGAGCGCCGGGCCGATCGACCGCGCCGGGTTGACCGAGGTGCCGGTGGCGGGGATCGCGACGAAGTGGATGATCGCGAGCGTGAGGCCGATGGCGAGCGGGGCCAGGGCCGGGTGCTCGTTGCGCTCGTCGGTGACGCCGAGGATCGTGAAGACGAAGATCGCGGTCAGGATCAGCTCGAGCAGCAGCGCGGCCCACAGCGCGTAGCCGCCGCCGTCGTCGCCCCAGCCGTTGGTGCCGAGGGTGTCGGTGAAGGCGTCGAAGCCGTCGAAGCCCATCGCCACGACGAGCAGGCCGGCGCCCGCGACGATCGCGCCGGCGAGCTGGGCGCCGACGTAGAGCGGCACCTGGGTCCAGGCCATCCGGCCGCCGAGCGCCGCCCCGACGGTGACCGCCGGGTTGAAGTGACCACCCGAGATGCGGCCGACGGTGTAGACCATGACCGTGACGGCCAGGCCGAACGACAGGCCGATCGAGACGATCGAGGCGATCTGGGTGAGGGTCGCGATCGAGTCGGTGGCCCCCCGGGCGCTCTGCGTCGCCAGGACGACCGAGCCGCAGCCGATGAAGACGAGCACGAACGTGCCGATCGCCTCGGCCAGCAGCTTCTGCACGGTGGTGGGTGGAGCGGGAGTGGTGGTGTCCATGTGGGCGGACCTGCCCTTTCGCGGTGGGACGAAACCTGGGAGAGCAGCACTCTAGACCGGTCGGGGGACCGTCGACCGGCTGGCCCGCGGGACCGTCGGGGTGCAAGTCTGGCGGAGGCAGGGACGTCAGGTATCTTGACGTCAAGAAACCCATCGTCGCCGCAGGAGCTGATGACCACCCATGACCGACCAGTCGAAGATCATCTACACCCACACCGACGAGGCGCCGCTGCTGGCGACGTACTCGTTCCTGCCGATCATCGCGGCCTACGCCGCCAAGGCCGGCGTCGACGTCGAGACCCGTGACATCTCGGTCGCGGCCCGGATCCTTGCGCAGTTCGGCCTCGCCGACGACGCGCTCGCCGAGCTGGGCGACCTGGCCACCACCCCCGAGGCCAACATCATCAAGCTGCCCAACATCTCCGCCTCCGTGCCGCAGCTCAAGGCCGCGATCAAGGAGCTGCAGGAGCAGGGCTTCGACCTGCCCGACTACCCCGAGAACCCCTCGACCGAGGAGGAGCGGGCGACCGCGGCCACGTACGACAAGGTCAAGGGCTCGGCGGTCAACCCGGTCCTGCGCGAGGGCAACTCCGACCGGCGCGCGCCCGCGGCGGTCAAGAACTACGCCAAGAAGTACCCGCACCGGATGGGCGCCTGGAGCAGCGACTCCAAGACGAACGTCGCCACGATGGGCGAGCACGACTTCTTCTCCAACGAGCTGTCGGTGATCATCCCGGCCGCCGACACCCTGACCATCAAGCACGTCGGCGTCGACGGCACCGAGACGGTGCTCAAGGACGACGTGGCCGTGCTCGAGGGCGAGGTCGTCGACGCGACGTTCATGGACGTCGCCGCGCTGCGCCGCTTCCTCACCGAGCAGATCGCCCGGGCCAAGGCCGACGACGTCCTGTTCTCGGTGCACCTCAAGGCCACGATGATGAAGGTCTCCGACCCGATCATCTTCGGCCACGTCGTGCAGGCCTTCTTCCCGACCCTGTTCGAGCAGTACGGCGAGGTCCTCGCCGCCGCCGGCATCTCGCCCAACGACGGGCTCGGCGCCCTGCTGGAGGCGGCCGGGTCGCTGCCCGAGGGCGAGGCGATCCGGGCCGCCGTCGCCCAGGGCCTCGCCGAGGGTCCCGCGATGGCGATGGTCGACGACCGCAAGGGCATCACCAACCTGCACGTGCCCTCCGACGTCATCATCGACGCCTCGATGCCCGCGATGATCCGCACCTCCGGCCACATGTGGGACCCCCAGGGCGAGGAGGCCGACACCCTGGCCGTCATCCCCGACTCGTCCTACGCCGGGGTCTACCAGACCGTCATCGACGACTGCCGCGCCCACGGCGCCTACGACCCGGCCACGATGGGCTCGGTGCCCAACGTGGGGCTGATGGCGAAGGCGGCCGAGGAGTACGGCTCGCACAACAAGACCTTCGAGGCGCCGTCGGCCGGCACCATGCAGGTCGTCAACACCGCCGGTGAGGTGCTCATCGAGCACACCGTGCAGCCCGGTGACATCTGGCGTGCCTGCCAGACCAAGGACGCCCCGATCCGCGACTGGGTCAAGCTCGCCGTCACCCGGGCCCGCGCCTCCGACACCCCGGCCGTCTTCTGGCTCGACGAGGACCGCGCCCACGACGCCAACCTGATCGGGCTGGTCCGGACCTACCTCGCCGAGCACGACACCGACGGCCTCACCATCGAGATCATGGCGCCGGCCGCCGCGTGCGCGTACTCGATCGAGCGGATCCGCCGGGGCGAGGACACCATCTCGGTGACCGGCAACGTGCTGCGCGACTACAACACCGACCTGTTCCCGATCCTCGAGCTCGGCACGTCGGCCAAGATGCTCTCCGTCGTCCCGCTGATGAACGGCGGTGGCCTGTTCGAGACCGGCGCCGGCGGCTCGGCGCCCAAGCACGTGCAGCAGCTCGTCAAGGAGAACTACCTGCGCTGGGACAGCCTCGGCGAGTTCTTCGCGCTGGCCGCCTCGCTCGAGCACCTCTCCGACCACGCCGGCAACCGCGGCGCCAAGGTCCTCGCCGACACCCTCGACAAGGCCACCGGCACGTTCCTCGAGAACGACAAGTCGCCGACGCGTCGCATCGGCGGCATCGACAACCGCGGCTCGCACTTCTACCTCGGCCTGTACTGGGCCCAGGAGATCGCCGCGCAGACCGAGGACGCCGACCTGGCGGCGGTCTTCGCGCCGTTCGCCGAGTCGCTCGCCGCCGACGAGGAGAAGATCGTGGCCGAGCTGAACGCCGTCCAGGGCAGCCCGGCCGACATCGGCGGCTACTTCCGCCCCGACGCGACCAAGGCCGACGCCGTGATGCGGCCGTCCGCCACGCTGAACGCCGCCCTCGCGGCGCTGTGACACCCGGCCGCCCCCGGCGGCCGTGACGACGGCGGCGGATCCCCTGCGGGTCCGCCGCCGTCGTCGTGCCCGCGCCGTGTGGGCGCCACCGTGCCCGCCCTCGCGCGGGCACGCACGAGGAGTGCACGAGGAGTGAGGAAACCCAGGTGAGAGTGTCGGTGCACCGGCGTAGCGTCGCTCAGCGATGAGCACGTCGACCACGACCCAGCCCGACGCGCGACCGGCCCCGGACGGGAGTCCCGCCGTCGTCGCGCCCGTCGGCGACCCGGCCCGCCGCATCGACTGGCGCCGGCTGCGCCGTCCCGTCACCGGGTGGGCGCTCGTGTGCTCCTTCGTGGCCGCCGTGGGCCAGACCCTCGGCACGGTCGTGGCCGGCCACCTGGCCGAGGCGCCGACGTCGCGCCTGGTGTGGCTGCTGGCCTCCTGCGTGGTCGGCGCCGCGCTGCTCGACACCGTCGGCCGCACCGTGTGGGCCGGGGTGGTCGACCGGGCCGAGGGCCGGCTGCGCGCCGACCTGCTCGACGCCGCCCTGCACCAGCCGCTCGCCTCGCTCGACGAGCAGGCCGTGGGCGAGGTCCTCGACCGGATCGACGACGACACCCACGAGGTCGGCGCGCTGCTGAGGCGCCAGGTCTGGGACGCGCTGCGCACCGTGTTCGCCGCGGTGCCGATGTGGATCGTCGCCGGCCTGACCTGGTGGCCGGCCTGGCTGCTGTTCCCACTCTTCGCCGGCGCCGCCTTCGCCGTCGTGCGCCGCAAGCTGCCCGAGATCGCCGAGCGGACCCTCGTGGAGGAGATGGCCTGGACCGACCACGCCGCCGTCATGGAGGAGGGCGTCACCGGCCGCGACGACCTGCGCACCAGCCTCGGCCAGGCCCACGTCGTGCGACGGCTGGCGCTGCTCTCCGCGACCGTGCACCGCCGCTTCGACGCCCTGCTGCAGCTCGAGGTCTGGGTCACCCGTCGCAGCGGCCTGCTGCTCCACGCGCTGCTGGGCGGGGTCGCGGTCGGCGGCGTCGCCGTGGTGATCGAGGGCGAGCTGTCGGTCGCGCGCCTGGTGACGCTGTTCCTGGTCACGAGCACCTTCGTCGGGCAGATCGACCGGATGGCCCAGCACCTGCCCGAGCTCCAGGCGGGGCTCGGGGCGGTCGTGCGCCTGCGCCAGCTCGCCGCCAGCGAGTCCGAGCCGGTCGGCGGCCTGCCGCTGCCGGGCACCCAGCTCGACCTCGAGCTCCGCGACCTGCACTTCTCCTACGCCGAGGGCACCTTCGCGCTGCGCGACGTCGACCTCCTGGTCCCGGCCGGGCAGACCTGCGCCCTCGTCGGCCGCACCGGGTCGGGCAAGTCCACGCTGGCCTCGTTGATCTCGCGCGCCGTCGACCCGGCGCCGGGCACCGTGCTGCTCGGGGGCGTCGACGTCCTCGACCTCGACCTGCAGCAGCTGCGGGCCGCCGTCGGCGTGGTCACGCAGCGCACCGAGATCCTGGTCGGCACCCTCGCCGAGAACGTCGCCCTGTTCGTCGACCTCCCGCGCGAGCAGGTCGCCGCCGCCATCACCGAGCTCGGGCTCGACGAGTGGGTCGCGGGACTGCCCGCCGGCCTCGACACCCCGCTCGGTCCCGGCGGCACCACCCTGTCGGCGGGGGAGGAGCAGCTCGTCGCCTTCGCGCGGCTCCTGGTCCGCGACGTCGACGTGGTGATCCTCGACGAGGCGACCGCCCGGATGGACCCCCTCACCGAGGCCCTCGTCGTGCGCGCCTCCGACCGGCTGCTCCGGCGCCGGACCGGCCTGCTGGTCGCGCACCGACTCTCGACGGTCACCCGGGCCGACCTGGTCGCCGTCCTCGACGCCGGGCGCGTGGTCCAGCAGGGCCCGCGGTCCCGGTTGGCCGTGCAGCCCGGCCCGTTCAGGTCGTTGCTCGAGGCCGGCGGGGGCGACCTGCTCGACGAGCACCTCGGCGCGGTCGACGACGGCGAACCCGCCGGCGCTCCGGTGCTCGCCGCGGGCCCGGTCGGGGGCACCCGCCGCAGCGGTCCGCCGCCGGTCCTCGCCGACCCCGGCGACGGCCCGAGCCTGGCCCGGGGCATGGTCTCGGCGCTGACGACCAAGCCCTGGTGGGGCGCGTGGGCGGCGTTCCTGTTCCTGCTGACCTCGGTCCTGGGCGCCTTCGGCGTCGTCACCGGCTTCCTCTGGGGCACCCTGGTCGAGCGGCTCCAGGACGGCGCCGGCTGGAGCCCCGCCACGGTGCTGCTGTGCCTGGGGGTGTCGGCCTCGCTCATCGCGGCGCCGCTGGTGCTCGCCGCCGCCATCCGGCGCTACCCGCGCTGGTGGATCGAGGTGATGCTGCGGGTGCGGATGTCGGTGCTGGTCGGCCAGACCCAGCAGCACCGGCTCGAGCGCACCCCGCCCGGCGAGGTCGTGGCCCGGTCGATGGACGCCGACCGCTACGTCCGCTACGCCGACCGCTGGGTCGACTTCCTCAACGGCGCGCTGATCGTCGTCATCACCGCCGTCGCCGGGCGCAGCCTCCTGGCCGGTGCGGTGCTGCTCGCGGTGATGGTCGGCTCCGCGCTGGCCTCGGCCCTGGGCCGGCCGATCGCGGGCCGCTCGGCCGCGGCGTCGTCCGCGGCCCGGGCCGGGTTCGGCCGCTCGCTGGTCTCGGCGCTCGAGTCGGCCCGCACCGTCAAGCTCGCGGCCGCCACGCCTGCGGTGCACGCCCACCTGCGGCGCGTCGACGGTGGCCGGGTCCGGGCCGCGGTGTTCGAGCACCGCGTGCAGGCCGTCCTCGACGGCGTCCCGGTCGTGATGGTGCAGTGCGGCGTGGTCGCGGCCTGGCTCACCTACTTCCTGGGCGGCTGGGGCCTGTCCACCGCCATCCTCGTCGCCGGGGCCGTGACCGGCTTCGACTGGTTCGGCCGGGTCGCCGGCGCCGTGGTCACCGAGGCGCCCGGAACCCGGGCCTGGCAGCAGGCCACCGGACGACTCGCCGGCGGGGTCGACCTCATGCACCTCCCGCCCGGCGTCGACCTCGTCGCGGGCACCGCCCCGGAGCCCGCGGTGCCGGGCCGGGTGCCGTTGCGGCACCTGTCGCTGCGGGGGGTGGGCGCGGTCCACGACGACGGCACCCGCGGTGTCGACGGCGTCGACCTCGACGTCGACGCCGGCGAGCTGGTGCTCCTGCTCGGCCAGGTCGGCTCGGGCAAGTCGAGCCTGCTCGGCGCCCTGGCCGGGCTGCTCGAGCACACCGGGTCGATCCGCTGGAACGGCGTCGAGGTCGACGAGGCCCAGACGTTCCTGCGCCCCGGGCAGGTCGCCCACGTCTCCCAGGTCCCGCGGGTCCTCTCCGGCACCTTCGACGACAACATCCGCCTCGGCCACGAGCGCGACGTCGGCAGCGCCGTCGACGACGCCCGCCTCGGCCTCGACGTCGCCGACGCGGGCGGCATCGACGCCGTGGTCGGCCACCGCGGCGTCCGGCTGTCGGGGGGCCAGGTCCAGCGGGTCGCCCTCGCCCGCGCCCTGGCCGCCGACACCGAGCTGCTCCTGGCCGACGACGTGTCCAGCGCCCTCGACGCCACCACCGAGGTCGAGCTCTGGTCGGCGCTGCGCTCCCGCGGCGCCGCCGTCATCGGTGCCACCTCGAAGCGGGCTGCGCTCGCCCAGGCCGACCGCGTCGTCGTCCTGGTCGAGGGTGAGGTCGCCGCGATCGGTCCCTGGAGCGAGCTGGCGCCGGCGTGGAGTCACCTGGCCGGCTGAGCGACGTCCGACGTCGGCGTCGTGGGGGTGCGGGGTCGCCCCGGTCGGCGGCCCGCTGGAGCGCCCCTGGCACCCTGGAGGCATGCGCACCGTCGTCCTCGCCACCGTGTCCCTCGTGGCCGCCCTGGTCCTCGCGGCGTGCTCGGACCCCGAGGCCGCCGTCCGCGACGCCACGTCGGACGCCGCCTGCTCGCTGGCCCGCGAGGCCGTCGACCGGGCCGGCACGGAGGCCGGCACGGCCGTCGACGAGATCGGCGCCGACCCGCGCGCCGCGCAGCAGGAGCTCAAGGCCGCGCGCGACGTCCTCACCGTCGCCCAGAAGGGCGTGTCGGGCGACGTCAAGAGCAAGGTCGGCGACGCCCGGGCGGCGGTCGAGGAGCTCCTCGACGAGGCGAGGAAGGCCGCCGAGGGCGCCGACGTCGACGTCCAGCTGGTGGAGCGGGCGCGCGGCGAGCTCGACCGGGCGATCGCCGACGTCCGCGACGTCTGCTAGCGCTTCCGGTCGTCCGCGCCCGTCGTCCAACCCCCAGGGGTGGTGAACCGTGCCGGGTGACCTGACCATGGTGGAGCCATGAGCGACGACAAGCGGATCACTGTCCAGCGCACCATCGACGCGCCGACGACCGCGGTGTTCGACGTGTTGTCGAACCCGCAGCGCCACGCCGACCTCGACGGGTCGGGGTTCGTCATCTCCGACGACCGCTCCGACCGGATCACCGCCACCGGGCAGACCTTCCGGATGAACATGAGTGGTGACCACATGGGCGGCGACTACCAGACCGACAACCACGTGACCGGCTACGACGAGAACAAGCTCCTCGCCTGGCAGACCGCGCCCGCCGGCGTTGAGCCGCCCGGATGGGAGTGGGTCTGGGAGCTCGAGGCGAACGGGCCGGACGCCACCGACGTCACGCTCGTCTACGACTGGAGCAACGTGACCGACCCGGCCATCCTGCAGAAGGTGAGCTTCCCGCTCGTCTCGCAGTCCCAGCTCGAGGACTCCCTCGCGAACCTGGCGGAGTCCGTCTCCGGCTGAACATCGGCCGATCGTCGGCTGATTGCGGGCGGGCGGCGGGCGGGCGGTGGTGACCGGTCACACCCCGGCGCGGAATAGGCGTGCCTCGCGACCCGGTTGGAGGATGAGGAACGTCCCCGACCCGGAAGCAGTGATGACCACCACCGCCCCGCCCTCGCCCGTCGCACCCGCGACGCGCGCTCCCCACTACCTGCTCGCCGTGCTCGCCCTGGCGATGGGTGGGTTCTCGATCGGCACGACCGAGTTCGTGACGATGGGGCTGATCCGGGAGATCGCCGGGGGCGTCGACGTCTCGATCCCGAGCGCCGGCCACGTCATCTCCGCCTACGCGCTGGGGGTGGTCGTCGGCGCTCCGGTGCTGGCCTTCTTCGGGGCCAGGTGGCCGCGGCGCGGCCTGCTCATCGGCCTGATGGCGACGTTCGGCATCTTCAACGCGCTCAGCGCGGTCGCCACCAGCTTCTCCTGGCTGATGCTCGCCCGGTTCCTGGGCGGCGTCCCGCACGGCGCGTACTTCGGCGTGGCCTCGCTCGTGGCGGCGAGCCTGGCCCCCGCCGACCGCAAGGGCCGGGCGGTCGCGAGCGTCATGCTCGGGCTGTCGGTCGCCAACGTCGTGGGGGTGCCAGCCGCTACGTGGCTCGGCCAGCACCTCGGGTGGCGCTCGGCGTACTGGGCGGTCGCCGCCCTGGCCGTCATCACCGTCGCGATGATCGTCGCGTTCGTCCCGTCGTGCCCCGGCGACTCCGAGGCGACCGGACGCCGTGAGCTCGGCGCCTTCGCCCAGCCCCAGGTGTGGCTGACGCTGCTGGCCGGCGCGATCGGCTTCGGCGGCATGTTCGCCGTCTTCTCCTACGTCGCACCCACCGTCACCGAGGTGGGCGGGCTGGGTGACGGCGCGGTCCCGGTGTTCCTGCTCGTCTTCGGGCTCGGCATGGTCGTCGGCACCTGGGCGGCCGGCGAGCTGGCCGACTGGTCGGTCTACCGCTCGCTGCTGCTGGGCTCGGCGGGCATGGGCGTCGCGCTCGTCGCGTTCTACCTGCTCGCCCCCACCGGCTGGGGCCTGCTGCCGGTCGCGTTCGCGGTGACGGCCCTCGGCTCGGTGCTGGTGGTCAACCTCCAGCTCCGCCTGATGGACGTCGCCGGGGACGCCCAGACCCTCGGCGCCGCCATGAACCACGCCTCGCTCAACGCCGCCAACGCGCTCGGCGCCTGGCTCGGCGGCGTCGTCATCGCGGGTGGCTACGGCTACCGCGCCCCGGCCCTGGTCGGCATCGGCCTCTCGGTCGCCGGCTTCGCCGTGATCGTGCTGTCCGCCGCGCTCCAGCGCCGCACGAACCACGCTCCGGCCCCCACCCGCTGACACCCCGCCGACCCGTCAGTGATCACTGACGGCTCAGCGCTGACCCGTCGCTGATCAGCGACGGGTCAGCGACGGCTCAGCGCCGACCCGTCGCTGATCACTGACGGGTCGGCCACTCGGGGGCGAGGACGTCGTAGAGGGCGACGTCGGCCAGGCCGGTGCGCACGCGCGTCGCGAGGCGCTCCTCGCCGGTGCGGCGGAACCCGCACGCCTCGGCCACGTGGCACGACGCGGCGTTGTCGACGGCGGCCACGATCCGGACCCGGCTGAGCCCGAGGTCGGCGAACGACCACGACGTGACCGTCTCGACGGCCGCCCGCACCACGCCGCGGCCCCGGGCGTCCGGGTGCGCCCAGTAGCCGATCTCGCACTCGTCGTCGTCGACGTCGAAGATGCTGATCGCCGCGAGCAGCCGGTCGTCGTGGGGGTCGGCGACCGCCCACGTGGTGCCCCGGCCGGTCGCCTGCTTCTCGGTGGACGCCTCGATCCACCCCAGCGCGTGCTCGGCGGTGTACGGCGAGGGCATGGCACCGAGCCAGTGCTGGGTGCGCGGGTCGGAGCACGCCTCGACCACCCGCGGGACGTCGTCCTCGCCGACCGGGCGGAGCCGGACGCCGGCGCCCTCGAGCACCGGCGAGGTGAGCCAGCGGGTGGTGGGGGAGCGCGGCTCGTCGGCCAGCAGGGTGCCGACCCAGGCGTCGACGAGGGCGCCCCGCGACACCTGCGAGTGCCGCAGCACGCCGTCGACCCGGAAGCCGAGGCGCCAGGCGAGCTTGCGGGAGGCCCAGTTGCCGACGTTCGCGCGCCAGACGACGGTCTGCACGTCCCGCACGCCGAAGCCCCACCCGAGCAGCAGCCGCAGCCCCGCCTCCATCGCGCCGGTGCCGCGGGCCGCGGGGTGCGCCCCGAAGGCGATCTCGGCCCGCCCGTGGCCCTCGTCGCGCAGCGCGATGTTGCCGGCGTAGCGGCTGCCGTCGGCGAGCGGGTGGTCGACGCAGAAGATCCACTGCGACCCGTCGGCCCACGCGGCGGGGGCGATCTCGTGCACGAAGTCGACGGCGTCCTGGACGCCGAAGGGCACCGGCACCTGGGTCCACGCGATCGAGACCGGGTCGAGGCACTGCTCGAGGACGCCGGCGACGTCGCGGTCGGCGAGCGCCCGGATCGTCGTGGTGCCGTTGGTCAGGGTCGGGGTGTCCATGGGACGACCCTGTCACGCGAGGCCCGGGCCCCGCCCCGGGTTATCCCCGCCCGGTGCGGGCGGCCCCGGCGGCCGTCCCACCGCCCGTCCCGGTGGGCCTCAGAGCACCGCGCTGTCGCGCCACAGGGGCCAGAGGTCGGAGTCGAGCTCGTCGCTGCGGTGCCAGAGCGCCAGGTACACCTGGACGGCGGTGCCCTCGACCGAGCGGTCGCCCTCGACCGGCCCGTCGTGCCGGACGACGACGGGCGGCTCGTCGCTCACCCGCACGGTGTAGCCGTGCGCCGCGTCGGTGAGGGTGACGGCGAGGGTGAGCGGCGTCGTGGAGCGCAGCCGGGACCGCGAGCGGGGCACGAAGCCGAGGAGCAGCTCGTCGACGCCGTCGAGCGCGACGTCGGCGTCGATCCACGTCTCGTCGGCGCGGGGCAGGCGGCCGAGCCGGGCGGCGAGCACGTCGACGGCGTGCACGGTCGTCTCGTGGCACTGGCGGCGGGCCCAGAAGCGGCGTGGCGGCGGCGCGTCGTGCAGGAAGGTCGGCGCGGACACGTCGGCGGGAGCCGCGACCAGGGTGCGGACCAGCTCGATGGCCCCGTCGCGGAGCCACTCGACCGGGTCGGGGCTGCTGCGCCCGGCCTTCTCGAGCGGCTCCCACGCCAGGTCCTGGCCGCGGAGGCTCGCCGCGGCCCAGCGGTGGACGGCGCCCTGGTGGCCGATCAGGCGTCGCACGGTCCACTCCGGGCACGACGGGACGTCGACGTCGAGGCCGCCCCGACCGGCGTGCCGGGCCAGCTCGGTCATCGCCGTGTGGAAGCCCGCGAGGTGCTGCTCGAACGTGAGGTGGGTGGGCACCCGCCGATGGTCTCAGGTCGTCGGCAAGAATGGCGTCCATGCCTGCGGTGACCGAGACCGAGACGGCCGTCCCGACGGCCGCCACCGGCGGCGCGCGCCCGCGCGTGCTGTCCGGGATCCAGCCGACCGCGGACTCGTTCCACTTCGGCAACTACCTCGGCGCGCTGCGCCAGTGGGTCGACCTCCAGCGCGACCACCAGCCGTTCTTCTTCATCGCCGACCTGCACGCGATCACCGTGGAGCAGGACCCGAAGGTGCTGCGCGAGCGCACCCTGCGCGCGGCGGCGCAGCTGCTCGCCATGGGCATCGACCCGGCCCGCTCGGCGATCTTCGTGCAGAGCCAGATCCCCGAGCACGCCCAGCTGTCGTGGGTGCTCCAGTGCCTCACCGGCTTCGGCGAGGCACGCCGGATGACGCAGTTCAAGGACAAGTCCGCGAAGGGCGGGGAGGGGGCCGCGTCGGTCGGGCTGTTCACCTACCCGATCCTCCAGGCCGCCGACATCCTGCTCTACCGGCCGCACTACGTGCCGGTGGGCGAGGACCAGCGCCAGCACCTCGAGCTGACGCGCGACGTGGCCCAGCGGTTCAACCACCGCTACAAGAAGACCTTCCGGCTGCCCGAGCCCTACATCCTCAAGGCCACCGCGAAGATCGCCGACCTGCAGGACCCCACCTCGAAGATGTCGAAGTCGGCGTCCTCCCCGGGCGGGATCGTGGAGATGCTCGACCAGCCCTCGGTGAGCGCGAAGAAGATCCGGTCGGCGGTGACCGACTCCGAGGCCGAGATCCGCTTCGACGTCGAGACCAAGCCGGGCGTCAGCAACCTGCTCACCATCTTCTCCGCCCTCACCGGCACCGGCATCGCCGACCTCGAGGCGGAGTACGCCGGCCAGGGCTACGGCGCCCTCAAGGGCGACCTCGCCGACGCCGTCATCTCCTTCGTGACGCCGTTCCGCGACCGCACCCTCGAGCTCCTCGACGACCAGGAGCACCTGTCGAAGGTGCTCGCCCAGGGCGCCGAGCAGGCCGGCGAGGTCGCGCGGGCCACCCTGCGGGACGTCTACCAGCGGGTGGGCTTCGTCGCTCCCACCGCCCGCTAGGGTCGGGCAATGCCGACGATCGGAGTGGCCGTCGCGATCCCGGAGCCCTGGGCCACCGAGCTGCAGGACTACCGCACCGCCGTGGGTGACACGACGGCGACGATGATCCCGACGCACATCACCCTGGTGCCGCCGACCGAGGTCGAGGGCGACCTGTCCTCGATCGAGGAGCACCTGGCCGAGGCGGCCGCCGCCGTGCCGGCCTTCGACGTCCACCTGCGTGGCACCGGCACCTTCCGCCCGGTCTCGCCCGTGGTGTTCGTGACGCTCGTCGAGGGCATCTCGCAGTGCGAGCAGCTCGCCGCCGCCGTGCGCCGGGGACCGCTCGGGGTCGACCTCGACTTCCCCTACCACCCGCACGTCACCGTCGCGCACCACCTCGACGACGTGCTGCTCGACCGGGCCTTCGAGGACCTCGCCCGGTTCGAGTGCGAGTTCACCGTGACCGACTTCCACCTGTACGTCCACGACGACGAGCACGGGTGGCAGACCTCGCACGACTTCGCCCTCCGCGCCGCCCTGGGAGGCTGAGCCCGATGCCGTCGGTCAAGCAACGCATCACCGACGCGCGCGAGCGTCGTCCCGGCCTCGACCACGTGCTGCGGATGCAGGAGCACTACGGCGCCGCGAAGGCCGGCCAGCAGGCCGGCGCGGTCACCTACTTCGCGTTCCTGTCGTTCTTCCCGATCCTCGCGCTGGCGTTCTTCGTGGTCGGCGTCGTCGCCGAGGTCTACCCCGAGGCCAACGCCAACCTGACCACCGCCATCGAGTCGGTGCTGCCGGGCCTGATCGGCAGCGGCGAGAGCCAGATCTCCCTCGACGACGTCCAGTCGTTCTCCGGCATCGCCGGTGTCGTCGGTGTGCTCGGTGTGCTGTACGCCGGCCTCGGCTGGGTCTCGGCACTGCGCGACGCGCTCGTGGTCGTCTTCGACACCCCCCGGCGCGAGCTGCCGTCGTTCGTGAAGGGCAAGCTGCGCGACCTGGTCGCGCTGGTCTCGATCGGCTTCGTGCTCGTCGTCGCGGTGGCGGTGACCGGCTTCGTCTCGGGCTTCTCCGAGGACGTCCTGGGCTGGATCGGCCTCGGGTCCGAGCTGGCCTGGCTCGTGCAGGTCCTCGTCGTCGTCCTCGGTCTCGCCGCGAACGCCGTGCTCTTCTTCACCCTCTTCAAGCTGCTCGCCGAGCCGCGGGCGCCCAGCCGCTCGCTGTGGTCCGGCGCGCTGCTCGGCGCCGTGGGCTTCGAGGTCCTCAAGCAGGTCTCGGGGCTGCTGCTCAAGAGCACGCAGGGCCAGCCGGCCTTCCAGGCCTTCGGGATCGCGCTGATCCTCCTGGTCTGGATCAACTACTTCTCGCGCCTGGTCCTGTACGCCGCCTCGTGGGCCCACACGACGCGCGCCGCCCGTGCGCTGCGGCAGTCGGAGCCGGTCGACCCCGTGCAGGGGCCGGTCACGCCCGACCTCACCCGTCTCGCCGGCGGCAAGGCCGTGGCCGACGTCGCCGTGGCCGGGCGCTCCTGGCCGACCCCGTTCGCCGCCGGTGCGGGCGCGATGCTCGCGCTGGTCGCCCTCATCCGTCGCAGGAGGAACCCGTGAGGTTCGAACGCAAGCACGCCCTGATCCTCCTGGCCGTCGCGGCCTGGAACGTGATCACCTTCGGCAACTTCGCCAAGCGCCTCTACACCGCCT
This sequence comes from Nocardioides sp. S-1144, assembly GCF_005954645.2. Lineage (NCBI taxonomy): Bacteria > Bacillati > Actinomycetota > Actinomycetes > Propionibacteriales > Nocardioidaceae > Nocardioides > Nocardioides dongxiaopingii. Next base: position 1,369,163 of record NZ_CP040695.2, read on the forward strand.
ACGAGGCGGGGGAGGACCGGGCGCTGGGCTACTGGGTGGCCCACTCGGTGCTGGTCGTGGTCAACGTCCTGATCGCCGGCGTGCTCGGCTCGATGGGCTGGAAGGCCCTGAAGGCCACGAAGTCCGAGCGCTGACCAGCAGCGACCGACCACGCCGGGCCACCGGAGGTTGAGCAAGCGAGCGCCAGCGAGCGCCGACGAAACCGGACGCCGCCCCACCCCGGAGGTTGAGCAAGCGAGCGCCAGCGAGCGCCGACGAAACCGGACGACGCCCGCCAGCCCCCGACCGCTGACTACTTGCCGTGACGCAGGGCGGCGTGCAGGTCCCAGTTGAGGCGGGAGATCACGTCGAGCGGGATCTCCTTGGGGCACGCGGCGGTGCACTCGCCGATGTTGGTGCAGCCGCCGAAGCCCTCGGCGTCGTGCTGGGCGATCATGTTGACCACGCGGGTGTCGCGCTCGGCCTGACCCTGCGGCAGCTCGCCGAGGTGGGTGATCTTGGCGCCGACGAACAGCGACGCGGAGCCGTTCGGGCAGGCCGCGACGCAGGCGCCGCAGCCGATGCAGGTGGCGACGTCGAAGGCCCGGTTGGCCTTGTCCTTCGCGACCGGCGTCGCGTGGGCGTCGGGAGCGGCACCGGTGTTGACCGAGATGTAGCCGCCCTGCTGGATGATCCGGTCGAACGCGCTGCGGTCGACGACGAGGTCCTTGACGATCGGGAACGCGTCGGCGCGCCACGGCTCGACGGTGATGCTGTCGCCGTCGCGGAAGGAGCGCATGTGCAGCTGGCAGGTGGTGGTGACCTCCGGGCCGTGCGCCTCGCCGTCGATCATCAGGCTGCACTGGCCGCAGATGCCCTCGCGGCAGTCGGAGTCGAACGCGATCGGCTCCACGCCCTCGGCGTTCAGCTGCTCGTTGAGCACGTCGAGCATCTCGAGGAAGCTCATGTCCTCGGAGATGTCGTCGAGCTCGTAGGTGTGGATCCCGCCCGGCGTGGTCGCGTTCTCCTGGCGCCAGATCTTGAGGTTCAGCTTCATCGGGGTCCTTCCAGGGCAGCGGTGCTCGACAGGGGGGCGAGCCGGAGGCGACGGGGCAGCGGGGCGGTCACTTGTAGCTCCGCTGCTTCATCTCGACGAACTCGTAGGTCAGGTGTTCCTTGTGCAGGATCGGCTTCTCGTCCGCGCCGCCCCACTCCCAGGCCGCCACGTAGGCGTACTGGTCGTCGTGGCGCAGGGCCTCGCCCTCGTCGGTCTGCGACTCGGACCGGAAGTGGCCGCCGCACGACTCGCGCCGGTTGAGCGCGTCGATGCACATCAGCTCGCCGAGCTCGAAGAAGTCGGCGACGCGGCCGGCCTTCTCCAGCGACTGGTTCATGCTCGCGGCGCTGCCGAGCACCCGCACGTTGCGCCAGAAGTCGTCCTTCAGGCTGCGGATGAGGTCGATCGCCTTGCGCAGGCCGTCCTCGGAGCGCTCCATGCCGCAGTACTCCCACATGATGTGGCCGAGCTCGCGGTGGTAGGAGTCGACGCTGCGGGTGCCGTTGGTGGTCATGAACCGCTCGATGCGCGAGTGCACCGCCTGCTGCGCCTCGACGACGGCCGGGTCGTCCTCGGCGATCTTCTCGAACGGGCCCTCGGCGAGGTAGTCGCGGATGGTGTTCGGAAGGACGAAGTAGCCGTCGGCCAGGCCCTGCATCAGCGCCGAGGCGCCGAGGCGGTTGGCGCCGTGGTCGGAGAAGTTGGCCTCGCCGGTGACGAACAGGCCCGGGATCGTCGACTGGAGGTCGTAGTCGACCCAGAGCCCGCCCATGACGTAGTGGACGGCCGGGTAGATCCGCATCGGCGAGGTGTAGGGGTCCTCACCGGTGATGCGGGCGTACATGTCGAAGAGGTTGTCGTACTTGTCCTCGATGGCCTTGCGGCCGAGCCGGTCGATGGCCTCGGCGAAGTCGAGGTAGACCCCGCGCCGGACGCCGTCGACCTCCGGGCCGACGCCGCGGCCCTCGTCGCACATGTTCTTGGCCTGGCGGGAGGCGATGTCGCGGGGGACCAGGTTGCCGAAGGCCGGGTAGATCCGCTCCAGGTAGTAGTCGCGGTCCTCCTCCGGGATCTCGCGGGGGTCCTTGGCGCAGTCGGCCTGGTTCTTCGGGACCCAGATCCGGCCGTCGTTGCGCAGCGACTCCGACATGAGGGTCAGCTTCGACTGGTGCGGGCCCGAGACCGGGATGCAGGTCGGGTGGATCTGCGTGTAGCAGGGGTTCGCCATCAGGGCGCCCTTGCGGTGCGCGCGCCAGGCGGCGGTGACGTTGCAGCCCATGGCGTTGGTGGAGAGGAAGAAGACGTTGCCGTAGCCGCCGGAGGCGAGCACGACGACGTCGGCGAAGTAGGTCTCGATCTCGCCGGTGACCATGTCGCGCACGATGATCCCGCGGGCGCGGCCGTCGACGACGATCAGCTCGACCATCTCGTGGCGGGTGTAGCACTTGACCGTGCCGGCCGCGACCTGGCGCTCGAGGGCCTGGTAGGCGCCGATGAGCAGCTGCTGGCCGGTCTGGCCGCGGGCGTAGAAGGTGCGGGAGACCTGGACGCCGCCGAAGGAGCGGTTGTCGAGCAGGCCGCCGTACTCGCGCGCGAACGGGACGCCCTGGGCGACGCACTGGTCGATGATGCTGGTGCTGACCTGGGCCAGGCGGTAGACGTTCGACTCGCGCGAGCGGTAGTCGCCGCCCTTGATCGTGTCGTAGAAGAGCCGGTAGACCGAGTCGCCGTCGCCCTTGTAGTTCTTCGCGGCGTTGATGCCGCCCTGGGCGGCGATCGAGTGCGCCCGGCGCGGGGAGTCCTGGTAGCAGAACGACTTCACGACGTAGCCGGCCTCGCCGAGCGTCGCGGCGGCCGAGGCGCCGGCCAGGCCGGTGCCGACGACGATCACCGAGAGCCGGCGCCGGTTGGCCGGGTTGGCGATGCGCGCCTCGAACTGGCGGGTGTTCCAGCGCTCGTCGAGCGGGCCGCCGGGGGCCTTGAGGTCCTGGATCGGGTCGCCGTCGATGTAGTAGCCGGCCGCGTCGTCGGTCAGCTGGGAGCCCTCGCGGTCGGCCAGCTGGTCGGCGTCGAGCGTGCGCGAGGAGTCGAAGGAGTTGGTGGTGTCGGGCAGGTCGGTCATGGGGTCCTCGAACCTCTCAGATCAGTCGATGACGCCGGCGAGCACGAAGATCGGGACCAGCGAGAAGCCGCCGGCCACGACCACCGCGAGGATGGTGCCGATCGCCTTGGCGTTGCGGCGCGACGTGGCGTTGTTGGTGAGGCCGAGGGTCTGGGCGGCGCTCCAGGTGCCGTGGTGCAGGTGCAGCGCCAGGGCGACCATCGCCAGGAGGTAGATGGCGGTCAGCCACGGCACCTCGAAGCTCTGGACCATCAGCGTGTAGGGGTCGCCCGCGGCGTCGCCCGTCTCGCCGGTGTTGACGTTGATGCGGCCCACGGTGAAGTTCAGCAGGTGCCAGACGATGAACAGCAGCAGCGTGATGCCGCCCCACCGCATCCAGTGCGAGGAGAAGCTGGAGTGCTTGTTCTTCTTCACCACGTACTTCGTCGTGCGGGCCCTCCCGGCCCGTCGCCACAGGGCGATGGCGCAGTAGACGTGCACGAAGAGCGAGAGGAGCAGCACGACGCGGGCGATCCAGAGGAACCCCTCGTGCGGCAGCAGCGGCTCGCCGAGCTCGCGCAGGTGGTGCGCGTAGTCGTTGAACGCCTCCTGCCCGGAGAACGCCTTGAGGTTGCCGTACATGTGCGCCACCACGTAGCCGACGAAGATCAGGCCGCTCACGGCCATCAACATCTTCAGCGCGATGGTCGAACGCATTGCGCGAGAGCCCTTGACGAGGGCCGGACGGGTCGTCATCACCACGATCGTCACTCTACGGTCATCGTGACCTGCGGCTTCACCCGACCGGTGTGACATGCGTCGCCCGTGGCCCCCCGCGGCGTGTCGCGTGGCGCGGAACGACCCGTCGGCCGCCCGTCCGGCCGCGTCGCGCGGTGTCAGGCGGCGTGGGCCTGCGTCGTGACCAGGTGCTCGGCGACCAGCTCGTCGACCGCGTCGGACCAGCTGCGGCGCCGCGCGACCTCGCGCCCCTCCGAGCCGAGGAGGCCGCGGTGCCGGTCGGCGACGACCGCCTCGACGGCCCGCCGGAACGCCCGCGGGTCGGAGGGGTCGTAGAGCAGACCGGTCTCGAGGTGGCGCACGACGTCGGGCGCGCCGCCCGAGCGCGGCGCGACGACGGGGACGCCGGCCGCTGCTGCCTCGCGCAGGGTGTGGGCGCAGGTCTCGTGCTCCCCGGGGTGCACGAGCAGGTCGAGGGTCGCCATCGCCACGGTCAGGTCGCCGGTGCCCATCGAGCCGGTCACCTTCGCCCCCGGCAGCCGCGACTCCAGCCACTCGCGCTGGGGGCCGTCGCCGATCACCACCGGGCGGACGCCGTCGAGGGCGGCCAGCTCGGCGAGGCGGCGCACGCCGTGGCGCTTGTGCAGCCCGCCGACGTACCCGACGACCACCAGCGGGGGCCGGCCCGCGCGCGCGGTCGAGCGGGCGCGCGACCACGAGTCGTGCAGCCAGCCGTCCCGCAGCGCGGGGGTGAACGCCGCGGTGTCGACGCCCGGGCGCCAGAGCCCGGCGTCCACGCCGAACTCCGCCATCCGGTCGACCATCCAGGTCGAGGTGACCAGCACCCGGTCGGCGCGGTCGGCGACGCGCGAGCGCCAGTAGTCGGCGCTGACGTCGAGCACGGGGGACTGCTCGACGACCAGCGAGGGGACACCGGTGCGGTGGGTCAGCTTCAGGGCCTTGCGACCCAGCACCCCGGGGGAGGTGACGTGCACGAGGTCCGGGCCGAACTGGTCGAGGGCCGCGCGCACCTGCGGACCGGCCGGCTCCAGGGGACGGACCCGCACCACCTGCGAGGTCCGGTACGTCGTCAGCCCGGGTCCGGGGGTGATGATCCGGACCGTGTGGCCGAGGTCCACGAGCCGGTCCGCGACGGCCTTCAGCGTCGTCGTGGTGCCGTCGACCGCGGGGTAGAACGTCTCGGTGACCAGGGCGATCCGCATGTCGCGAGCCTCGCCGCCACGTCCGTCGCCGCCACCACCGCGACCCGTCCCGTCGGTGCACACCAGGTGAACGCGTGGGTGGGCACCGGCGGCGGGAGGCCCTACGGTGGTCGCGCTCCCTCCTGCGTGCCCACCCCTCGACGCCAGGAGTCCCCGGACGATGTCCGTGACCGCTTCCTCCACGAACGCCCCCGCCCCCGCCGCCGGCCAGGCCGCACCCGACCCCCGGGCCCGGGGCGTCGTGCGCCTGCTGCCGCCGGCCGAGCGCCACCTGGTCAGCCGGTTCTCCTACGGCATCACCCCCGAGCTCGCGCGGCGGGTCCGCGCCGCGGGCGGGGCCGCGCGCTGGTTCGAGCAGCAGCTCTCGCCGGGGTCGGTCCGCGACCCCCAGGCCGACGCCGTCGCCGGGTGGTTCCCGAGCCTGCGGCGCGGGCCGGCCGAGCTGTGGCGGCGCCAGGTGCAGGACGTCGAGGGCGGGTGGGAGGTGATGGAGGACTACGCCCGCTGGCTGCTCGTGCGGCGGACCAGGACCCGCCGCCCGGTGCTGGAGATGATGACCGAGCTGTGGGAGAACCTGCTGCACGTGCCGGCCTCCGGCGACGAGCAGTTCACCCACCGCGTCGACTACGGCGCCACGATCCGGCGCCACGCCCTCGGGCGCTACGACGAGCTCCTCGTGGCCGCCATCACCCACCCCGCGATGCTCATCCACCTCGACGCCGCCGAGTCCACCAAGGAGCACCCCAACGAGAACCTCGGGCGCGAGCTCCTCGAGCTGCACACCGTCGGCGTCGGCCAGTACACCGAGGACGACGTCCGCGACTCGGCCCGGATCCTCACCGGCTGGTCGGTCGACCTGTGGGAGAGCTGGCGCCCGGAGTACCACCGCGAGGAGCACCACGTCGGCCGGGTGCGGGTCAAGGGCTTCGTCGACGCGAACAGGTCCGACGACGGCCGCGCGGTCACCCGCCGCTACCTGCGCTACCTCGCGCACCACCCGCAGACCGCCCGGCGGGTCGCGCAGCGGCTCGCGGTGAAGTTCGTGGGCGACCGCCCGCCGGCGTCCCTGGTCGACCGGCTCGCCCGCGTGTACCTGGAGCACGACACCGCCATCAAGCCGGTGCTGCGGGCCCTGGTCGCCTCGTCGGCGTTCGCGCGGTCGGCCGGCGCCAAGGTCCGCGACCCCGGCGAGGACGTCGTGGCCACCTACCGCGTGCTCGGGAAGTCCATCTCCCGGCCGCCGAGCGGGGAGGCGCGCGGACGGTCGGCCGCCGAGGCGATCCTGTGGCAGGCCAGCTCGATCGGCACCTCGCCGTACGCGTGGCCGGCACCCGACGGGCAGCCCATCGACAGCGCGTCCTGGTCCTCGCCGTCGCGGCTGCTCGCCTCGATGCGCTTCCACCTCGACCTGGCGGGGGGCTGGTGGCCCGACGTCGCGGTCGGCCACCGCGAGCCGCGGCAGTGGCTGCCGCGCCCGGAGGTCCGCTTCGACGACCTGGTCGACCACGTGTCGCGCCTCGTGCTGCACCGTCCCGCCTCCGACCGGCTCGTCGAGGCCTGCTCCCGGGCCACGGGCGTGGGGCGCCGCGAGCGGGTCGACGCCGAGCACCCGCTCGTGCAGTGGATGTTTCCGACCTTCCTCGCCGTGTTCCTCGACAGCCCCGCCCACCTGAGCAGGTAGCCCGCCATGACCTCGACCCACCAGCCCACCCAGCACCCCCGCTCCTGCTGCGACGAGTACGCCGGTGTGCAGGCCGCCGTCTCGCGCCGCGGGCTGATGCGGGGTGCGCTCGCCCTGGCCGGGGCCAGCACCGTCGTGGGCGGCGCGGTGGTCACCTCCTCGCCCGCGTCGGCCCGGACGGCGTCCTCGGTGCTCGTCGTGCTGTCGCTGCGCGGTGGGGCCGACGGGCTCTCGCTCGTCGTGCCCCACGGCGACCCGGTCTACTACCGCGCCCGCCCGGGCATCGCGGTCCCCTCCGACCGGTTGCTGCACAAGGACGCGATGTTCGGGCTGCACCCGGCCCTGGCCCCGCTGACGCCGCTGTGGCAGGCGGGCAGGGTCGCCGCCGTCCACGCCACCGGGCTGCCGGTCGCCAACCGGTCGCACTTCTCCGCGATGGAGGAGGTCGAGGACGCCGACCCCGGCTCCTCGACGCGCGTGGGGTGGCTCAACCGCCTGGTGGGCACGACGCCGGGCGGCTCGCCGCTGCAGGGCTTCGGCGTGGGCGGCGGCGTCCTCCCGACGTCGCTGCACGGGGCCTCGCCGGTGATGTCCGGCGGCGACGTCGACGCCCTCACCATCCCCGGCTCGAACGGCGACGGTCGCAAGAAGGCCTCGCTCCGCACCCTGTGGAAGGGCGAGGCGACCCCGCTGGGGCGCAGCATGCGCTCGGTGTTCGACGCCGTCGCGGACGCCGGCCCGATCCGCGCCGCGGCCGACCACGGCGACGCCTACCCCGCGACCGACCTCGGGCGCGCGCTGTCGACGGCGGCCCGGATCGTCCGCGGCGACGTGGGGGTCGAGGTGATCACCGTCGACCAGGGCGACTGGGACATGCACGTCGGCACCGGCGGCTCCGACGACGGGTGGCTGGCGCGCAACGCCCGCGACCTGGCGGCGTCGATGGCGGCGTTCCTCGGCGACCTCGGCGACCAGGCCGGCAAGGTCACGCTGGTCACGATCAGCGAGTTCGGGCGCCGCGTCGTCGAGAACGACAGCGGCGGCACCGACCACGGTCACGGCAACGTGATGCTCCTCGCCGGTGCCGGTGTCCGCGGCGGCTACCACGGCCGGTGGCCGGGGCTGTCGACCGGCTACGAGGCCGACCTGCGGGTCACCACCGACCACCGGCAGGTGCTGGCCGAGATCGGCGCGGCCCGCTTCGGGGCCTCGCCGGCGACGGTGTTCCCGGGCCTGCGCCACGCACCCCTGGGCGTGGTCGGCAGCGGCTGAGCCGGCCCACCCAGCGCCCGGAGGAGCGGGCCGGGAACCGCCGGTCCGGTGTGACCTCTTTCACATTCGGCCCGGTTCGTCCAGACTCGGCGCACCACCGGCTGACTGCACGAGCAAGGGGCGCGGATGAGCACTGGCCAGGGAAGCACCGGCGTACGGGGCCCGACGCGGGCCCGGATCGCAGCCAGGACGCTCCGCACGGACCGGTGGTGGCAGGCGCCGCTGGCGACGTTCGTCGTGTTCTCCGCCTTCGTCGTCTACGCGACGGTGCGGGCCTTCACGGGCGCCGACTACTACGCGAAGCCCTACCTCTCGCCGTTCTACTCGCCGTGCCTGGGCGACTGCGTCGAGGGCGCCTCGGACTTCGGCCAGCCGTTCGGCTGGTTCCCGCTGTCGGCGGCGCTGATCATCCTGGTCTTCCCGCTCGGGTTCCGGATGACCTGCTACTACTACCGCAAGTCCTACTACCGGGCCTTCTGGCTCTCCCCGCCGGCGTGCGGGGTCGCCGAGCCGCACGCGGCCTACAGCGGGGAGTCGCGCTTCCCGCTGGTGCTGCAGAACGCGCACCGCTACTTCTGGTACGCCGCGGTCGTCGTCGGCCTGGTCCTCACCTTCGACGTCGTCCTGGCGTTCCGTCCCATGCCGGGCGAGTACGCCGTCGGCGACGGCGAGACCAGCGGCGTCCACATGGGCCTCGGCACGCTGCTGATGATCGTCAACATCGTGCTGATCTGGCTCTACACGCTCTCGTGCCACTCGTGCCGGCACGCCGTGGGTGGGCGGCTGCGGCACTTCTCCCGGCACCCGGTCCGCTACCGGCTCTGGACGTGGGTGTCGCGGCTCAACGCCCACCACGGCCGGTTCGCCTGGTACTCCCTGTTCTCGGTGGCGCTGGTCGACCTCTACGTCCTCCTCCTCGCCACCGGCACGATCCAGGACCTGAGGTTCTTCTGACATGGACGAGTCGAGCACCCGGCACCCGATGACCGGCAACGAGATGTCCGGCGCCGCCGAGGGCGGCACGGAGCGGCACACCTACGACGTCGTCGTGGTCGGCGCCGGTGGTGCCGGCCTGCGGGCCGCGATCGCCGCGCACGAGGCGGGCGCGCGCACCGCCGTCGTCTGCAAGTCGCTGCTCGGCAAGGCGCACACGGTGATGGCCGAGGGCGGGATCGCCGCGGCGATGGGCAACCGGTGGCCCGAGGACGGCTGGGAGGTGCACTTCCGCGACACCATGCGCGGCGGGAAGATGCTCAACCACTGGCGGATGGCCCAGCTGCACGCGCAGGAGGCGCCCGAGCGGGTGATGGAGCTCGAGGACTGGGGCGCGCTGTTCGACCGCACCGAGGACGGGCTGATCTCGCAGCGCGACTTCGGGGGTCACAAGTACGCGCGCCTGGCCCACGTGGGAGACCGCACCGGGCTGGAGATGATCCGGACGCTGCAGCAGCGCACGGTCGCGCTCGGCATCGACGTCTTCATGGAGTGCACCGTCACCGACGTCTTCAAGCAGGACGGCGTCGTGTCGGGGGCGCTGGCCTACTGGCGCGAGACCGGCCGGTTCGTCGTGTTCGACACCCCGACGGTCGTGCTGGCCACCGGCGGCATCGGCAAGTCGTTCAAGGTCACCTCGAACTCGTGGGAGTACACCGGCGACGGCCACGCCCTGGCCATGCGCACCGGGGCGTCGCTGATCAACATGGAGTTCGTGCAGTTCCACCCGACCGGCATGGTGTGGCCGCCGTCGGTCAAGGGGCTCCTGGTCACGGAGTCGGTGCGCGGCGACGGCGGCATCCTGCGGAACTCCGAGGGCGAGCGGTTCATGTTCGACTACATCCCCGAGTACTTCCGGGCCGAGACGGCCGACACCGTCGAGGAGGCCGACGCCTGGTACGAGGACAAGAAGAGCAACCGCCGACCTCCCGAGCTGCTGCCGCGCGACGAGGTGGCGCGAGCCATCAACTCCGAGATCAAGGCCGGGCGGGGCACGCCGCACGGGGGCATCTACCTCGACATCGCCTCGCGCCGGAGCCCGGAGTTCATCCGCAAGCGGCTGCCCTCGATGTACCACCAGTTCAAGGAGCTCGCCGACGTCGACATCACCCGGGAGCCGATGGAGATCGGCCCGACCTGCCACTACGTGATGGGCGGGGTCGAGGTCGACCCCGACACCCAGGAGAGCGCGGTCACCGGCCTGTACGCCGTGGGGGAGTGCTCCGGCGGGATGCACGGCTCCAACCGGCTCGGCGGCAACTCCCTCGGCGACCTCCTCGTCTTCGGCAAGCGGGCCGGCGAGTCGGCCTCGGCCCACGCCGCCGGGCTGGGCGCGCGGCGTCCGCAGGTCGACGAGGACCACGTCCGCGCGGCCCGGGCCAGCGCGCTGGCGCCGTTCGAGGTGGAGGGCGGCGAGAACCCGTACTCGATCCAGGCCGACCTCCAGCAGTCGATGAACGACCTGGTCGGGATCATCCGCACCGGCCCGGAGCTGCAGGAGGCGCTGCGCGCGATCGAGGCCCTCAAGGTGCGGGCGGCGTCGATGAAGGTGGAGGGCCACCGCCAGTACAACCCGGGCTGGCACCTCGCCCTCGACCTGCGCAACATGCTGGTCGTCAGCGAGGCGGTCGCGCGGGCGGCGCTGGCCCGCGAGGAGTCCCGCGGTGGTCACACCCGCGACGACTTCCCCGGCCCCGACCCGGCGTGGGGCACCAGGAACCTCGTCGTGCGCCTCGACGCCGCCGGCACCGGCGTCGAGCTGCACGAGCAACCGCTGCCGGTGATGCCGGACGAGCTCCAGCAGTACTTCGAGAGCAAGTGAGGGAGCGACCATGGGCTACGAGCTGAAGCTGCGGGTGTGGCGCGGCGACCAGGACGGCGGCGACCTCGGCGACTACGCCGTCGAGGTGTCCGAGGGCGAGGTCGTCCTCGACGCCCTGCACCGGCTGCAGGCCACCCAGGCCGGCGACCTCGCGATCAGGTGGAACTGCAAGGCCGGCAAGTGCGGCTCGTGCAGCGCGGAGATCAACGGCCGGCCCCGGCTGCTGTGCATGACCCGGCTCTCCGACTTCGACCCCGCCGAGACGATCACGGTGACCCCGATGCGGACCTTCCCGGTGATCCGCGACCTCGTCACCGACGTCTCGTTCAACTACGAGAAGGCCCGCGAGCTGCCGTCGTTCGCCCCGCCGCCGCGCGACGCCGACGGCCGGCGCCGGATGGCGCAGGTCGACGTCGAGCGCGGCCAGGAGTTCCGCAAGTGCATCGAGTGCTTCCTGTGCCAGGACGTCTGCCACGTCGTCCGCGACCACGACGACAACAAGCCGGCCTTCGCCGGGCCGCGGTTCTTCCTGCGCTACGCCGAGCTCGACATGCACCCCCTCGACACCCACGACCGCCGCGAGCTCGCCCAGGGCGCCGCCGGCCTCGGGATGTGCAACATCACCAAGTGCTGCACCGAGGTCTGCCCCGAGGGCATCAAGATCACCGACAACGCGATCATCCCGCTGAAGGAGCGCGTCGTGGACCGCAAGTTCGACCCCCTGGTCTGGCTCGGCGCCAAGATCGGCCTCCGCGCCAAGGACGACGACGGCCGCACCGAGGTCTGACCGCCGGCGCCGACCCGGCCGGAGATCCGGGGCGCGGGTACGGGGGTGGCGGCAGCCGAACGGTCGTACGGCAAACATCACAGTGGGTGGCCGTCGTCACGTCGGGTGCCTAGGGTGCCGAGCATGACCATCGAGGGGACCGCCGTCGAGGGCGGCCTGGACGAGCCGACCGAGCTGGAGCCGGAGCAGGGCTCGCTCGAGCTGGCCCAGGCCGAGGACCGGCACACCCGCGCCGACTGGGAGCGCGAGACCGCCAAGGTGCTCCGCAAGGCGCGCCGGATGACCGACGAGGACGACGACGCGCTGGTCTGGGAGAAGCTGACCCGCACCACGCTCGACGGGATCCCGGTCGCGCCGCTGGGCACGCCCGAGCTGCTCGAGGACCTGCAGACCGCGGGCCGCCCGACCCGGGCGGGTGACTGGGACGTCCGCTCCCACGTCGCCGCCGGCCCCGCGCGGGCGGCCAACGAGGAGATCCTCGGCGACCTCGAGGGGGGCGTGACGTCGACCTGGCTCGAGGCGGGCCCGGACACCGACTTCGAGACGCTGCTGGACGGCGTCCTGCTCGACCTCGCCCCCGTCGTCCTCCAGCCCCCGGCGGACGACGCCGCGGCGACCGCCCGCGCGTTCCTGGCCCGCGTCGGCGACGTCGCGCTGCACCCCGGCACCAACCTCGGCGCGCCCGCCTTCGACGCCGACGTCGCCGCGGCCGCGCGCGCGGCCGGCGTGCTGGGCTTCGTGCTGGACGCCACGGTGGTCCACGACCGGGGCGCCTCCGACGCCCAGGAGGTCGGCGCGGCGATGGCGGCCGCGGCGGGCTACCTGCGCGCCGCCACCGACGCCGGCCTCACCGTCGCCGAGGCCGCCGCCCTGGTCGAGTTCCGCCTGGCCGTCACCGACGACCAGTTCGCCGGCATCGCCAAGCTGCGGGCCGCGCGGCGGCTGTGGGCGCGGCTCCAGGAGCACTGCGACGCCGAGCCGGTCCCGATGCGGCTGCACGCCGTCACCAGCCGGCCGATGATGACGCGCTACGACCCCTGGGTGAACATGCTCCGCACCACCGTCGCCGCGTTCGCCGCGGGCGTGGGCGGCGCGGACGCCGTCACGGTGCTGCCGTTCGACTCCGCGCTGGGTCGCCCCGACGCCCTCGGACGCCGCAACGCCCGCAACACCTCCGCGCTGCTGATCTCCGAGGCGCACGTCGCTCGCGTGGCCGACCCCGCCGGCGGGTCCTACGCCGTCGAGAGGCTCACCGACGACCTCGCGGTCGCCGCCTGGGCCGTCCTCGGGCGGCTCGACGACGGCGCCGACCTCACCGAGGAGATCGCCGCCGTCGCCCGCGAGCGCGAGGAGCAGGTCGCCACCCGCCGGCGTCCGCTGACCGGCGTCACCGAGTTCCCGAACCTCGCCGAGACGCTGCCCGAGCGGTCCGGCGACGGGCTCGCGGCGGCCGGCGTCCGGTCCTACGCGGCCAGCTTCGAGGCCCTGCGGGACGACCCGCCCGCCGAGCACGTCTTCCTCGCCACCCTCGGGCCCGTGTCCGCGCACACCGCGCGGGCGACGTTCGCGGCCAACCTCCTCGCGGCCGGGGGTGTCGCCACCGACCCCGCCGGCGCGACCGACGGCGTCGAGGCCCTGCTCGCGGCCTACGCCGGCCAGCGCGTCGTCTGCCTCGCCGGCACCGACGCCGCCTACGCCGAGTGGGGCGCGGCCGCGGCCGCCGCCCTCCGCGAGGCCGGCGCGACCCGCGTCGTGGTCGCGGGCCGGCCCGCCGACCACGCCGACGACTCCTGCGCGACGGGCGTCGACGCCCTCGCCTTCCTCAGCCGCACGCGAGAGGCCCTGTCATGAGCGTTCCGAGCAGCTTCGCCGGCCTGCCGCTGGGCGGCGGCGCCCCGTCGGGCGCGACGGCCGGCACGGGTGGCGGCGAGGCGTGGGCCAGCCCGGAGGGCATCGACGTGCTGCCTGTCTACGGCCCCGAGCACCTCGCCGGCCTCGACGCCCTCGACACCTGGCCCGGCCTGAGCCCGTTCCTGCGCGGGCCCTACCCGACGATGTACACGACCCAGCCGTGGACCGTGCGCCAGTACGCCGGCTTCTCGACCGCCGAGGCCTCCAACGCCTTCTACCGGCGCAACCTCGCCGCCGGCCAGAAGGGCCTCAGCGTCGCCTTCGACCTCGCCACCCACCGCGGCTACGACTCCGACCACCCGCGGGTGCGCGGCGACGTCGGGATGGCCGGCGTCGCGATCGACTCGATCTACGACACCCGCACGCTCTTCGACGGGATCCCGCTCGACGAGATGTCGGTGTCGATGACGATGAACGGCGCCGTGCTGCCGGTGCTCGCGCTCTACATCGCCGCGGCCGAGGAGCAGGGGGTGCAGCCGGAGCAGCTCGCGGGGACGATCCAGAACGACATCCTCAAGGAGTTCATGGTCCGCAACACCTACATCTACCCGCCGGCGCCGTCGATGCGGATCATCTCCGACATCTTCAGCTACACCTCGGCGCGGATGCCGCGGTTCAACTCGATCTCGATCTCGGGCTACCACATCCAGGAGGCGGGGGCGACCAACGACCTCGAGCTCGCCTACACCCTCGCCGACGGCGTCGAGTACATCCGCGCCGGCCTCGGGACCGGCATGACGATCGACCAGTTCGCCCCGCGGCTGAGCTTCTTCTGGGCGATCGGGATGAACTTCTTCATGGAGGTCGCCAAGATGCGCGCGGCTCGCGCGCTGTGGAGCCGGCTGGTGCGGGAGTTCGAGCCGCAGAACCCCAAGTCGCTGTCGCTGCGCACGCACAGCCAGACGTCGGGCTGGAGCCTGACCGCGCAGGACGTCTTCAACAACGTCCAGCGCACCTGCATCGAGGCGATGGCCTCCACCCAGGGTCACACCCAGAGCCTGCACACCAACGCCCTCGACGAGGCCATCGCGCTGCCCACCGACTTCAGCGCCCGGATCGCCCGCAACACCCAGCTGCTGCTGCAGCAGGAGAGCGGCACGACCGGCACGATCGACCCGTGGGCCGGCTCCTACTACGTCGAGCGGCTCACCCACGACCTCGCCGAGCGCGCCTGGGGCCACATCCAGGAGGCCGAGCGCGCCGGCGGGATGGCCAGGGCGATCGAGCAGGGCATCCCGAAGATGCGCATCGAGGAGGCCGCGGCCCGTACCCAGGCACGCATCGACTCCGGCGCGCAGAAGGTCATCGGCGTCAACACCTACCGGCTGGCGGCCGAGGACAGCCTCGACGTGCTCAAGGTCGACAACGACGACGTCTACCGCCAGCAGCTGGCCAAGCTGGAGCGGCTGCGCGCCGAGCGCGACGACGACGCCGTCGCCTCGGCCCTCGAGGCGCTGACGAACTCGGCGGACCGCGGCGCCGCGAGGGGGAGCCTCGACGGCAACCTGCTCGCCCTGGCCGTCGACGCCGCGCGCGCCAAGGCCACGGTCGGGGAGATCTCCGACGCGCTGGAGAAGGTCTACGGCCGGCACCAGGCGGTGATCCGTACGATCTCGGGCGTGTACCGCGACACCGCAGGCGAGGGCGACGGCACCCTGCTGCGGCAGGTGCTCGACGCCACCGAGGCCTTCGACGAGGCCGAGGGACGGCGTCCGCGCATCCTGGTCGCGAAGATGGGCCAGGACGGCCACGACCGCGGCCAGAAGGTGATCGTGTCGGCCTTCGCCGACATGGGCTTCGACGTCGACGTCGGCCCGCTGTTCTCCACGCCGGAGGAGGTCGCGCAGCAGGCCGTGGACGCCGACGTCCACATCGTGGGGGTCAGCTCGCTGGCCGCGGGCCACCTCGCGCTGCTGCCCGCCCTCAAGCAGGCGCTCGCCGAGCAGGGGCGGCCCGACATCATGACGGTCATCGGCGGCGTGATCCCGCCCGACGACGTCCCGACGCTGCGGGAGATGGGTGCGGCCGCGGTCTTCCTGCCCGGCACCGTCATCGCCGAGTCGGCGCTCGACCTGCTCGCGAGGCTGCGCGAGCAGCTCGGGCACTGATGGTGGGCGCGAGGTCTCGACCCGCGGTGACGGCGTCCCCACGGCTCGACCACCGGAGCCGTCCGTCGGTCGAGCCGGGCGAGCGCCAACGAGCCCGGGTCGAGACCCTCCCCGTCGACGAGCGGGCCGGCGATGCCTGACGTCGAGGCCCTGGTCGCCGGGATCCGCGAGGGCCGGCGCGCGGCGGTCGCGCAGGCGATCACGCTCGTGGAGTCGGCGCTGCCGGCCAAGCGGGCCGCGGCGCGCGAGCTGCTCACGCTGCTGACCACCGACGCCGGCGCCGGCGTCGGCTCGCCCGCGGTCCGGGTCGGCATCAGCGGCGTCCCGGGCGTGGGGAAGTCGACCTTCATCGAGGCGCTCGGCTCGCGGCTGACCGCGGCCGGGCACCGCGTCGGCGTCCTGGCCGTCGACCCGAGCAGCGTGCGCACCGGCGGCTCGGTGCTCGGCGACAAGACGCGGATGGCGCGGCTCTCGGCCGACCCGCACGCCTACATCCGCCCGAGCCCGAGCGCGGGCACGCTCGGCGGCGTGGCGCGGGCGACGGTGCAGGCGATGACGGTGCTCGAGGCCGCGACCTACGACGTGGTGCTGGTCGAGACCGTCGGCGTCGGGCAGTCCGAGGTCACCGTCGCCGGGATGGTCGACACGTTCCTGTTCCTCACCCTGGCCCGCACCGGCGACCAGCTGCAGGGCATCAAGAAGGGCATCCTCGAGATCGTCGACGTCGTCGCGGTCAACAAGGCCGACGGCGAGCACGAGCAGGAGGCGCGGGTGGCCGCGCGCGAGCTGGCCGGCGCGCTGCGGCTGGTGCGCGGGCACGGGGAGTGGGCGCCGCCGGTGGTCACCTGCTCGGCCCTGCACGACGTCGGCGTCGACGACCTCTGGCAGCGTGTCCTCGGGCACCGCGACCACCTCGGCGTCGAGGGCCTCGCCGCCAAGCGCGCCCAGCAGCAGCTCGCCTTCACCTGGGCGCTGGTGCGCGACGAGCTCGACCAGCGGCTGCGGCACTCACCCGGCGTCCGGGCGATCCGCGACGACGTCCGCGCCGAGGTCCTGGCCGGCGACCTGCCGGCCACGGTCGCGGCGGACCGGCTGCTGGCCGCCTACGACGGCTGAGCCGTCCCCAAAGCCGGGGTAAAGGTGCATCGATCCTGCCCGGCGGCGCCGGGGGCGAGCAGCATCGGTGGTCGTCCTGCCCGACCCCACGAGAGGCGCACTTCATGCCCACCACCACCGCGACCCGTGCAGCGGTCGCCGGCCTGGCCGTCGCCCTGGCCGCCCCGTTCCTCACCTCGGCGCTCGCGACGTCCTCCGCCGCCGACGACACCGCGGGGTCCCCGGCCCCGCCCCGCGCCGTCACCCTCGTCCCCGGGCTGGTCAGCCCGCTGAGCGTCGCGGTCGGCGGCCGGCAGACCCGCTGGTTCAGCCAGAACTTCACCGGCACGCTGATGCGCCAGCGCGGCGACCGGCCGGCCCGGCCGGTCTACCAGGCCGAGCGCGGCGTCGAGGTCGGCGCCGTCTCGGTGCACCGCGGCACCGTCGTCTTCGCCACCACCCTGCGGCGTCAGACCCACCTGATGAGGCTGGGTCGTGGGGGTGCGGCGAGCGAGCTGGCCGACCTCGGCGCCCACGAGCGGCGCACCAACCCCGACGGTGGCGTCCGCTACGGGTTCCGCCGGCTCGGGGCCGACTGCGCCTCGCAGCTGCCCGAGCGGTTCCCGGCCCGCTACCGCGGCATCGTCGAGTCGCACCCCTACGCGACGACCACCGCCGGCGGCCGCACCTGGGTCGCCGACGCCGCCGCCAACGCGATCCTCGAGGTCGACCGGCGCGGCCGGGTCAGCACGACCGCCGTGTTGCCGCCCGTGCCGGTCAGGATCACCCGCGCGGCCGCGGAGGCCAACGGGATGCCGGCCTGCACCGTCGGCCACGTCTACGTCTTCGAGGGCGTGCCCACCGACGTCGAGGTCGGACCGCGGGGCCAGCTCTACGTCTCGGCGCTGCCCGGCGGCCCCGAGGACGGCAGCACCGGCGCCCAGGGCCGGGTGTTCCGGGTCGACCCGGCCTCCGGCGAGGTCACCCTCGTCGCCAAGGGACTGGTCAGCGCGACCGGCCTCGCGGTGACGCCGCGGGGCGCGGTGTACGTCGCCGAGCTGTTCGGCTCGAGGATCTCCCGGATCGCCCCCGGCGCGCGGCGGGCGCGACCGTTCCTGCCGATCGGGATGCCCGGCGACGTCGAGCTCCACCGCGGTCGCCTGTTCGCGACCGCCGACGTGCTGGCCGAGGGACGGCTGGTCGCGATCCGGCGCTGAGTCCCGACGTTCGCCCGAGGGGGTGGTGGTGTCGCTCGACCCGGTCCGGGCCGAGGGGCGCCACCGCCGGGGGATAGGTTGGACCGGATGCCCGACCACCTCTCCTCGCTCATCGCCGACGTCGTCACCAAGTACGCCGGCGAGCTCGTCGACCTGCGCCGAGACCTCCACGCCCACCCCGAGCTCTCGTGGGCGGAGTCCCGGACGACCGACCTGGTCGCGCAGCGCGTCGAGGCCGCGGGCTGGCGGGTCACGCTGCCGTCGCCGACCGGCGTGGTCGCCGACATCGGCCCCGCCGAGGGAGGCCCGGCCATCGCGCTGCGGGCCGACATCGACGCCCTGCCCGTCCAGGACGTCTCCGACGTGCCCTGGCAGAGCACCGTGCCGGGCGTCGCGCACGCCTGCGGCCACGACGTCCACACCACCAGCCTCGTCGGGGCCGCGCTCGCCCTCGGGGAGCTCCACGAGCGCGGTGAGCTGCCCGGCCGGGTGCGGCTGCTCTTCCAGCCGGCCGAGGAGGTGATGCCGGGCGGTGCCCGCCAGCTCGTCGCCGACGGCCACCTCGAGGGGATCGACCGGATCTTCGCCCTGCACTGCGACCCGAACGTCGACGTCGGCCGGGTCGGCCTGCGCTCCGGCGCGCTGACCAGCGCCGCCGACAAGATCGAGGTCCACCTCGAGGGCACCGGCGGACACACGTCGCGGCCCCACCTCACCGGCGACCTCACCTTCGCCCTGGCCAAGGTGACCAGCGAGCTCCCCGCCGTCCTGAGCCGCCGGATGGACCCGCGTGCCGGGGTCAGCGTGGTGTGGGGCGTCGTCCGGGCCGGCTCGGCGCCCAACGTCATCCCCGACCGCGGGCTGGTCGCCGGCACCGTGCGGATCCTCGACGCCGTGGCCTGGTCCGAGTGCGAGGCGATCATCCGCGAGGCCATCCACGACATCGTGCGCCCCTACGGCGTCACCGCCACGGTCAACTACCTCCAGGGCGTGCCGCCGGTGGTCAACGACGCCGGCTCCAACGCGATCCTGGCCGCCGCCGTCCGCGAGGCGCTCGGCACCGCCGGCCAGACCGCGGTGCCGCAGAGCCTGGGCGGCGAGGACTTCGGCTGGTACCTCGAGCACGTCCCGGGCGCCATGTTCCGCCTCGGCACCCGCACCCCCGGCGGGGCGACCTACGACCTGCACCAGGGCAACCTGCAGGTCGACGAGCGCGCCATCGGCATCGGCGCGCGGGTGCTGGCCGGGGCGGCGCTCGGCTCGATCGTCTCGCCCGGCCTGGGCTCGGGCTCGGCCTAGACGTGCCGGACGCCCCGTCCTCGCGGGGAGGACGGGGCGTCGCGGGCGGTGCTGCGGGCGCTAGGCCTTGCGGTAGGGCAGCCCCACCGCGGCCGGCCCCCGCGAGCGGCCCACCAGGCCGGCGACGGCGAAGACCGTCACGACGTAGGGGAGCATCAGCATGAACTGGCTCGGCACCGGCGAGCCGATGACCGACAGCACGCCCTGCAGGTTGGAGGCGAAGCCGAACAGCAGGGCGGCCAGGGTGGCCCGGATCGGGTCCCACTTGCCGAAGATGACCGCGGCGAGCGCGATGTAGCCCGCGCCGCCGGTCATCTCCCGGTTGAAGCCCTGCACCGAGACGAGGGTGTAGAACGCGCCGCCGAGGCCGGCGATCGCGCCCGCCAGCAGGATCGTCTTGTAGCGCGTCGCGACGACGTTGATGCCGACCGTGTCGGCGGCCTTCGGGTGCTCGCCGACGGCGCGGACCCGCAGGCCCCACCGCGTCTTGTAGAGCGCCCAGGTGACCACCGCGACCGCGACGTAGAGCAGGTAGACGATGACCGTCTGCCGGAACAGGATCGCTCCCACGACCGGGATGTCGCCCAGGACCGGGATCGTGATCGCGCTCAGGCGGGGCGGGGAGTTGAGCGACTCGGCGTTGGGGGCGAGGACCTGCGAGAACATGAAACTGGTGACGCCGATGACGAGCACGTTGAGCACGACGCCGACGATGACCTGGTCGACGTAGTAGCTGATCGCGAAGACCCCGAGGATCACCGCGACCAGGGCGCCGGCCACCATCGCACCGAGCATGCCGGCCCAGGTGGAGCCCACGACCGAGGCGGTCAGCGCCGCGGCGAAGGCCCCGGCGAGCAGCTGGCCGTCGATGGCGATGTTCACCACGCCGGCCCGCTCGCCGAGCACCCCGCCGAGGGCGCCGAACACGAGGGGGACGGCGAGGGCCACCGACCCGCTCAGCAGGCCCACGAGCGGCACCGTGCCGCCGGCGGCGGCCCAGGTGAGGAACCCGGTCATGGCCACGACGGCGAAGACGATCGGCAGCCACGTCGGCACCCGGAGCCGGGCGAGGTAGCGGCGCACCGCCTCCGCGGTGCACAGCGCCATCACGACCAGCGCGGCGATCGCGGTGCCCATCACCGGCACCGTGATCTCGGGCAGCTCGAAGAGGTCGTCGCGGGAGGCGAGCCGGTAGGTGGTGTCACCGCTCTGCGAGCCGAGGAACACCGCGAGGCCGAGGCCGACGGTCAGCAGCCCGAGCACGACGGCGACCTTGGGGCTGACGACGGTGACGACCCGGGCCTCGTCGGTCACCGGCTCGTCGGGGATCTCGACGGCGGGGCCGTTCTCGGTCGTGCTCACATCGCCTCCTTGGCGGGTAGACGGAACAGCGCCCGGACCAGCGGCGGTGCGGCGATGAAGAGCACGATGAGGGACTGGATGACCAGGACGATGTCGACCGGGATCCCCTCGGCGGCCTGCATCGAGAAGCCGCCGGCCTTGAAGGCGCCGAACAGCAGCCCGGCGCCGAGGATGCCGATCGGGTGGGAGCGGCCCAGCAGCGCCACGGTGATGGCGTCGAAGCCGATCCCGGCGTCGAGGCCGGTGGTCACGCCGTCGGGCACGGTGCCGAGCACCTGGTTGGAGGCGGCGAGCCCGACGAGGCCGCCGGCCATCAGCATCACCACGACGTACATCCGGCCGACGTCGATGCCGGCGGTGCGCGCGGCGTGCGGGTTCTCCCCGACGGCGCGGAACCGGTAGCCGAGCGCGGAGCGGTTGAGGATCCACCAGACGACCGCCACGGCGACCAGCGCCAGGACGAAGCCGAGGTGCAGGCTGAACTGGTCGCCGAGCAGGCGCGGCAGCACGGCGTCCTCGGGCATCGGCAGCGACTTCGGGTTCACCGAGCCGGGCTGCTGGAGGATGCCCTGCTTGGAGAGGGCGTAGAAGACCAGGTAGAAGCCGACGTAGTTGAGCATGATCGTCACGATCACCTCGTGCGCCCCGGTACGGGCCTTGAGGAGACCGGCGATGCCGGCCCACAGCCCGGCGCCGACCATGCCGGCGAGCACGGAGAGCACGAGCAGCAGCGGCCCGGAGACCTCGACGTTCAGCGCCACCCAGCCGGCGGCGGCGCCGCCGAGCAGCATCTGGCCGCGGCCGCCGATGTTGAACAGCCCGGCGCGGAAGGCCAGGCCGACGCCGAGGCCGGCCATGATCAGCGGGCCGGAGAACTTGAGGGTCTCGGTGAGCGGGCGGATCCTGCCCTCGGACGTCGGCGAGAGGTTGTTGTAGATCGAGCCGCGGAACAGCGCGGTGTAGGCGCCGCTGATCGCGTCCCACGAGGCGCTGAAGAAGTCCTGCGGACGGGCGGTGATGTAGGACGCCGAGTCGCGCACGGCCTCGTCGGTGAACATGATCATCAGCGAGCCGACGATCAGCGCGAGGACCACCGAGAGCACCGCGACCAGGGCGTTGCCGGAGGTGATGGACCGGACCACCGGGTACCAGCCGGGGGACTCCGGACGCCGGGCCTCCTCGACGACGACGGGCGCGGTGCCCTGCGGGTCGACCGGGTCGGTCGGGCCGGTCGGGCCGTCGGTCGGGCCGGCGTCGTCGGGCGGCGTCGTGGAGGCCTTGGCGAGGTCGGGCTTGTCGTCGCTCATGCGACCACCTCGGCGGGACGCTCGCCGGTCATCATCAGGCCCAGCACGTCGCGCGGGGTGTCGGCCGGCACGATGCCGACGATCTGTCCTCGGTACAACACCATGATCCTGTCTGCCAGCGCGACGACCTCGTCGAGCTCGGTGGAGACCACGACGACCGGGATCCCGGAGTCGCGCGTGGCCACGACCTGCTTGTGGATGAACTCGATCGAGCCGACGTCGACCCCGCGGGTCGGCTGGGCGGCGACGAGCAGGCGCAGGTCGCGGGACAGCTCGCGGGCCACCACGACCTTCTGCTGGTTGCCACCGGAGAGCGTGCCGGCCTTCGCGGAGATGCCGGGGGCGCGGACGTCGTACTCGGTGAACTTCTCCCGGGCGAACGCCGCGAGCCGGCCGCGCTGCACTGAGCCCAGCTTGACGAACGGCGCACCGAAGCTCCGGTCGAGCATCAGGTTCTCGGCGACCGAGAACGTGCCGACCAGGCCGTCGACCTGCCGGTCCTCGGGGATGAACCCGACGCCGGCGTCGAGGATCTGGCGCACGGAGCGACCGTGCAGGCGCTTGCCGTCGAGGGTGATGGAGCCGCGGACGTGGGTCTGGAGCCCGAGCAGCGCCTCGGTCAGCTCGGTCTGCCCGTTGCCCTGGACGCCGGCCACGGCGAGCACCTCGCCGGCGCGCACCGAGAAGCTGACGTCGTTGACGTGCACCAGCCCGTGGAGGTCGGTCACGGTGAGGTGCTCGACGACCAGGGCCTCCTTGCCGAGCTCGGGCTGCTCCTTGTGCACCGTCAGCTCCACGGGCCGGCCCACCATGAGGGCGGCGAGTTCGGCGTTGCTGGCGGCGGGGTCGGCCTCGCCGACCACCTTGCCGCGCCGGATGACGGTGATCCGGTCGGCCACGGCGCGCACCTCGCGCAGCTTGTGGGTGATGAAGACGATCGCGACGCCCGACTCCTTGAGCTGGCGCATGATCCCCATGAGCTCGTCGGTCTCCTGCGGCGTCAGCACGGCGGTCGGCTCGTCGAAGACGAGGACGCGGGCGTCGCGGGAGAGAGCCTTGATGATCTCGACGCGTTGCTGGACGCCGACGGGGAGGTCCTCGACGACGGCGTCGGGGGAGACGTGGAACCCGAAGCGGTCGGAGATCTCGCGGACCCGGCGCCGGGCGGCGTCGAGGTCGAGGGAGCCGGCGAAGCCGGTGGACTCGTTGCCGAGCATCACGTTCTCGGCGACGGTGAAGACGGGGACCAGCATGAAGTGCTGGTGGACCATGCCGATGCCGGCGGCGATCGCGTCGCCCGGGCCGGAGAAGTGCTGGACCGTGCCGTCGAGGACGATCTCGCCCTCGTCGGCCTGGTAGAGGCCGTAGAGGACGTTCATCAGCGTCGACTTGCCGGCGCCGTTCTCCCCGAGCAGGCAGTGGACCTCGCCCGGCTCGACGGTCAGGGAGATCCGGTCGTTGGCGACGAGGGCACCGAAGCGTTTGGTGATGTCGCGCAGGGCGAGCTGCATGGGGCGCATCCTAGTGGTGTGCGTGCGTGAGGCGTGGGTCGTCGGACGGGCTCGCGGAGCCCGTCGCGGGCGGCGTCGCGAGGTGCCTACCACGGCTGCGCGACGCGGCACAAGGACGCGTGGGGGTCACCGAGGTGCTGGGCGACCGCTCCGGGAAAGGCAGGAGGGAGGCCGGCCGGGGCCGGACCTCCCTCCTGTCCTCAGCGGTGGATCAGGGGGTCAGGTACGACGTCACCGGGATGGAGCCGTCGATGATGCCGGCCTTGATCTCGTCGAGCTCGCCCTGCAGCGACTCGTTGACCTCGGTCTCGAAGTTGTGGAACGGGGCGATCGCGACGCCGTCGTTCTCGAGGGTGCCGACATAGGCCTCGGCGTCGAACTCGTCGTTGCCGGCGGCCATGATGGCGTCGTAGGTCGAGACGTCCATGTTCTTCATGATCGAGGTCAGGATGACGTCCTGCGTCTTCGGGTCGCTCTCGAAGACGTCGGCGTCGGTGCCGACCATGACGGCGTCGGAGCCCGAGTCGGCGATCGCGGTGAGCGCGCCCTCGTAGATCGGGCCGCCGACGGGCAGGATGACGTCGACGTCCTGGCCGAGGATCTGGGTGGCGGTGTTGGTGGCCTTCTCGTTGGCCTCGAAGCCACCGGTGAAGGAGCCGTTCTCGCCGTCCCAGCCGGCGACCTTGACGTCGGCGCCCTTCTGCTCGTTGTAGTACTCGACGCCCTGGCGGTAGCCGTCCATGAAGATCGTCACGGTCGGGAACGGCTGGCCGCCGTAGGTGCCGACGGTGCCGGTCTTGGAGTAGTCGGCGGCGGCGTAGCCGGCCAGGAACGCGGCCTGGGCGGTGTCGTAGAGGAGCGGCTTGATGTTGTCCGCGTCCTTGGTGCCGTCGAAGTCGTTGTCGGCGGCGTCGTCGATGAGGATGTACTCGATGTCGGGGTTGGCCTTGGCCGACTCGACGGTGGCCGCCGAGAGCGCGAAGCCGACGGTGACGATGGCGTCGCAGCCCTGGTCGACGAGGTTGGTGAGGTTGGGGGCGTAGTCGTTCTCGCTGTTGGACTCGACGTCCTTGTACTCCGCGCCGAGCTCGTCGGCGGCCTTGACCAGGCCCTCGAAGCCGAGCTGGTTGAAGGACTTGTCGTCGAAGCCACCGGCGTCGGAGACGATGCACGGGAGGAAGTCGGTCTTCGTCTCGTCGTCACCGGCCGAGTCGTCGGGGGCGTCGCCACACGCGACGAGGGCGCTGGCCAGGGTGAGCGCCGAGATTCCGCCGAGGACGGACTTCCTGATCTTCATACGTGGTGCCTCCAGATCTCCTGCCCCCGGAGTGGGTGCAGCGCGGTCGGTCACGCTACGCGATATCGCGGCCGAAAGTCTTCCGAAGGCGCGATGTATCGAAACGTTTACCGTACTGGGATCTTCGGGCCCTCCCGCGGGCTCCGTCGCCCGCCCCGGGACGGCCGCGACGAGGTCACCGGGCGGGGTCGGCACGGGTGGCTTGTGCCGGTCGCCGTCGTGCGTCAGGGTGTGTCGCCCGGCGCGAACCGCGCCCCGCCCAGAGGAGCCAGCTGTGAGTGTCGAGCCCGGAGCACCCGTCGACTGGAGCGCGCTGCGCGCCGCCGCCGTCGAGATCGCGCGCCACGCCTACGCGCCCTACAGCCGGTTCCGGGTCGGCGCCGCCGCGCTGGTCGACGACGGCCGGGTGGTCGTGGGGTGCAACGTCGAGAACGCCGCCTACGGCGTCACCCTCTGCGCGGAGTGCGGGCTGGTCTCCTCCCTGCACGCCGGCGGCGGCGGCCGGCTGACCCACTTCGTCTGCGTCAACGGCGACGACGACGTGATCATGCCGTGCGGCCGGTGCCGTCAGCTGCTCTGGGAGCACGGCGGCGCCGAGCTGCTGGTGGAGACCCCGCGCGGGGTGCTGACGATGGCCGAGGTGCTGCCGCAGGCCTTCGGACCCGAGGACCTCGGCCAGTAGGGTCGCGCCCATGAGTGCCCACGACGCCGTCGAGATCATCACCGCCAAGCGCGACCGCGGGGAGCTGAGCGACAGCCAGATCGACTGGGTGGTCGACGCCTACACCCGCGGCGACGTCGCCGACGAGCAGATGTCGGCCCTGGCGATGGCGATCCTGCTCAACGGCATGGAGCGGCGCGAGATCGCCCGCTGGACCGCCGCGATGATCGCGTCGGGGGAGCGGATGGACTTCTCCTCCCTCTCGCGTCCGACGGCCGACAAGCACTCGACCGGTGGGGTGGGCGACAAGATCACGCTCCCGCTGGCGCCCCTCGTGGCGGCCTGCGGCGTCGCGGTGCCGCAGCTGTCGGGGCGCGGCCTGGGCCACACCGGCGGCACGCTCGACAAGCTCGAGTCGATCCCGGGCTGGCGCGCGGCGCTGTCGAACGACGAGATGATGGCGCAGCTGGAGTCGGTCGGCGCCGTCATCTGCGCCGCCGGCGACGGGCTGGCGCCGGCGGACAAGAAGCTCTACGCGCTGCGCGACGTGACCGGCACGGTCGAGGCGATCCCGCTGATCGCCTCCTCGATCATGAGCAAGAAGATCGCCGAGGGCACCGGGGCGCTCGTGCTCGACGTCAAGGTCGGCAGCGGCGCCTTCATGAAGGACGTCGCCCGCGCCCGCGAGCTCGCCGAGGTGATGGTCGCGCTGGGCAAGGACGCCGGGGTCACCACCGTCGCGCTGCTCACCGACATGGGCACCCCGCTCGGCCTCACCGCCGGCAACGCCCTCGAGGTCGCCGAGTCGGTGGAGGTGCTCGCCGGCGGGGGGCCCGCCGACGTCGTCGAGCTCACCGTGGCGCTGGCCCGCGAGATGCTGACCGCGGCCGGGCGCGACGACGTCGACCCCGCCGACCGGCTCGCCGACGGCTCGGCCATGGATGCCTGGAAGGCGATGGTCCGCGCCCAGGACGGCGACCCGGACGCCGCGCTGCCGACCGCCCGCGAGTCACACGTCGTCGTGGCGCCGGCGTCGGGCGTGCTGACCCGGCTCGACGCGATGGCCGTCGGCATGGCCGCCTGGCGCCTCGGCGCCGGCCGTGCCCGCAAGGAGGACCCGGTGCAGGCCGGCGCCGGCGTCGTGTGGCACGCCCGCCCCGGCGACGAGGTCACCGCCGGCGAGCCGCTGTTCACGCTGCACACCGACGAGCCGGCCCGCTTCGAGCGGGCCCTGGCCTCCCTCGACGGCGGCTGGGAGGTCGGCGACGCCGCCGACGTCGTCAAGCAGGACCTGCTGATCGACCGGATCGCCTGAGGCGCCTCAGGGCAGCAGGACGACGACCGTCTCGGCCACGCAGGCCGGCTTGTCGACGCCGTCGATCTCCAGGACGTGCCTCAGGGTGAGCTGCTTGCCGGCGGGCAGGTCGTCGACGGCGACCAGCGTGACGTGGGCGCGCAGCCGCTGGCCGACCTTGACCGGGTGCGGGAAGCGGACCTTGTTGAGGCCGTAGTTCAGCTTGGCGCCGGGGGTCTCGAGCGCGAAGACGCTGGTGCCGAGGTGCGGGATCAGCGACAGCGTGAGGTAGCCGTGCGCGACCGGGGCGCCGAAGGGGCCGGCGTTGGCCCGCTCGACGTCGACGTGGATCCACTGGTGGTCGTCGGTGGCGTCGGCGAACAGGCCGACCCGGTCCTGCTCGATCTCCAGCCAGTCGCCGGTTCCGAGCTCCTCGCCGACCGCGGCGTCGAGCTCCTCGAGGGTGGTGAAGGTGCGCATGGCGGGGCCTCCGTGCCGCGGCAGCGGCGGGCAGACGGGGTGGTTGGATGATCGGCATGGAACCTACACGCGAGCAGGTCCGCTCGGCCCCCAAGGTCTTGCTGCACGACCACCTCGACGGCGGCCTGCGGCCCGCGACGATCCTCGAGCTGGCCAACGAGATCGGCCACCGGCTGCCCACCCACGAGAGCGCGGAGGCGCTGGGTGCCTGGTTCGCCGACGCGGCCGACTCCGGCTCGCTGGTGCGCTACCTGGAGACCTTCGACCACACGGTCGCGGTGATGCAGAACGGCCCCGCGATCACGCGGGTCGCGCGCGAGTGCGTCGAGGACCTCGCCGCCGACGGCGTCGTCTACGCCGAGGTCCGCTACGCCCCCGAGCAGCACGTCGAGCAGGGCCTGACCCTCGACGAGGTCGTCGCCGCCGTCCAGGAGGGCTTCGAGCAGGGCGTGGCCGCCGCCGGCGGCAGGATCGTGGTGCGTCAGCTGCTCACCGCGATGCGGCACCAGGCCCGGTCGATGGAGATCGCCGAGCTGGCCGTGGCCTGGCGCGACCGGGGCGTGGCCGGCTTCGACATCGCGGGGGCCGAGGCCGGCTACCCGCCCACCCGTCACCTCGACGCCTTCGAGTACCTCCAGCGCGAGAACTCCCACTTCACCATCCACGCGGGCGAGGCCTTCGGGCTGCCGTCGATCTGGCAGGCGATCCAGTGGTGCGGCGCCGACCGGCTCGGTCACGGCGTGCGGATCATCGACGACATCACCGTGCACGACGACGGCTCCGTCGAGCTGGGCCGGCTGGCGTCCTACGTGCGCGACCAGCGGATCCCGCTCGAGATGGCCCCGGCGTCCAACGTGCAGACCGGGGCGGCGGCCAGCATCGCCGAGCACCCGATCGGGCTGCTCACCGAGCTGCGGTTCCGCGTCACCGTCAACACCGACAACCGGCTGATGAGCGGCACCTCGATGACCGACGAGATGGTCGCGCTCGTGGAGGCCTTCGGCTACGGGTTCGCGGACCTGCGCTGGTTCACGATCAACGCGATGAAGTCGGCGTTCCTGCCCTTCGACGAGCGGCTCGCGATCATCGACGAGGTCATCAAGCCCGGCTACGCCGCCCTGACGGGCTGAGGACGAACCAGACCGTCGTCCAGCGCCCGAACGGACGCCGCCGCGCGAGCGCCGCGGGGTCGACCTCGACGACCCGGCCCCGCGCCGGGTCGTAGCAGCGCACCGGGTCGTGCCCGACCACCAGCACCACGTGGCGGGGCAGCCAGCGGTCGCCGACGTAGAGGGCGGCGACGTCGTCCCCGCCGGGCGGGCGCCGCCACCGGACCAGGCGGGTGCGGTGCCGGACGCCGGTCAGTGCTGTCAGCTCGCGGGTCACCGCCCAGGGCGGGGTGCCGAGCGCGCGGGGCCACGGCACCTGGAGCCGGCCGCGCAGCCGCGGCCGGGTGAGCCGGCGGTGGGTGCCGAGCACCTCGGCGGCGAACCGCGGGCGCACCCGCTCGGCGTAGGACGGGTCGGCGAGCATCCGGGCCACCACCGCGACCGTGGCGCCGCAGGAGCGCTGGTCGGGCTGGCGCAGGCCGGCGGGGTTCATCGACGCCTCCGCACTCACGTGACCGGGGTGGACCGGATCCGGTCGACGTCGGCGACCGCCTCGTCGGGGGTCATCGGCGTGCAGCCCTTGCGCACGGCGTCCTCGACGACGCCGCGCTGGGCGCGCGCCAGCGCGAGGCCGCGGCGCACCAGCACCAGCGGCGGCTTGCGGCGCTCCCTCAGGTCGCGGGTCAGCCGCAGCCAGAACGTCGCCACCGCCGAGCGGCGGATGCAGTAGGCCGCGGCGAGCAGGCCCTCGGCGCGGCAGGCCGCGACGACGTCGGGGGCGAAGATCCCCTCCGCGACGAAGAGGTCGGCGCCCGCGAGGTCGAGGGTCTGCCAGCCGCACCGCCCGTTCTGGGAGATCTCGTAGACCGGCACGTCGGCGACCCCGGTGGCGCACAGGGTGCGCAGCGCGGCCATGGCGTCGTCGGGCAGCCACGAGTCGGGGTGGTCCCAGTCGACGAGGCCGGCGTTCGAGCCCTCGGTGATGCGGGGGAGCGTCGGGTCGTCGCCGGACTTGTAGAAGTCGTCGAGCCGCAGGACCGGGAGCCCGAGCCGGCCGGCCAGCCGGGACTTGCCCGACCCGGAGGGTCCGGCCAGCACGATCACGCGGGCGGTCGTCCGGGGCACCCGCAGATCATGCCGCACGCGGCCTCAGACGCCCATCGGGTGCCAGACCGTCTTCAGCTCGAGGAAGTCGGTCATCGTGTCGAGCCGCGGGGTGACGGTCCAGTCGGGCTCGGCCGCCGGTGCGCGCCGCACCCGCTTGAGGTTGTCGGCCGCGGCGACCTCGAGGTCGGTGGCCAGCGCGTCGTCACCGGCGACGCCGACCAGGTCGATGGCGTTGACGTCCATGTGCGAGGCCAGCCACGGCGCGACGGTGGCCGCGGAGCCGGTGAGGATGTTCACCACGCCGCCGGGGACGTCGGAGGTGGCCAGGACCTCGGAGAACGTGACGGCCGGCAGCGGCCGCTCGTGGGAGGACACGACCACCGCGACGTTGCCGGTGACGACGACCGGGGCGACCACGCTGACCAGGCCGAGCAGCGAGGAACCCTGGGGCGCGAGGACGGCGACGACCCCGGTCGGCTCGGGCGTGGTGAGGTTGAAGAACGGCCCGGCGACGGGGTTGGCGTTGCCGACCACCTGGGTCAGCTTGTCGGCCCAGCCGGCGTACCAGACGAGCCGGTCGACGGCGGCGTCGACGGCGGCGCCGGCCCGCGTGGCGCTGAGCCCCTCCGACTGCTGGACGGCGGCGACGAACTGGGGGCGGCGGTCCTCGACCAGCTCGGCGACGCGGTAGAGGATCTGGGCGCGGTTGTAGGCGGTGCGCCCCGCCCAGCCGCCGGCGGCCTTGCGGGCCGCGACGACGGCGTCGCGGGCGTCCTTGCGGGAGGCGAGGGCGGCGTTGGCCACGAACTTCCCCTTCGCGTCGTTGACGGCGTACGAGTAGCCGGACTCGGAGCGCGGGAAGGCGCCGCCGATGAAGAGCTTGTAGGTCTTGCGGACGTCGATGCGACTCATGCGGGGTCCCTGCGGTGTGGTTCGACGGAGGAGCGGAGCGGGGCAGACGAGGAACAGCGTGGGGTGGTCACAGGTCGCCACCCCTCAGGTAGGCGGCCAGTCCGTGCCGGCCGCCCTCGCGGCCCTGGCCGGACTCCTTGAAGCCCCCGAACGGGCTGGCCGGGTCGAACTTGTTGAACGTGTTGGCCCACACCACGCCGGCCTTGAGCGCGCCGGCCATGTGCAGGATGAGCGAGCCCTTCTCGGTCCACACGCCCGCGGACAGGCCGTAGGGGGTGTTGTTGGCCTTCTCGACCGCCTCGGACGGCGTGCGGAAGGTCAGCACCGACAGCACCGGGCCGAAGATCTCCTCCCGGGCGATCCGGTGGGCCTGCGTGACGCCGGTGAACAGCGTCGGCGGGAACCAGAAGCCGCGCTCGGGCAGCTCGCACGGCGGCGACCAGCGGCCGGCCCCCTCGTCCTCGCCGACCTGCGACAGCTCGCGGATCCGCTGCAGCTGCTCGGCGGAGTTGATGGCGCCGACGTCGGTGTTCTTGTCGAGCGGGTCGCCGACGCGCAGGGTGCCCATCCGGGTCCGGAGCTTGGCGAGCAGCTCCTCGGCGATCGACTCCTGCACCAGCAGTCGGGAGCCGGCGCAGCAGACGTGGCCCTGGTTGAAGAAGATGCCCTCGACGATGCCCTCGACGGCCTGGTCGAGCGGCGCGTCGTCGAAGACGATGTTGGCGGCCTTGCCGCCGAGCTCGAGGGTGACCTTCTTGCTCGACCCGGCCACCGCGCGGGCGATCGCCTTGCCGACCTCGGTGGAGCCGGTGAAGGCGACCTTGTCGACGTCGGGGTGCGCGACGAGCGCCTGGCCGGTGCCGCCGGCGCCGGTGACGATGTTGACGACGCCGGGCGGGAGGTCGGCCTGCTGGCAGATCTCCGCGAACAGCAGCGCCGTCAGCGGCGTCGTCTCGGCCGGCTTGAGGACGACGGTGTTGCCGCACGCCAGCGCCGGGGCGACCTTCCAGGCCAGCATCATCAGCGGGAAGTTCCACGGGATGACCTGGCCGGCGACGCCGAGCGGGGTGGTGCCGTAGCCGGAGTGCTCGAGCTTGTCGGCCCAGCCGGCGTAGTAGAAGAAGTGGGCCGCGACGATCGGGACGTCGACGTCGCGCGACTCCTTGATCGGCTTGCCGTTGTCGAGCGACTCCAGCACGGCCAGCTCGCGGCCGCGCTCCTGGATGATCCGCGCGATCCGGTAGAGGTACTTGGCGCGCTCGCTGCCCGACATCCGCGACCACACGCGGGTGTGGGCGCGGCGGGCGGCCCTGACCGCGGCGTCGACGTCGGCGTCGTCGGCCTCGGCGACCTCGGCGAGGACCTCCTCGGTCGCGGGGTTGATCGTCTTGAACGACGACCCGTGGCCGTCGACGAACTCGCCGTCGACGAAGAGCCCGTAGGACGCCCGGAGGTCGACGATGCTGCGCGACTCGGGGGCGGGGGCGTACTCGAACACGGTGCCGGTCCGGGTGCCGGCCGGAGTGCTGGTCGGGGTGCTGGTCGGCTCGTTCGTCATCGTCGTCCTCAGTCCAGCGTGAAGTAGTCGGGGCCGGAGTAGCGGCCGGTGGTCAGCTTGGTGCGCTGCATGAGCAGCTCGTTGAGCAGCGTGGAGGCGCCGAAGCGGAACCAGTCGGGGTCGAGCCAGTCGGTGCCGGCGACCTCGTTGACCATCACCAGGTACTTGATGGCGTCCTTGGAGGTGCGGATGCCGCCGGCCGGCTTGACGCCGACCATCTGGCCGGTGGTGTCGCGGAAGTCGCGCACCGCCTGGAGCATCACCAGCGTGACCGGCAGGGTCGCGGCCGGCTGCACCTTGCCGGTGGAGGTCTTGATGAAGTGCGCCCCGGCCAGCATCGCCAGCCAGCTCGCGCGGCGGACGTTGTCGAGGGTCTGCAGCTCGCCGGTCTCGAAGATGACCTTGAGGTGGGCGCCGGTGCCGTCGGCGCGGGTGCACGCCTCGCGGACCGCGACGATCTCCTCGAAGACCTGCAGGTAGCGCCCCGACAGGAACGCCCCGCGGTCGATGACCATGTCGATCTCGTCGGCCCCGGCCTCGACGGCGTCGCGGGTGTCGGCGAGCTTGATGTCGAGCGCGGCGCGACCGCTGGGGAACGCGGTGGCCACGGCGGCGACGTTGATGCCGGAGGACCCGAGGGTCTCCTTCGCGATCGCGACCATGTCGGGGTAGACGCACACGGCGGCGACCTGCGGGCAGGTCGGGTCGGCCGGGTCGGGGTGCACCGCCTTGGAGGCCAGGGCGCGGACCTTGCCCGGCGTGTCCTGACCCTCCAGCGTCGTCAGGTCGACCATCGAGATGGCCAGGTCGATGGCCTGGGCTTTGGCGGTGGTCTTGATCGAGCGGGTGCCGAGCGAGGCGGCGCGCGCCTCGGCGCCGACCTGGTCGACGCCGGGGAGCCCGTGCAGGAAACGACGCATCGAGGCCTCGGACCCGGTCACGTCGGCGAACTCCGTGGTGGGGGTGGGCATGGGGTGAGCATATGGTTCCTGGCGTGACCGGCGACAAACCGCGAGGCGAGACCTTCGTGCCGACGAGCGGACGGGTCCAGGGCGTGGCCGTGGTGCTGATCGGGCTCGCGTGCGCGGTCCTCGCCGTCGTCGGCGACGGCCCGGTGACCTGGTGGGCGGTCGCGCTGGGCGTGGGCTTCGCCGCGCTGGGCTGGGCGGCCCTGCTGCGCCCCGGGGTCGCCGTCAGCGACGACACGCTCGTGCTGCGCAACATCGTCCACACCGTGCGGATCCCGCTCGCGGCGGTCGAGGAGGTCGCCGTGCGCCAGGTCCTCGCGGTCCGGGCGGGGGAGCGGCGCTACGTCTCCGCGGCGATCGGGCGGGGGCGCCGCCAGCTGCGGCGCGACGACCGGGCGCCGCGCGGCGGGTCGGGCGACGTCGTCCGGATGGCGGAGGAGTCCTACGGGCTCTTCGTCGAGGAGCGGATCCGTCAGCTCGCCGAGCAGGCCCGCGCGACGCGCGGCATCAAGCTCTACGGGCCCGAGCAGGCCGCCCTGGCCGCCGAGGTGCGCCGCGAGCCGGCCGTGCCCGTGATCGTCCTGCTCGCCGGCTCGGCGCTCGCGCTCGTCGTCGCCCTCGTCGTCTGACCGTCCCCGGCCGCTACAGGCCGGCGGCGGCCCTGATGTCGGAGCCGAGGGCGTCGAGGCGGCCCGCGGCGTTGATGCGCGCGGCCTGGACGCCGTCCTCGGCGCCGGCCTCGACCGGGACGACGACCTCGAGGTAGCACTTCACCTTCGGCTCGGTGCCGCTCGGGCGGACGATGACGCGGGCGCCGCCGGCGAGGTGGTAGCGCAGCCCGTCGGTCGGCGGGAGCTCGGCCGAGCCCGTGCTGAGGTCGTCGACGCCCAGCACGTCGAGGCCGCCGAGCGCGGTCGGCGGCTGGTCGCGCAGCCGGGCCATCGCGGCGGTGATGAGAGCCGGGTCGGCGACCCGCGCCGAGACCTGGCCGGTGGCGTGGAGCCCGTGCTCGCGGGCGATGTCGTCGAGGAGGTCGGTGAGCCCGCGACCCTCGGCCTTGAGGGCGGCGGCGAGCTCGCACAGCATCAGCAGGGCCGAGACGCCGTCCTTGTCGCGCACGTGGGCCGGGTCGACGCAGTAGCCGAGCGCCTCCTCGTAGCCGAAGGCCAGGCCCTCGACGCGGGCGATCCACTTGAAGCCGGTGAGGGTCTCCTCGTAGGGCTGGCCGGCGGCCCGGGCCTGCTTGCCCAGCAGCGAGGAGGACACGATGGAGGCGGCGTAGGTGCCGGTGGTGCCGCGCGCGATCAGGTGGTGGGCCAGCAGGGCGCCGACCTCGTCGCCGCGCAGCATCCGCCAGCCGCCGGGGCCGGGGACGGCGGCCGCGCACCGGTCGGCGTCCGGGTCGTTGGCGACCACCAGGTCGGCGCCGGTCCGCTCGGCGAGGGCGAGCGCGAGGTCCATCGCGCCCTCCTCCTCGGGGTTGGGGAAGCCGACCGTCGGGAAGTCGGGGTCGGGCTGCTCCTGCTGCTCGACGACGCGCGGCGCCGCGAAGCCCGCCGTCTCCAGCACCTGGAGCACCGACGTGGCCCCGACGCCGTGCAGCGGCGTGTAGACGATGTCGAGGTCGCGCGGGCCGTCGCCGGCGAGGCCGGCGACGGTGTCGAGGTAGTGGTCGACGATGTCCTCGCCGAGCACGGTGCCGGGGCCGCCGCGGGCGATGCTCGCGAGGGGGCCGACGGCCTCGATCCGGGCGGCGATGCCGGCGTCGGCGGGCGGCACGATCTGGCTGCCGTCGCCGAGGTAGACCTTGTAGCCGTTGTCCTGCGGCGGGTTGTGGCTCGCGGTGACCATGACCCCGGCGGCGCAGCCGAGCTCGCGGATCGCGAAGGCGAGGATCGGGGTCGGCAGCGGTCGCGGCAGCAGCCACGCGGTGAGGCCGGCGCCGGTCATCACCGCGGCGGTGTCGCGCGCGAACACGTCGGAGTTGTGGCGCGCGTCGTAGCCGATCACGACGGAGCGGTGGCCGCCGCCGGACGGGTCCTGGTCGACGAGGTAGGCCGCCAGCCCGGCCGCCGCGCGCTGGACGACGACCCGGTTCATCCGGTTCGGCCCGGCGCCGAGCGCACCGCGCAGCCCGGCGGTGCCGAACTCGAGGGTGCCGCGGAACCGGTCGGCGAGCTCGGCGCCGGCCTCGGCGTCGCCGCTCGCGGCGGCGGACACGACGGCCTCGAGCTCGGCGCGGGTGCGGTCGTCGGGGTCCTCCGACAGCCAGGCGCGGGCGCGGTCGAGGAGGACGTCGACGTCGGGACTCATGTGAGGAAAGGTAGCGCCATGGCTCCCGACGGCCCCGACCGCGAGCCCGTCGCGGCCTCGATCGCCGCGCTGGCCGAACGGATCGGCCGACCGGCGTTCACGGCGGTCTGCGTCGACCTGCTCGCGGGGGCGCCGCGCGAGCGGTACGTCGTCGAGCTGCGGGCGCTGACGGGGCACGGCTGGCAGCCCGGGGACGCCGTCCTCGACCGGGACAGGTGGCGCGACCACTGGGTCCGCACCTGGGGTGCGCGCGGGCTGCTGCACGTGTGGGACGACGCCGCGACCCCGGCGGTCGTGCGGGGTCTCGCCGACCAGCACCACCGGCCCGCCGAGATGTGCCTCAAGGTCGGCGCCCGCCACGACGTCGCCGGCACCGGGCCCGGCGCGGCCGCGCTGGCCGCCCACCCCCTGCCGCGGGTGCGGGTCCAGGCGGTGCGCTGCCTGGCCGTCACCGGCGACACCGAGCACGTCGCCGCGCTCGCCGCCCGCCTCGACGACGAGCACCCCGACGTCCGGCGGCAGGCGGCCCGGGCCCTCGAGACGCTGCGACGCCGCCTCGACCTCGACGCCTGAGCGCCGACCCGTCGCTGATCAGCGACGGGTCGGCGGGCATCACTCCTCGATCGAGCTCATGTCGCCGTAGCGGTCGCCGACGACGGCGTGGGCCGGGACCGCCTCGGCGATCCGGTCGAGCTCCTCGCCGGTGAGGACGACGTCCGCGGCGCCCACGTTCTCCTCCAGGTAGCGCACGCGCTTGGTGCCGGGGATCGGCGCGACGTCGTCGCCCTGCGCGAGCACCCAGGCCAGGGCGAGCTGGCCGGGCGTGCAGCCCTTCTCCGCAGCGATCTGCTTGACCTGCTCGACCAGGCGCAGGTTGGCCTCGAGCGCCTCGCCGTGCAGGCGGGGGAAGCGGCTGTTGCGCGAGTCGGAGGCCTCCAGCGAGCCCGCCGAGATCGCGCCGGTGAGCAGGCCGCGGCCCAGCGGCGAGTAGGGCACCAGGCCGATGCCGAGCTCGCGCAGCACCGGGAGGACCTGTGCCTCGAGGTCGCGGGTGAACAGCGAGTACTCGGACTGCAGCGCCGTGATCGGGTGGACGGCGTGCGCGCGCCGGATGGTGTCCGCGCCGGCCTCGGACAAGCCGAGGTGGGTGACCTTGCCGGCCTCGACGAGCTCCTTCATCGCCCCGACGGTCTCCTCGATCGGGACGGTCGGGTCGACGCGGTGCTGGTAGTAGAGGTCGATGTGGTCGACGCCGAGCCGCTGGAGCGAGGCGTCGCAGGCCGAGCGCACGTAGTCGGGGGAGCCGCTGATGCCGAGGAAGCCGCCGTCCTCGCCGCGGACGTTGCCGAACTTGGTGGCCAGCACGACGCCGTCACGGCCCTGGGCGCTGGAGGCGATGGCCTTGCCGACCAGGCGCTCGTTGGTGAAGGGGCCGTACATGTCGGCGGTGTCGAGGAAGGTGACGCCGAGGTCGAGCGCGCGGTGGATGGTGTCGAGGCCGCCCTGCTCGTCGGGGGTGCCGTAGAACTCCGACATGCCCATGCAGCCCAGGCCGAGGGCCGAGACGGTCAGGGAGGAGGTGGTGCCGAGGGTGCGTTGCTGGAGGGTCATGGACCCAGCCAACATCCTGGAGTGCGGTCCAGGTCAAGCGGCGCCGTCGGCACGCTCCAGGAGGTCGGTGTAGATGCCGATCTTGTGGTCGATGGCGCCCAGGTGCTCCTGCACCTCGGCGAGCTGGACCAGCACGGCGCGGCGGTGCTCCTGGAGCAGGGCGAGCCGCTCGGGCTCGTTGCCGGCGCCGGCGCGCACCAGGTCGGCGTAGCGCCGGACGTCGCGGATCGGCATCCCGGTCGAGCGGAGCCGGGTCACCAGCTCGACCCAGCGCAGGTCGGGTCCCTCGTAGCGCCGGTGCCCGCTGGTGGCGCGACGGACCGGGCGCAGGAGCAGCCCGTCCTTCTCGTAGTAGCGCAGCGTGTCGGGCGTCAGGCCGAGGTGCGCGGCGGCCTCGGCGATGCTCATTCCGCTGGCGGGGGCCGGGTCGGTGGCGGTGGCGGTGTCCATCCGCCCAGTAGACCCTGGAGCGGGCTCCAGGATCAAGCGGGTCACGGGTCGCGACGGATCCGACCGGCCTCCTCGGCGGCGGCGCGCTCCTTGGCCTCCTTCTTCTCGAGGTTCCGGGTGTCGCGGTGCGGCAGCAGGATGTCGTCCTCGGCCGGCTCGCCGCGCTGGAGCTCACGACCCCGCTCGAGCTCGGCGTCCAGCTCGGCGCCGAGCAGCAGGGCGAGGTTGGTCAGCCACAGCCACAGCAGGAACACCACGACGCCGGCGAGCGCGCCGTAGGTCTTGTCGTAGGAGGAGAAGTTGGCGACGTAGAGCCCGAACGCGGCGCTGGCCAGCACCCAGACCACGATGGCCAGGACGGCGCCGACGCTGGTCCAGCGGAAGCGGGGCGGGTGGACGTTGGGCGTGAAGTGGTAGAGCAGGGCCACGATCAGCACCACGACGGCCAGCAGCACCGGCCACTTGGCGATGTTCCAGACGGTCACGGCGGTGCCACCGAGGCCGATCGCGTCGCCGACCGCCTCGGCCGCCGGGCCGGTGAGGATCAGCGCGGCCAGCACGAGCGCGACGAGCACGACCAGGACGGCGGTCAGCAGGAGCATCGCGGGGCGGAGCTTCCAGATCGGGCGGCCCTCGCCCTTCTCGTAGATCCGGTTCATCGCCCGGCCGAACGCACCGACGTACCCGCTGGCCGACCACAGCGCGCCGGCGAGACCGAGCACGAAGCCGAGGCCCGCGGCCTGCGAGGTGGCGAGCTCGCGCAGGGTCGGGCCGATGGAGTCGACCACCCCACCGGCGCCGATGGTGCCCAGGATGTCGAGCACCTCGTCGACCGCGCTCGTGCCCTGCCCGACCAGGCCGAGCACGGAGGTCAGGGCGATCGCCGCCGGGAACAGGGCCAGGACGGCGTAGTAGGTGAGCGCGGCCGCGAGGTCGGTGCACTGGTCGTCGAGGAACTCGCTCAGCGTCTGGCGGGCGACGAACTTGCGGGTGCGGGGGGTGAGGTCGGTGGGGTCGTCGACGTCCTGGGGGTCGTCGGCGTCGTTGCTGCGGGTGTCCGTCATGGCCCCCGGTACCCACAACGGGCCGGTTCCGTGCAGCGGCCCCTCAGCGCCGGTAGGCGGGGAGCTGCCGGCCGAGCTCGGCGAAGAGCGCCTGGTTGAGGGTGAAGGCGACCTTGACCTCCTCCACGACGCGGCGCACGCCGGCCTCGTCGAGCCCGAGGCCGTCGAGCCGGGCCCGGTAGGCGTCCTTGTAGGGCTTCGGCTTCGCGATGGCCGGGAAGGCGTAGAAGTCGACGCCGCCGCCGTCGGTGAGGTCGAAGGAGCGGCTCAGGATCCGCCCGATCGCCTGGCCGCCCGAGAGGTCGCCGAGGTAGCGGGTGTAGTGGTGCGCCACCAGCGCGCCGCCCCAGCCCTCGGCGGCCTGCCGGCGCGCGGCCCGCAGCCGGTCCGCGTAGGCCTCGGCGGCGGGGGAGGCCGGCGCGCCGAGGTCGGCACCGCCCGGTGTCCGGGCGGTCCAGTAGGCCAGGTCGGCGTCGAGGGCGGCGAGCCGCTCGAGCGACGGGTCGTGCACCGCGGCGACCATCGGGTCGTCGGCGGTCGCGCGGACGGCGTCCTCCATCGCCTCGTAGGCGGTGCGCAGGCGCAGGAGGTAGTCGACGTAGCCGCGCTCGTTGAGCCGGCCGTCGAGCAGCTCGGCCATGAACGAGGAGCCCTCGGCGGCCTCGTGCTCGGTCCGGGAGCCGTCGCGCATCGCCGAGGCCAGGGACGGCGCGGTGGTGGTGGTGATGGTCATGGGGGTGTCGGTGCCCTGTCTGGTGGTCTCGGGTGGTGCGGGGGCGGTGCTGACGGGTCCGTGGGGCCGGGCGCGAGCCCGGCCCCACGGACCAGGATGGATCAGGCGACGGTGAAGCGGACCGTCTTCGTCGAACCGGTGATGTTGGCGGTCCCGGCGTAGGTCACGACGAGCTGGTGGGTGCCTCGCGCCTTCCTGCCGAGCCGGGGCACCGTCACGGTCACGACGCCGTTCGGCTTGAGCGTGCCCTGGGCGCGCCGGACGACCTTGCCGGCCCTGCGGACCTGGACGGTGACCTTGCCGGTCACCGTGGTGGTCGGGGAGGTGACGGCGACCCGCGCCTTGCCGGCCCGCTGCCGGCCCGGAGCCCGGTTCAGCGCGACGGCGCTCCTGCTGGTGGCCCGGGAGACCGTCAGCGAGCCGGCGGCCCGGGCGGCGAGCGAGTTCGGGTTGCCCTCGAACGAGGCCGTCAGCGCGTGGGCGCCGGCCGGGAGGACGCCGAGCGGGAAGGTCGCCGTGCCGGCGGTGAGCGGCGCGGTGCCCACCGTGGTGGTGCCGCGCCTCAGGGTGACGGTGTCGCCCTCGGCGGCACCCTCGTTGGCGACGGTGACGGTCGCGGTCGCGGCGCGGCCGTAGGTGACCGACGACGCCGCGACGGTGACCGCCGGGGCCGCCCGGGTGAAGGTGATCGGCGTGTAGGTCTCGAACGCCGCGTTGACCGCGCCGCTGCCCGGGTAGGTGTAGACGCCGTAGCCGACCAGGCTGGGGTCGGTCGCCACCGCGTCGATCGCGGCCTTGTCGACGGTGAGGGTGGTCGTGAACGTGCCGGCCGGGGTCAGCTCGACGGCGCCGGCGGCGGGACCGCCGACGGTGCCCATGTCGGCGGCCGGGACGGCCCACCTCTGGCTGGTGTTCTTGCGGGAGGCCGACGGCGCGCCCGCCGAGGGGCGCCAGGTCTCGGCGAACTTGCCGAAGACGACGTAGGTGCCGCCGGACCGGCCCGCCAGCGGCGGGCGGGTGCCGACGACGGCGCCCGGGTCGAAGTTCTCACCCTCGACGGTGACCTCGTAGCTGCCGTTCGGCAGCAGGTCGGTGTCGGAGACGGTGACCGAGGGAGCGGTGTTGAACCTCACCTGCAGCGGGTTCGCGACCTTGCGGGGGTCGGCCGCGCCGCCGGTGGAGTACCAGTACGGCCCCTGGCCGACGTCCTGCTGGAAGTCGACGAAGTCCTGGGGGAAGGAGCCCCAGCTGCTGCCCGTGACGGCCTGCGGCGACGACGTCGCGGGGGCGTCGTAGGCGACCTCGCGGTAGGTCGGGGTGGTGGTGACGCCGAGCGCGGTGACGTCGACGTCGGCCAGGGTGGCCACGGTGACCTCCTCCTCGGGCAGCGCCTGCCACTGGGTCGGGTCGTCCATGGACGTGGCGTAGCCGCCGACGGTCGCCGTGACCGTGCCGGTGCCGTCGGCCTCGACGCTCAGCTCGGGGTCGGAGAGGTGGAAGAACGTCATGCCGGAGTAGAAGAGCAGCGTCGCGTCGCCGTCCCAGGCCACGGACGCGGTGCCGGCCGCGGCGTCGACGGTGCCGGTGCCACCGGTGAACTTGAACCGGGTCTCGCCGCGCACGCCGGAGGTGTTGGCGTTGGCGCCCGCGGTGTTGGTGCGGGTCGACCCGAAGGTCGCGGGGGCGTAGGTGCCGTTGGCCTGGAGGTCCTCGACGGTCACGTTGCCGGCGGTGGCCGACCAGCCGGCGGCCGCGCCGTTGCTCCAGGTGGCACCGTCGTCGGCGGCCCTGAGCGTCATCCCGCCCGCCCCGGGGTCGCCGATCCTGCCGGCCGACATCAGGTTCCACGTGCCGGGCGCGAAGGCGCCGCTGGTGGACTCGTTGTTGAGGTCCCACGTGAAGGTGGCGTTCGTGACGTCGACCTCCGCTGCCCGGGCGGGCGTGGCCGTGGCGACGCTGCCGACGACGGCGAGGCCGGCGGCGGCGACGCCGAGCGAGGTCACGGCGCCGAGGACTCGCCTCGGTCGATGGGTCGTGCGGTTCATGCTGGTCCTTTCACGCGGTTGCTGAGCAGGGTGACTGCGGCTGCTGCGAGCAGCAGCGCGCTTCCGGCGAACCACGTCCAGTGGAGGCCGGAATGGGGGCCCGGTGCCGTCGCGGTGTCCGACGAGGCGTGGGCGTAGACGGTGGGCGCGGCGTGTGCCGGTCCCGGGGCGGAGGTCGCGGCGGCGGCGCTGCCGCCAGGACCGGTCAGGTCGGGGGGCGGGGTGCTCGCCGACGGCTGTGGGGGGAGTGCGGGGGCCGGCGGCCGGGCCGGCACCGAGGGGGACGGCGAGGGCGGCGGCGTCGGGTTGACCGGGGTCGTGGGGGACGCCGTCCCGCCGGGCTCCGGCGTCTCGGTGACCGGGTCGGTGGGCGGCTCGACGGGCGCGCCGGCCTCGTAGCTGACCGCGATCGGCTCCGGCACCTTGTGGGCGTCGGCGGAGCCGCCGCTGGAGTACCAGTACGCCGCCGAGCCGACGTCGCGCATGAACGCGAGGTACGAGGCGGGGAAGGCGCCCCAGGCGGGGCCGGTCCGCACCTGGGCGGGGTCGTCGCCCGTGCCGTCGTGGCGGACGCCGAGGTACCTCGGCGTCGCGACGAAGCCGCCCGCCCGCCCCAGGTCGACCCGCGGCAGGTTCGCCAGGTCGACCTGCCGCGGCGGGACCGGCCGCCAGATGCTCTGGTCCTCCATCGAGGAGGCGTAGCCGGCGAGGGTGGCGCGCAGGGTGGCGCCGGTGCGGGTCACGGTCAGGACCGGGTCGCTGACGGTGAAGAACGTCATCCCGGAGTAGTAGACGACCGAGAACGAGCCCCTCCAGGTGATCGTGGCCGTCCCGGCGTCGGCGTCGACCTGCCCCGTGCCGCCGTCGAGCACGACCTGGTGGCCGGAGAACGGCCCGTTGGTGCCGGACATCGTGGTGCCGGCGACGGTGGTCGACAGCCCGGGCCAGGTGGCGGTGGCGAAGCCGCCGTCGGGCCGCTGCTTCTCGATCCGGACGTCGCCCGCGGTGGCCTGCCACGCGCGGGTGCCGGTGCCGCGCCAGGCGCCGTCGACGATCGTCTGTCCGCCCCTGCCGGGGTCGGGGACCTTGCCGGCCGAGAGGAAGTTGACGGTGCCGGGGGCGAAGGCGCGGTTGTTGGTCTCGTCGTTGACGGCCCAGCGCAGCTGCGCGTCGTCGACCTCGAAGGCGCCGGTCTGCGGGGTCGCCGGGCTGGTGGTCGCCGGCGGGTCGGTCGGGTCGGCTGTCGTGCTTGCCGTGTCGGTCGGGCTGCTGGAGGGGGCGGCGGCCGGGGCGCCCGGGGCGCCGGCGGCGGCGGTGGCGGCGACCAGGGCCAGCGGGAGGCCGAGGACGACGACGCCCGTCAGGAGCGCGGCGACGACGGCGTGCCGGGCCCGGGCCCGGACGTCGTGCGCGGCGCTCACGCCGGCACCTGCGCGGGGCGGCGCCGCACCCGACCGAGCACGAGGCCGCCGACGGCGAGCAGCAGGACCGCGCCGGCGACGCCGAGGAAGACCCACCCGGCGGGCTGGCCGTCGTCGCGGGTGCTCGCTGCCTCGGTGGCGACCGGCTCGGTGGCGGCGGCCGTCCCGGCCGTGCCGCCCGCGCCGACGGGGAAGCGCTGGGCGACCTCGGTGCCCGACGCGGCACCGGACAGGCGGAGCTCGTGGGTGCCGACGCCGAGGTCGACCGGCAGCTGCAGGACGCCGGCGACCTCGCCGGAGGCCCCGGCCTGCATCGGCCCGATGGCCGCGATCCCGTCGTCGAGGACGGCGACGACCTGCTCCCCGGGTCGGAAGCCCTGCCCGGAGAAGGCCATCGCCCGGCCCTGGACGGCGGTGGCCCGGTCGACCAGGACGGCCGCGACGCGGGCGGCCGCCGGGCGCCGGCCGGCCTGACGGGTCCCGGTCGCACCGGCCGCGGTGCCGGACCCGGCGGTGCCCGCGCCGGTGCCGGTGTCGGTGCCGCCGGTGCCGTCGGTCGAGCCGCCGGTGGCCCCGGGGTCCGGGTCGGCGGTCGGCGCCTGGTCGTAGACGTCGCCGAAGTCGACGGGCGTGAACGACTCGTTCGCGGGGTTCTTGACGCCGTGCGCCCCGATGGTGATGACGCCGCACTGCACGCGACGGCAGTCGACCTGCGCGACGGCGCCGCTGCGGTCGACGCTCTGGAAGACCGGCCCGGGGATGGTGATGTCGACGGTGAACGAGCCGTCGGCCGCCAGCACCGCGCTGGCCTCGGACGCCGTCGAGCTGCCCGGGAACGCCACGAAGCTGAGGTAGCCCTTGTTGTCGGCGGCGTCCTCGGCGTCGGGGATGTACTGGTAGTCCTGGCCGGTCAGGCCGCCGTTCGAGGGCCGCCAGCCGCCGCCGCGGGCGTCGCGGACCCAGCCGAACATGACGTAGACGCCGCCGAAGCCGCCCTCGACGACCCTGGAAGCCGGCACCGCGCAGGGTGAGCCTCGTCTGGTAGGTCGCGTCGGCCTGCGAGCCGCCGCGGTCGTTGGTCACGGTGACGCGGGAGTCGGCGTGCGCCGGGGCCGGGGCCAGGACGCCGCC
The DNA here is from genome assembly GCF_005954645.2 of Nocardioides sp. S-1144. NCBI lineage: Bacteria > Bacillati > Actinomycetota > Actinomycetes > Propionibacteriales > Nocardioidaceae > Nocardioides > Nocardioides dongxiaopingii. The sequence goes on from NZ_CP040695.2 coordinate 1,412,780, forward strand.
GCCGAGCAGCAGTCCGGCGAGGGCGAGCGCGGCCGTGGTCAGGTGCTTCACGGGGTCTCCTCGAGGGGTGCGGTGCGGGCCGCCGAGCGGTCGGCCAGCACGAGCAGCTCGCCGGTGACGGGGTGGGGCAGGACGTCGACGGGGTAGCGGTAGACCTCGCTCAGCAGTGGCGCCCGCAGGACGTCGGCGGGCGTGCCCTCGGCGGCGACGCGGCCCCGGTCGAGCAGCACCACCCGGTCCGACCAGGCCGCGGCCAGGCTCAGGTCGTGCAGGACGACGACCACGGCGGCGCCGGCGTCGGCCTGCGCCCGCGCGCGGGCCAGCACCGTCTCCTGGTGCCCGAGGTCGAGCGCCGCGGTGGGCTCGTCGAGCAGCAGCACGCCGGTGCGCTGGGCCAGGACCCGGGCGAAGGACACCCGGCCCTTCTCGCCGCCCGAGAGCACGCCGAACGGGCGGGCCGCGAGGTGGGTGACGTCGGCGACGCCCATCGCCTCGGCGACGGCCAGGTCGTCGTCGTCCTCCTCCGGGCGGCCGCGCCACGGCGACCGGCCCATCCGGACGACGTCCTCGACGGGGAACGGGAACGACACGTGGTGCTCCTGCGCGAGCACCGCGCGCTGGCGGGCCAGGTCGCGCAGCCGCCACTCCCCGAGCGGGCGCCCGAGCACCTCGACCGTGCCGTCGGTGGTGCCGACGTCGCCGGTGAGGACGCCGAGCAGGGTCGACTTGCCGGCGCCGTTCGGGCCCACGAGCGCGAGCACCGCGCCGTGCCGGACGTCGAGGTCGACCGCCTCGAGGACGGTGGTGGCGCCGTACCGGACGGTGACGCCGCGGGCCCGGAGGGCGGTCGTGCCGCGTGGGGTCGGAGCCGGGGAACGGCGTGGGGTGTCCAGCCGTGGGGTGCTCATGCCCACCCGCCGGCGGTCCTGCGGGTGCGGCGGAGCAGCCAGAAGAAGAACGGTCCGCCGACGATCGAGGTGAGCATGCCCAGCGGCAGGTCGGCGTTGGCCACGAACGAGCGGGCGGTGGTGTCGGCCACGACGAGCACGAGCGCGCCGGCGAGCATGGAGGCGGGGATCAGGACGCGGTGGCCGGGGCCGGTGACCATCCGCACCAGGTGCGGGACGACGAGGCCGACGAAGGCGACGATCCCGCAGAAGCTGACCGCGGCGGCGGTGAGCAGCGCGACGACCACGATGAGGAAGATCCGCAGCCGCTCGACGTCGACGCCGAGGTGCCGGGCCGGGCGCTCGCCGAGCGCGAGCAGGTCGAGGGAGCGGGCGCAGAGGAGGGCGACGAGGATGCCGACCAGCGCGAGCGGGGCCACCACGGCCACGTAGGGCCAGCGGCTGCCGTTGAGGCTGCCGAGCTGCCAGAAGACGATCTGCTCGCGGGCCTGGGTGTCGCCGACGAAGAGCAGGAACGCCAGGGCGGCGCCCGCGACGGCGTTGACCGCGATCCCGGTCAGCACCAGGGTGACGACCTCGGTGCGACCGTCGGCGCGGGAGAGGGCGTAGACGGCCAGGGTGGTGACCAGGCCGCCGACGAAGGCGCAGGCGGCGACGGTCCAGTCGCCGGCGAAGGTCCACGAGAACGCGATCGAGGCGGCCGCCGCGACCGCCGCGCCCGCCGAGACCCCGACGACGCTCGGCTCGGCCAACGGGTTGCCGAAGACGCCCTGCATGAGGGCCCCGGCGACGCCGAGGGCGGCGCCGACGACGATCGCCATGGTCACCCGCGGGAACCGGACGGCCCACAGCGTGTCGTCGCCGCGCGGGTGGGTGGGCATCGGTCCGAGGTCGAGGCCGAGCCGGTGCAGGAACGAGCCGAGGACCTCGTCGAACGGGATCGCGAGCTGGCCCGAGCCGGCCGCGGCGAGGCCGGCGACGACGACGCCCACGGTGAGCCCGACGAGGAGGAGGGCCGACCGGGCCCGGCGGCGGGGGCCCGGCTGCGGGTGCGGGTCCTGCGCGACGGCGCGGGGCGCGGCCGCCTGGGCGGGGACGGTCTGGGTCACGGTGGCGGCCTAGAGCGCGTCGGGTGCGTAGAGCGCGACCGCGAGGGCGTTGAGGACGTCGGCGGTGCGCGGACCGAAGCTGAGCACCTGGTCGTCGTCCATCGCGATGATCCGCTCGTGCTCGCCGGCCGGGGTGTTGGCGAGGGCGGGGAAGCGCTCGAGCAGCCCGTCGGCACCGCCGACCGAGTCGAGTCCCTTCGTCATCATCAGCAGCACGTCGGGCGCCGCGTCGATCAGCGCCTCGTCGGTGACCGGCTTCATGCCGCTCCAGTCGATCTCCTCGGCCACGTCGTAGCCGCCGGCGGCGGAGATGAGCGAGTCGGCGCCGGAGCCCTCGCCGAACATGTAGTAGACGCCGGCCTGGCCGCGGACGTAGAGGAAGACGGTGCGCAGCTTGCCGGTGACGTCCTGTGGCGCGACCTCGGCGATCGCGGCGGTGGTGTCGGCGGCCTCCTGCTCGAGCCGGTCGCCGAGCCGCCTGCCGGCCTCCGGGACGCCGAGGGAGTCGGCGACGAGCCGGGTGAGCGAGGCGATGTTGTCGAGGCCGCGGTGGGAGTCGGTGACCACGACCGGGATGCCGGCGTCCTCGAGCTGGAGGACGACGTCCCACGGGCCGAGCGAGGTGTCGGTGAGGACGACGGTCGGGTCGAGCGCCAGGATCGCCTCGGCGTTGAGCTCGTGCCCGTTCTGGGTGACCAGCGGGCGGTCGGCGATCTCGGGGAACTGCGCGGAGACGTCGCGGCCGACGACGTTGTCGCCGAGGCCGAGCTCGAAGACGGTGTGGGCCAGCGTGCCGTAGATGTCGAGCGCCAGGATCCGGCTGACGTCGTCCACGACGACCTCGTCGCCCTGCGCGTCGGTGACCGTCGCGGGAAGCCGCGGCGCGGGGGAGTCCTCGACCGGGTCGATGACCGGGTCCGGCAGGTCGACCTCGACGACGCCGTCCCACGCGCGCGGGTCCGCCAGCGGCGTCACCTCACCCAGCCTCGGGACGCTGGTCCCGGCCCCCCGGTCGTCGTCGCCGGCGGCGGGGTCGACGACCGGGCCGCAGCCGGCCAGGACGAGCAGGGCGGTCGCTGCGGTGGCGATCGGGAGGCGGAGCATGCGCGACGTCATTTCTCGAGGAAGGGTTACCTAAGTGAGGCAAGGGTAACCTTAAAAAGGGTTGCCTTACCTAACTGGGTGCTCCGTGGACGAAAAAGTGGCCCGCCCCGGCCGGGGCCGGGGCGGGTCGGGTCGTGGCGTGGGTCAGATGCGGGGGACGATCCGTCCGAGCAGGTCGCCCATGCGGGAGGCGGCGGCGCGGCCCGCCTCGAGGACCTCGGCGTGGTCGAGGGGCTCGCCGCTGATGCCGGCGGCCAGGTTGGTGACCAGGCTGATGCCGAGCACCTCCATGCCCGCCTCGCGGGCCGCGATCGCCTCGAGCGTGGTACTCATGCCGACCAGGTGGCCGCCCATGATGCCGGCCATCCTGACCTCGGCCGGCGTCTCGTAGTGCGGCCCGGGGAACTGGACGTAGACCCCCTCGTCGAGCGAGGGGTCGACGTCCTGGCACATGGCGCGCAGCCGGGGGGAGTACAGGTCGGTGAGGTCGACGAAGGTCGCGCCCTCCAGCGGCGAGCGGCCGGTGAGGTTGATGTGGTCGCTGATGAGCACCGGCGTGCCCGGCGTCCAGCTCTCCTTGAGGCCACCGCAGCCGTTGGTCAGCACGATCGCGCGGCAGCCGGCGGCGGCCGCGGTCCGGACGCCGTGCACGACCGCGGCGACGCCCTTGCCCTCGTAGTAGTGGGTGCGGCTGAGGAAGACCAGCAGGTTGGTGTCGCCGGAGCGCACCGAGCGGATCTTGCCGCTGTGCCCGGCCACGGCGGCCGCGGAGAAGCCGGGCAGGTCGGTCGTGTCGATCTCCGCGGTCGCCTCGCCGAGCGCGTCGACCGCCGGCAGCCAGCCGCTCCCGAGGACGAGCGCGACGTCGTGGCTCTCGACGCCGGTCAGCTCGGCGAGCCGGGCGGCGGCGGCGCGGGCGAGGTCGGCGGGACTGGGCGTGGTGGCGGCGTTCGTGTCGGTCACGGGCGCGACTCTAGTGCGGCGCCCGCACCCGATGCCGCACCCGATCCCGCACCCGATCCCGGGCCCGCGTTTTCCTGCGGCCCGGGCCGGGCAGGGTGCGGAGGTGGACCCCGAGACGACCTACGCCGAGCTCACCTCGGGCGACGCCGGGGTCGTCGAGCAGGTGGGCGCCGACGCCCAGGACCTGTCGCGCTCGGTGGACGCCGACGCCCGCGCGATCGTCGACGCCGTCTCGCGCCCGGTCTGGGCGGGCGCCGCCGCCAAGGACTCCTTCGAGACCGAGGGCCTGGTGGCCTACCTCGCCGCCGCGATGGCGGCCTTCCGTCTCTACCGGGCCGGTGAGGTGCTCGAGGTGGTCGCCGCCGACTACCGCGCGACGTGCCGCTCGGCCGACCACGCGATCGGGATCTGGCGGGGGCGGCCCGGGGGACCGGGTGCCGTGCTCACCGACCCGCTCTACGAGGCCGTCGTCCTGGGGGCGCTGCGGGTGGCCGAGTCCTACTGGGAGACGTCGCTCCTCGCCGGGACGGCGGCCCTGGAGACGGTCGAGGCGGAGATCGAGGAGTGGGTGGCGCGCGGCGCCGTCCTCGACTACGTGTTCTACGTCGACAACGACGCCCTCCCGGGCCCGCGCATCCCCGACTCCGGGATCAACGGGGTGCCGGGCGGGTGGACCCAGCAGGGTCTGGCCTACGACCCCGGCACCGACCGCTACTACGTCTCGTCCTACGACGAGGACGGCGGGGCCCAGGTCACCACGATCGACGCCGGCACGGGTGCGCCCGGCGCGTCGGTCCCGCTCGCCGGTCCGGGCGGGTCGGCGCCGCCGAACCACGTGGGCGGGATCGTCGTGCAGGGCGACCAGGTGCTGGTGACCTCGACCGAGGGTGACCACAGCTACGTCTACGTCTACGACCGCGCCGCGTTCGAGGCCGGCGACGGGCAGCCCGTGAACGCCCTGGACCGGATCGAGGCGCCCGCGTCGTCGTACGCCACGATCGGCCCGGACGGCTCGCTGTACCTCGGCGACTGGGACGGCAACGAGCTCCACCAGGTCGCGCTGGTCAACGGCGAGTACCAGACCGTCGAGTCGTGGAACACGCCCGCGGGCTCGAACGGCGTCGTGGTGCAGCCCGGCGGGGTCTTCACCTTCGGGGTCCAGACGGGTCGCGACGAGCGCGGCCAGCTCGTCACCGTCGACTCCGGGGGCGACGGCGGGAACAGCCCGGCGGACCTCGACGGCGCCACGACGATCGACGTCGGCAACATGGTCCAGAACCTCGTGGTCGTCGACGGACGGGTCGTCAGCATCACCGAGGCCGGGGCGACGCAGTACGGGCCCGGAGACCCGGGCTCCACCAACCCCGGCGCGCTGTGGGGGCAGACGCACCTCAGCGAGCTCGTCAACGGCGGCGCCGGCTACGACGTCGAGCCCCGCACCTTGACCGAGGCCGCGCAGGCGCTCTCCGCGGCCCAGGCGGGGATCTCCGACGAGGTCGGCCGGATCGCGGGCCTGCACCTGCCGAGCGCCGTCCTCGGTGACGTCCCGGGCGCCCCCTCCTTCGCCAGCGGGGCGACGGCCTACCTCGACCTGACCTCGTCGCGGCTGCTCACCTCCGCCGACTCGATCGACGTGTCGGTCACGGGGCTGCTCGCCGCCCGGACGCTCTACGAGGAGACCGACACCGCCGCCGCCGCGGAGGCCCTGACCATCGTCGAGCGGATGGTCTGACCCCCGCGTCCGGGCCCTCAGCGCAGGGCGAGGCACCCCGACGTCGGCGAGTCGAACGGGAGGCCGGCGTCTGAGGCGATCTGGCGGTCGAGGTTGGCCGCGACGTCCTCGGGCCAGGGCGCGGTCTTGCGGGTCTCCATCTCGATGTGGAGGAAGACCTCCTCCATCACGTAGCTGACCCGCTGGTGGGTGTCGTCGAGCAGGTACACCAGCACGTGCGCCGCCCGCTCGGACCGCCCGAGCAGCCGCACCCGCGCCGACATCGTGTCGCCGGTGCGCAGCTCGGCGAGGTAGGTGCAGTGGTGCTCGGCCGAGAAGCACGCGTGACCGGCCGTGATCGGCCACGTCTGGGGGATGCCGAGCGACACGAGCGACTCGTCGAGGCCCTCGCTGGCGATCCCGATGTAGTGACGGACGTTGAGGTGGCCGTTGATGTCCTCGAACGGCATCGGCACGGGCTGCACGGCGTAGGCCGGCAGGGCCGAGAGCTGCTCGTAGGTCGGTTGGGTGCTCATCGGCCGGACACTACTGCGTGCCGCGCCCAGGGGCACCTGCTGCGGCACCCGCTGCCGGAGCCCGCTGCCGGAGCCCGGGGCGGGTGCGTCCCTACAGCCCGGTCGACCGGCAGGGGCGCCGGCGCAGGGCGCCCACGTAGTCGGCGGGGGCGTCGGCCGCCTCGGCGGCGTCGGCGAGGACCCCCAGGGTGACCGCGGAGGGCAGGCCGCCCTCGTAGGCGTCGAGGACGTAGGTCCAGACGACGAGCTCACCGGTCATCGTCGCGACCCGCACCTTGGTCTTGCGGTAGAGACCGGAGTCGGCCTGCTCCCAGCCGTCGAGGGCGTCCTCGTCGGTCGGGACGACGTCGTACACGGCGACGAAGACCTGCTCGAAGGGATCCTGCACCAGGGTCGGGAGGGCGCCGTCCCACCCGTGCTCCTCGCCGCCGAAGGTCAGCCGCCAGCCCGTCAGCCAGCCGGTCGTCTGGAGCGGCGAGTGCGGGCAGCGCTCGCTCATCCGGGCGGGGTCGAGGTTGCTCCCGTAGGCGGCGTAGAGCGTCATCGGCGGGCCTGGGGCGGTGCGGGCGCGGCGAGCGGCGTCAGGGGGGCGAGCATCACGGAGAGCACAGTAATGCCCGAGGCGGAGGCGTCCCGCCACGCGGACTAGGCTGCACTCGTGAGCCACTTCGATGTCCTCGTCCTCGGTGCCGGCCCCGGTGGGTACGTCGCCGCGATCCGCGCAGCCCAGCTCGGCAAGTCCGTTGCCGTGGTGGAGGAGAAGTACTGGGGCGGTGTCTGCCTCAACGTCGGCTGCATCCCCTCCAAGGCGCTGCTCAAGAACGCCGAGCTGTCGCACGTCCTGACGCACGAGAAGGCGAAGTTCGGCATCGAGGGCGACGCCACGATGTCGTTCGGCCCGACCCACAAGCGCAGCCGCCAGGTCTCCGCGGGCATCGTCAAGGGCGTCCACTTCCTCATGAAGAAGAACAAGATCACCGAGATCGACGGCTGGGGCACCCTCACCGGCCCGACCTCGGTCGACGTCAAGGGCAAGGACGGCGAGACCACCAGCCACACCTGCGACGACCTGATCATCGCCTCGGGCGCGAAGGTGCGCCTGGTCCCCGGCGTCACCCTCAGCGACAACGTGGTGACCTACGAGGAGCAGATCCTCGACGAGAACCTCCCCGGCTCGATCATCATCGGCGGCTCCGGCGCGATCGGTGTGGAGTTCGCCTACGTCATGAAGAACTTCGGCGTCGACGTCACCATCGTCGAGTTCGTCGACCGGATGGTCCCCACCGAGGACGCCGACGTGTCCAAGGAGCTCGCCAAGCACTACAAGAAGCTCGGCGTGAAGGTGCTCACCTCGACCGCCGTCAAGGGCGTCGAGGACACCGGCTCCGGCGTCCGGGTCACCGTCGCCCCCGCCGGCGGTGGCGACGAGCAGGTGCTCGAGGCCGACAAGTTCCTCGCCGCGTTCGGGTTCGCGCCGCGGGTCGACGGCTACGGGCTCGAGGCCGCCGGCGTGCAGGTCACCGAGCGTGGCGCGATCGAGGTCGACGGCCGCGGCCGCACCAACGTCGAGCACGTCTACGCCATCGGCGACGTCACCGGCAAGATGATGCTCGCCCACGCCGCCGAGGCGATGGGCATCGTCGCGGCCGAGACCATCGCCGGCGCCGAGACCATGGAGATCGACTTCGACATGATCCCGCGCGCCACCTACTGCCAGCCGCAGATCGGCTCCTTCGGCTACTCCGAGCAGCAGGCCAAGGACAAGGGCTACGACGTCAAGACCGCGACGTTCCCGTTCTCGGCCAACGGCAAGGCCCAGGGTCTCGGCGACACCGCCGGTTTCGTGAAGATCGTCGCGGACGCCGAGCACAACGAGATCATCGGCGCCCACCTCATCGGCCCCGACGTCACCGAGCTGCTGCCCGTGCTGACCCTGGCCCAGCGGTGGGACCTCACCGCCGACGAGGTCGCCCGCAACGTCTTCGCCCACCCGACCCTCGGCGAGTCCGTGAAGGAAGCCGTGCACGGCATCGCCGGCCACATGATCAACTTCTAGTCCGGTCGCGGACCGGACTGCTCCGTGCGCCTTGTGGTCGACGGGCACGTCGGGCCACCCAGGCTGTCCGGGCCCGGCCCGGTGCTCGATAGCCTGGGGTCATGAGCACTGACCGCGTTGTCATCCTCGGCGGCGGGCCCGGTGGCTACGAGGCCGCCCTCGTCGCCGCCCAGCTCGGCGCCGACGTCACCGTCGTCGACTCCGACGGCATCGGCGGCTCGGCGGTCCTCACCGACTGCGTGCCCAGCAAGACCCTCATCGCCACCGCCGAGGTGATGACGCAGGTCGCCGCCGCGGCCGAGCTCGGCATCGACTTCCACGACTCCGAGGGCGACGCCGCGACCACGATCCGGGTCGACCTCGCGCGGGTCAACGCGCGGGTCAAGCAGCTCGCCACCGACCAGTCCGAGGACATCGCGCGCCGCCTCGACAAGGAGGGCGTCACCGTCGTCCGGGGCCGCGGCCGGCTCGCCGGGCCGGGCCGGGTCGTCGTCGGCGACACCACGTACGACGCCGACGCCATCCTGGTCGCCACCGGCGCCGCACCGCGCACCCTGCCGAGCGCCCAGCCCGACGGCGAGCGGATCCTCACCTGGGAGCAGGTCTACGACCTCACCGAGGTGCCGACCGAGCTCGTCGTCGTCGGCTCCGGGGTCACCGGCGCCGAGTTCGCCAGCGCCTACCTCGCGCTCGGCATCCCGGTCACGCTCGTCTCCAGCCGCGACCGCGTGCTCCCGGGCGAGGACGCCGACGCCTCGCTCGTGCTCGAGGAGGTCTCCACACGCCGCGGCATGACGGTGCTGTCGAAGTCGCGGATGGAGTCGGTCACCCGTGACGGCGACGTCGTCACGGTCCGTCTCACCGACGGCCGGGAGGTGCGGGCCAGCCACTGCATCCTGGCCCTCGGCTCGGTGCCGAACACCCGCGACCTCGGCCTCGAGGAGGCCGGCGTCGTGCTCGACGACGGCGGTTTCGTCAAGGTCGACCGGGTCTCGCGCACCGCCGCGCGCGGCGTGTACGCCGCCGGCGACTGCACCGGCGTCCTGATGCTGGCCAGCGTCGCCGCCATGCAGGGCCGGATCGCGATGTGGCACCTGCTCGGCGACACCGTGCACCCGCTCGACCTCAAGAAGGTCTCCTCCAACGTCTTCACCGCGCCCGAGATCGCCACCGTGGGCTGGTCGCAGCAGGCCGTCGACGCCGGCGAGATCCAGGCCGAGTCGGTGATGCTGCCGCTGGCCGGCAACCCGCGCGCCAAGATGCAGGGCGTCCGCGACGGGTTCGTGAAGCTCTTCTGCCGCCCGGGCACCGGCATCGTCGTCGGGGGAGTGGTGGTCGGGCCGCGAGCCAGCGAGCTCATCCACGCGGTCGCGGTCGCCGTCGGCGAGTCGCTCACCGCCGACCAGCTGGCCCAGGTCTTCACCGTCTACCCGTCGAACAGCGGGTCGATCGCCGAGGCCGCGCGCCGCCTGCACCACGTGTAGCACCGCTCACCGGACCGCGGGAGGCTCACGGCAGCGCTCGGAGCAGCTCCCGCATCCGGGTGATCTCGGCGCTCTGGCCGGCGATCACGTCGCTGGCCATCTCGGTGGCCCGGAGGTCCTCGCCCTCGACGACCTGCTGCTCGGCCATGCCCACGGCGCCCTGGTGGTGCTGGATCATGTCCTCGAGGAAGCGGCGGTCGAACGCCGTCCCGTCGGTCGCCGCGAGCGCGTCGACCTGGGCGGTGGTGAGCATGCCGGGCATGCCGACCTCGGTCATGGCGGCCACGCCCTCGACGGTGGGCTCCGGCAGGTCGTGGTCGACCAGCCAGGCCGCCATCACCAGGACCTCGCGGCCCTGCCCGGCGTCGATGCCGGCGGCGAGCCGGCGCACCCGTGGGTCGACGGCGCGCTCCGCGGCGAGCTCGGTGAGGTCGATGGCCTGGCTGTGGTGGGCCACCATCATCGTCAGGTAGGTCGCGTCGGCGGCGTTCCAGTCGGCCGACGCGGGTGGCTCGGGGACGGCGTCCATCGCGTGCCCGTCACCGGCGTGGGTGTGGACAGCGGAGGGCGGGTCCGTCGTAGGCTGCTCGCCAGCACAGCCCGCGACGAGCACGAGGCAGAGCGCCGTACCAACGGCGAGTGCGCGACTCGGGTCCATGCCCAGCACCTTAGAACGGTGTGGGTGAGCGCCCCTCAGGCAGGAGAATCTCGGTGAAGCTGCTCGTCGCCCTCGGCTCGTTCGTCCTGGCGGCCGGTCTGGCCGTCGCCCCCGCGTCCGCGGACCCCGACGACCCCCCGACCCTGGAGAAGCGGCCGGCCCTGCCCGGCCACGACATCGCCCGCACCGACCCGGCGGTCCCGCGCGTCACCAGCGGCCAGGTCGACCGCAGCCGGGCCATGCGCCAGGTCGCGCGGGTGCCGCTCGCCGCCGAGCTGGCCGAGGACGGTGCGTTCGGCACCGACCTGGCGTTCAAGGGCGACTACGCCTTCGCCGGCAACTACGCCGGCTTCGCCGTCTACGACATCTCGCGGCCGCGCAGCCCGAGGCGTGTCGCCCAGGTCGTCTGCCCGGGCGCGCAGAACGACGTCTCGGTCTACCGCAACCTGCTCGTGCTCTCCGTCGACGCCGTGCTCAGCGACAACAGCTGCGACGCCGACTACGCCGAGCCGGGTGGCGACGAGGCGGCCACGTGGGAGGGCATCCGGGTCTTCGACATCTCCGACCCCCGCTCACCGCAGCTGCTGACGTCGGTCGCCACCTCGTGCGGCTCGCACACCCACACCCTCGCCCCCGACCGCGATGGCCGCAACGTCTACGTCTACGTCTCCTCCTACGGCCCTGCGCCGGGTCTCAAGGGCTGCAAGCCCCCGCACGACTCGATCAGCGTCGTCAAGGTGCCGACGAACGACGGCGCGGCGGCCCGCGTGGTCCGCACGCCGGTGCTCTTCCCCGGCGGCGGCACCCGCGGCGACGACTACAGCAGCAACACCAGCGGCTGCCACGACATCACCGCCTACCCGCGCAAGAACCTCGCCGCCGGCGCGTGCATGGGCGACGGCATCCTGCTCGACATCAGCAACCGCGCCCGCCCGAAGGTCATCGACCGCGTCAAGGACCGGCGCAACTTCGCCTTCTGGCACTCCGCGACCTTCAACAACGCCGGCACCAAGGTCGTCTTCACCGACGAGCTCGGCGGCGGCGGCGGCCCGATGTGCAACAACGACGTCGGCCCGAAGCGCGGAGCCAACGGCATCTACGACATCGTCCGTCGTGAGCTGAAGTTCCGCAGCTACTACAAGATGCCGCGCGTGCAGTCGGACACCGAGAACTGCGTGGCCCACAACGGCTCGCTGATCCCGGTCAAGGGCCGCGACATCATGGTGCAGGCCTGGTACCAGGGCGGCACGTCGGTCTTCGACTTCACCAACTCCCGCAAGCCGCGCGAGCTCCAGCACTTCGACCGGGGCGCGATCTCCGACCGCCGCCTCGAGCTGGGCGGGTCGTGGTCGTCGTACTGGTACAACGGTTTCGTCTACTCCAGCGACATCACCCGCGGGCTCGAGGTCTTCCAGATCCGCACGCCGTGGGCCCGCCGGGCCGCCAAGGTGCGGCTCTCGAGCTTCAACGCCCAGTCGCAGCCCTCCTACAACGGCTGAGGGCTCCGGGCCACCACGGGTGCACCCGTGGTGGCCCGGACCCGCTCGATCGAGGGGCTCCTGCCGCCGCCGTCGTGGCTCAGGCGCGCGCTGCCGCGGGTGAGCACCTGGTAGCGGCCGCGCGCGGTCGGGTTCCCCGACTCCCGCCACGGCTCGTCCAGGCAGCACGTAGTCTCGACCGCCGGTGCCCTCGACCCCCCTGGAGTTCCCGGTGAAGCTGCTCGTCGCCCTCAGCACGCTCGTCCTGGCCGCGGGGCTCGCCGCCGGCGCTCCCGCTCAGGCCGGCGACGCGGCACCCGCCGAGCGGGCGGTGCCGTCCGTGCGCATCACCGGCAACGGCTACGGGCACGGGCACGGCCTGTCGCAGTATGGCGCCCAGGGGGCCGCCGGCCAGGGCCTGAGCCACCGGCAGATCCTCGGCTTCTACTACCCGGGCCTGACCTGGGGGAGCGCCGGGGGCAACGTCTCGGTGCTGCTGACCGCCGACACCAGTGCCGACGTCGTGGTCGTCGACCGGGCCGGCCTGCGGTACCGGAGCCTCGGCGACGGGCGCACCTTCCGACTCACCAGGCCGAGGGCCGCCCGGCTGTGGCGGATCACCCCGTCGGCGGGGGGACGCACGAGCACCCTGGCCTGGAGGGGCCAGCGCGGGCGCTGGACGACGGTCCGCACCACGCCGGGCGAGGCCCAGTTCACCGCCCGCGGGAAGCCGATCACCCTCGTCACGCCGTCGGGACGCCGGGCCTACCGCGGCGTGCTCCGCTCGGCGGGCGCGACCGCGACGACGATCCAGCGCGACACCGTGAACGTCGTCCCGCTCGACTCCTACCTCAAGGGCGTCGTGCCCCGGGAGATCCCGGCGTCCTGGCGCGCGGCGGCGCTGCGGTCCCAGGCGGTGGCGGCGCGCACCTACGCGGCCTTCGACCGTCGCGACGGCGCGGCGCGGCACTACCAGATCTGCGACACCACCAGCTGCCAGGTCTACGGCGGCTTCACCGACGAGCACCCGGCCACCAACCGCGCCATCGACGCCACCCGCGGCCAGGTGCTCCTCGACGCCGACGCGCTGCCGGCGTTCACCCAGTTCTCGGCCAGCAACGGCGGCTACCGGGCCGCCGGCTCGCAGCCCTACCTGGCCGCCGGGCGCGACCCCTACGACACCGCCTACCGCGGCTGGACGGCGACCGTCAGCGCCGACCTGGCCCGCCGGGTGGCCGCGGCCAACCCCGACGACCCCACCGACATCGGCACGTTCCGGTCGTTGACCGTGCTGGGCCGCGACGGCGGTGGCGCGTTCGGCGGCCGGGTCACCTCGATCCGGATCACCGGCACCGCCGGCTCCACGGTGCTGACCGGCGAGAACTTCCGCTACCTCGCCGCCCTCCGCTCCACCCTCTTCACGCTCTCCTGACGCCGACCCGTCGCTGATCACTGACGGGTCACCTCACCTGGAGCGCTGACCCGTCGCTGATCACTGACGGGTCACCTCACCTGGAGCGCTGACCCGTCGCTGATCACTGACGGGTCACCTCACGCGGTGCGCTGACCCGTCGCTGATCACTGACGGGTCACCTCACGCGGAGCGCTGACCCGTCAGTGATCGCTGACGGGTCAGCGTGGGGTCAGGTGAGGACGACGACCAGGTCGCCGCCGTCGACGGCCTGGGTGCCGCTGAGGGCGACCCGCTCGACCGTGCCGGCGACCGGGGCGGTGATCGAGGCCTCCATCTTCATCGCCTCGATGGTGGCGACGGTCTGGCCGGCCTCGACGGCGTCGCCCGCGGCCACGGCGAGCGTGACGACGCCCTGGTAGGGCGCCGCGACGTGGCCCGGCTTGGCGGGGTCGGCCTTCTCGGCGACGGCGACGTCGGAGGCGATCGAGCGGTCGCGCACCGAGATCGGCCGCATCTGGCCGTTGATGGTGGTCATCACGGTGCGGATGCCGCGCTCGTCGGGCTCGCTGATCGCCTGGAGCCCGATCAGCAGCGTGACGCCGGGCTCGAGCTCGACCTCGTGCTCCTCGCCCTGGCGCAGGCCGTAGAGGTAGTCGCGGGTCGGCAGCACCGAGATGTCGCCGAAGGTCTGCCGGGACTCGTCGAACTCGCGCGTCGGGCCGGGGAAGAGCAGCTGGTTGAGGGTGCGCCGCCGCGTCGGCGCGGCGCCGGCCAGGCCGGCGGCCTGATCGTCGGTGAGGTTCTCCGCGGGCGCCTTCCAGGTGCGGCCCTCGAGGGCCCGCGACCGGAACGGCTCGGGCCAGCCGCCGGGCGGGTCGCCGAGCTCGCCGTTGAGGAAGCCGATCACGGAGTCGGGGATGTCGTAGCGCGACGGGTCCTCGGCGAACTCGGCCGGGTCGGCGCCGATGCCGACCAGCGCGAGGGCCAGGTCACCGATCACCTTCGAGGACGGCGTCACCTTCGGCACCCGGCCGAGGATGTCGTTGGCCGCGGCGTACATGTCCTCGACCTGCTCGAACTTCTCGCCCAGGCCGAGGGCGATCGCCTGCTGGCGCAGGTTGGAGAGCTGACCGCCGGGGATCTCGTGGCGGTACACGCGGCCGGTGGGGGCGGGCAGGCCCGACTCGAACGGCGCGTAGACGCGGCGGGTCGCCTCCCAGTACGGCTCCAGGGCGTTGACGGCGGCCAGCGACAGGCCGGTCTCCCGCGGGGAGTGGTCGGTCGCCGAGACCAGGGCCGACAGCGCCGGCTGGGACGTCGTGCCGGCCACCGCCGCGCAGGCCGCGTCGACGGCGTCCACCCCGGCGTCGATCGCCGCCAGGAGCGTGGCGAGCTGCCCGCCCGGGGTGTCGTGGGTGTGCAGGTGCACCGGGAGGTCGAAGCGGTCGCGCAGCGCGGAGACCAGGGTGCGGGCGGCCGGCGCGCGCAGCAGGCCGGCCATGTCCTTGATCGCCAGCACGTGCGCGCCGGCGTCGACGATCCGCTCGGCCAGGCGCAGGTAGTAGTCGAGGGTGTAGAGGTCCTCGTCGGGGTTGGACAGGTCGCCGGTGTAGCAGAGGGCGACCTCGGCGACGGCGGTGCCCGTGGCGCGCACGGCCTCGATCGCCGGTCGCATCTGCTCCACGTCGTTGAGGGCGTCGAAGACCCGGAAGACGTCGATGCCGGTCGCCGCGGCCTCCTCGACGAAGGCGTTGGTGACGGCGGTCGGGTACGGGGTGTAGCCCACGGTGTTGCGCCCGCGCAGCAGCATCTGCAGGCAGATGTTGGGCACCGACTGCCGCAGCACGGCCAGCCGCTCCCACGGGTCCTCGCCGAGGAAGCGCAGCGCGACGTCGTAGGTCGCCCCGCCCCAGGCCTCGAGCGACCACAGCTCGGGCGTCGTGCGGGCCACGTGCCCCGCGACGGCGTCCAGGTCGCGGGTGCGGACCCGGGTGGCCAGCAGCGACTGGTGGGCGTCGCGGAACGTGGTGTCGGTGACGGCGACGCGGTCCTGGGCGCGCAGCCGGCGGGCGAACTCCTCCGGGCCGACCTCCAGCAGCAGCTGGCGGGTGCCGTCGGGGGCCGGGACCTCGAGGTCGACCGAGGGCAGCTTGCTCACCGGGTCGATGCTCACCGGCGCGGCGCCGTGCGGCTGGTTGACCGTGACGTCGGCGAGGTAGGTCAGCAGCTTGGTGCCGCGGTCGCCGGAGCTGCGGGCGCTCAGCAGCTGCGGGTGGGTCTCGATGAACGACGTCGTCACCCGGCCGGCGGCGAAGTCGGGGTCGTCGAGCAGCGCCTGGAGGAAGGGGATGTTGGTGGAGACGCCGCGGATGCGGAACTCCGCCACCGCGCGCTTGGCCTTGGCGACCGCGCTCTCGAAGGTGCGGCCGCGGCAGGTGAGCTTGGCCAGCATCGAGTCGAAGTGCGCCGAGACCTCGGCGCCGGTGTAGACCGTGCCGCCGTCGAGCCGGATGCCGCCGCCGCCGGGGGAGCGGTAGGTGGTGATGATGCCGGTGTCGGGACGGAAGTTGTTGGCGGGGTCCTCGGTGGTGATCCGGCACTGCAGGGCGGCGCCGCGCAGCTGCACGGTCTCCTGCGACAGGCCGAGGTCGTCGAGGGTCTCGCCCGCGGCGATCCGCAGCTGCGACTGCACGAGGTCGACGTCGGTGACCTCCTCGGTCACGGTGTGCTCGACCTGGATGCGCGGGTTCATCTCGATGAAGACGTAGTTGCCCGCCGGGTCGAGGAGGAACTCGACGGTGCCGGCGTTGCGGTAGCCGATCTCGCGGGCGAAGCGGACGGCGTCCGCGCACATCCGCTCCCGCAGCTCGGGGTCGAGGTTGGGGGCCGGCGCGATCTCGACGACCTTCTGGTGCCGGCGCTGCACCGAGCAGTCGCGCTCGAAGAGGTGCATCACGTGGCCCGCGCCGTCGGCGAGGATCTGCACCTCGATGTGGCGCGGCTCGACGACGGCCTGCTCGATGAAGACCGTCGGGTCGCCGAAGGCGCCCTCGCCCTCGCGCATGCAGGTCGCGACCGCCTCGCGCAGGTCCCGGGGGTCGTCGACGCGGCGCATGCCGCGCCCGCCGCCACCGGCGACGGCCTTGACGAACAGCGGGTACGGCAGGTCCGCGGCCGCGGCGACGAGGGTGTCGACGTCGGTGCCGGGCTCGACGCTGGCCAGCGTCGGGACGCCGGCCGCCTTGGCCGCCGCGATCGCGCGCGCCTTGTTGCCGGTCAGCTCGAGGACGTCGGAGGTCGGGCCGACGAAGGTGATGCCGGCGTTCGCGCAGGCCTCGGCCAGCGCCGGGTTCTCCGAGAGGAACCCGTAGCCGGGGTAGACGGCGTCCGCGCCCGCCCGGAGGGCGACCGCCACGATCGCGTCGGCGTCGAGGTAGGCGCGCACGGGGTGGCCGCGCTCGCCGATCTCGTAGGCCTCGTCGGCCTTGAGGCGGTGCTCGGACCAGCGGTCCTCGTAGGGGAACACCGCCACCGTCTTCGCGCCGAGCTCGTAGGCGGCGCGGAAGCCGCGGATCGCGATCTCGCCTCGGTTGGCGACCAGGACCTTGGAGAACATGGCCGCAAACCTAGTGGCGGCGGGGACCGTCCCGGTCACGAGTCTCATGGTGCGGGTGGTGCGCGCGCCGGCGTGGCGCCGCCCGGCTCACGCGTCGCGGGGTCGGACGTGCTCGGCCAGGGCGGCGATGTCGGAGGGTGCGGTGCCGCAGCAGCCGCCGACCAGCCGCGCGCCGGCGTCGACCCAGGCGTCGACCAGGTCCAGGTCGAGACCGCCGGCGCCCTCCCACTCCCGGGTCGCGCTGTTCCAGGTGCCGCCGCGGTTGGGGTAGACGACGCCGGGCAGCCCGGTGACGGCGACGCTGGTCGTGACGGCGTGCAGCACGTCGCCGGGTGCGGAGCAGTTGACGCCGGCGGCCACCAGCGAGGTGCTGCCGCGCAGCACCGCGTAGGCCTCCTCGAGCGGCTGCCCGGCGGCGGTCGTGGTGCCCCGGACGACGTAGCCGAACCAGGCGGGGATGCCGATCTCGTCGAGCAGCGGCACCAGCACGGCCGCCTCGTCGAGGTCGGGGACGGTCTCGACGGCGAGCAGGTCGGGCCCGGCGGAGGCCAGGAGCTCGAGGCGCGGACCGTGGAAGTCGCGCAGCTCGCGCGCGGTGCGGCCGTAGCGGCCGCGGTACTCCGAGCCGTCGGCCAGCACGGCGCCGTAGGGCCCGACGGACGCCGCCACCCGCAGCCCGGTCCGGAGCGTGTCGGTCGCCTCGTCGCGGGCGACGCGGGCGAGCTCGACCGCTGCCACGACCAGCCGCCGCGCCTCGGCCTCGTCGTGGCCGGCGGCGACGAGGCTCGGGACGCTCGCCTGGTAGCTGGCCGCGGTGGCGACCTCGGCCCCCGCCTCGAAGTAGGCCCGGTGGGCCGCGACGACCCGGGCCGGGTCGTCGCGCACCAGGCGGGCGGTCCACAACGCCGAGCCGAGGTCGGCGCCGAGCTCCTCCAGGGCCGTGGAGAGGCCGCCGTCGAGGATGGTCGTGGTGGTGGTCGCGGTCATGCGGAGAGGCTAGGGCGTCCCGGGCCGGGCTCGAGGAACTGCTCGACCAGCCCGGGGACGGCGTCGGCGGCCAGCGCCACGGCGGCCGGCTCCGGCACGTCGGGCACGGTGACCGACCCGCCACCGCCCGCTGTCGTCGCCACCAGCGTGGTCAGCCCGGCCCGGCGCTGGAACCAGGTGGCCCGCAGGTTCCAGCCGATGACGTGCTCGACACCGAGCGCCTCGCGGCGCCGGGTCAGGCTCCCGGAGCGGACGACGACGTGGCGCCCGGCGAGCACGTGCCCGAGCCCGGCGACCCGGTCGGCGGCGAGCACGGCGGAGCCGGCGAGGGCCGCGGTCGCGACGACCACCGGCCACCACCAGCCGGTGGCGACCACGAGGACGACGGCCGCGGCGACCACGGGCAGCGCGCCGAGCAGCGCGCGGGTCCAGCGTCGCCGCGACGCCCGCGGGCCGTGCCCGACGAGCGGGGCGTCGACGGGTGCGGCCGAGCCGACCAGCTCGCGGGCGACCCGGGTCGCGACGGCGGCGGGGGAGGGCGGGACCAGGGTCGAGCTGCCGCTCTCGCTGCGGTCGACGCCGGTGACGATCGCCTGGAGGTGGCGGCCGCCGGCGAGGCGGAGGGCGAGCGGCTCCCCGAGCGCGACGCCGGCGAGGCGGCCCTCGTCGATGCTGGTCTCGCGGGTGGTGAGCAGCCCGCGCCGCACGTGCCAGGCGCCGGCGGCGCGGGTGAGCCGGTAGCCGCCGTTGGTGACGAGGTAGCCGAGCACCGAGGCGGTCACCAGCACGACGAGGGCGCCCACGACCAGCACGGCGATCCCGAGGAGGGAGGGCACGGCGACGTCGCCGACGTCGAGGCGCTCCCAGAGGTCGAGCGAGTCGAGCACCTGGCTCAGGCCGCCCACGGTCGCCGCGACGACGACGGCGCCGGTGGCGGTGAACGGCGCGAACCGCAGCCAGCGCACGTCGAAGGTGGCCAGGGTCCGCGGCGCCGCGAGGTGGGCGCCCGCCGGGTCGACGTCCGCGCCCTCCGTGCCGTCGGTCGCGGCGGGTCCGACCGGCGCGGCGTGCAGCAGCTCGGCGCGCAGCGCGTGCGCCCGGGCGACCGGGAGCCCGTCGAGGTCGAGCGACTCACCGTCGTCGCTGCTGGCCAGGCCGGTGCCGATGCGCAGGGTGGTCAGGCCGAGCAGCCGGTGGATGAGGGAGGCGGTCAGGTCGACGGTGCGCACGCGCGCGACCGGCGTCGACGTGACCCGGCGGCTCAGCAGGCCGCGGCTGAGCTCGACGCGTCCGTCGGCGACCCGGAACCGCGTCGTGAGGTAGCGGAAGATGCCGTACGCGATCGGCGCGACGACGCCGAGCAGCTGCCACGGGGGGCCGCCGGAGGCCGAACCGGCGATCAGCAGGCCGACGAGGACCGGCAGGAACCGGACCAGCTCGCGCACCGGGTGGACCAGGAGCATCCGGGCGTCGAGGCGCTGCCAGCCCTGGTCGGGGGACGCGGACGGGTCGGGCGGCGGGGGCGGGCCGGGTGGCGCGGGCGGCGGGGGCGCTGGGGGCGGGCCGGGTGGCGCGGGCGGCTCGCTCACGTGGCGTCGCCCTCGACGGCGTCGGCCCGGAGGGTGAGGTCGTCGACCAGGCGGCGCGCGGTGTCGCGGTCGAGGCCGTCGATGCTGATCGCGCCGGCGGCCGAGGCGGTGGTGATGGTGACGCGGGCGAGGCCGAAGAGCCGGGCGACGGGCCCCTCGGCGTAGTCGACGGTCTGGATCCTGCTCATCGGGGCGATCCGCCGCTCGCGCGCCCACCACCCGGTCTGGGTGTACACGGCGGTCTCGGTGGTCTCCCAACGGTGCACCAGGTAGCGCCACCGCGGGACGACGGCGGCCCACCCGACCTGCACGACGGCCAGGGCGGCGATCGTCCAGGCCGGCACGCGGTCCCAGAGCAGGACGGCGCCGGTGAGCAGCGCGACCGCGAACACACCCTCGACGACCGCGCTCAGGTGCCACATCGTGCGCGCCCGGGGGCTGACCCGGTGGGCGGGCTCGCGCAGGCTGATCCCGACCGTCGTCCCTGCTGCACCCACGTCGGCGAGCGTAGTGGGCGCAGCGGCACCGCCGGGCCCGGCGGGCGGGCTGCACGTGCCGGCCGAGCCCCTACGCTGCCGCCATGGACCTGGTGGTCGTCGGCGAGGTGTGGTGGTGGCGCGGGCCGTCGCCGTTCCACTTCGTGAGCGTGCCCGCCGAGGAGTGCGCCGAGCTCGCCGAGGTCGCCCCGATGGTGTCCTACGGCTGGGGGATGGTCCCGGTGACCGGTCGGGTCGGTGGCACCGGGTTCACGACGTCGCTGTGGCCCCGGGACGGCGGGTACGTCGTCCCGCTCAAGGACGCCGTCCGCCGGGCCGAGGGCGTCGGGCTCGGCGACGTCGTCACGGTGCAGCTCACGGTCCGGATGCCGCACGAGCGGTAGCCCGTCCCGCGCCGCGCCGCGGGACGCCGCGTAGGTTGAGGCACCGTGAACGAGCAGCCGCCCCTCGCGCCCGTCTCGGCCGACGCGATCGAGGAGTCCGCGCGCCGCGTCGCCGGCGTCGCGGTGCGCACCCCGCTGGAGCGGAGCACCCGGCTGTCGCGGCTGACCGGGCTCGACGTCTGGCTGAAGCGCGAGGACCTCCAGCCGGTGCGGTCCTACAAGATCCGCGGCGCCTACAACTTCATGGCCCAGCTGAGCGAGGAGACCCTGACCCGCGGTGTGGTGTGCGCGAGCGCCGGCAACCACGGCCAGGGGGTGGCCCTGGCCTGCGGCCGGCTGCGCGCCGAGGGGCGGATCTACGTCCCGAAGACGACCCCGCGGCAGAAGCGCGACCGGATCGCCGCGCTCGGCGGCGGCAGCGTCGCCGTCGTCGTGCTCGGCGACACCTACGAGGAGGCGAGCGCCGCCGCCGCGGCCGACGCCGCCCGCACGGGCGCGACCCTGGTGCCGGCCTTCGACGACCCGCGCACGATCAACGGCCAGGGCACCGTGGCACCGGAGATCGTCGAGCAGCTCGGCCACGCGCCCGGCGCCGTCGTGGTCCCGGTCGGTGGGGGCGGCCTGCTGGCCGGCACGGCGACGTGGCTGCGCGAGCGCGGTCACACCACGCGCATCGTCGGGGTCGAGCCGGCCGGCGCGGCCTGCCTGGCCGCCGCGATCCGCGCCGGTGGCCCGGTGGACCTGCCCTCGGTCGACACCTTCGTCGACGGTGCGGCCGTCGGCCGTGCCGGCGCGCACACCCACGCCGCGGTCCGCGACAGGGGCGTCGACCTGGTCACCGTCGAGGAGGGCCGGGTCTGCACCGAGATGCTCGACCTCTACCAGAGCGACGGGATCATCGCCGAGCCCGCCGGCGCGCTCGCCACGGCCGCGCTGCTCGCCCTCGACCTGCTGCCGGGCTCCGACGTCGTGTGCGTGGTCTCCGGGGGCAACAACGACGTCAGCCGCTACGGCGAGGTGCTCGAGCGCTCGCTCGTGCACCGCGGGCTCAAGCACTACTTCCTGGTCTCGTTCCCGCAGGAGCCCGGCGCCCTGCGCCGCTTCCTCGACGAGGTGCTCGGCCCCGACGACGACATCACCCTGTTCGAGTACGTCAAGCGCAACAACCGGGAGACCGGCCCGGCCCTCATCGGCGTCGAGCTCGCCGACCCCGGCGACCTGACCGGCCTGCTCGAGCGGCTCGAGGTCAGCCCGGTGAGCGTCGAGCCGGTCGAGCCGGGCAGCCCGTTCTTCCAGTTCCTCGTCTGAGCCCCGGCCGGGCCGGGACGCAGCCGGCGGGGTCCCGCCGGTCCACCTCGACGGGTGGACCGACGGGTCGGCGCCACGAGCACGCTGTCCAGATGAAGTACATCCTGCTGCTCGTCATCCTGGTCATCGTCGCGGCGCTGGCCTACCGGTTCCTGCTCGCGGGACGCACCCGCCGCTGACCGGTCCGCTCAGGCGAACTCGTGGGCCGCGATCGCGGCCTGCAGCGCCTCGTCGTCGATGCTGCTGTAGGCACGGCCGTCCTCGATGAAGGCGATGAACGGGCAGCTGGCCTCCGGGGCCTCGAGGTCGGGGGCCGTGCCGAGGTCGCGACCAGTCGCCGCCTCCGCGAACCGCAGCGAGTACGGCACGGTGACGTAGGTGTAGGTGATCGGCTTGTCGTCGGCGTCGGTCGACTCGCACTTGACCTGGTCGGCCGGCTCGCCCGGCGTCAGGCAGGCGACCACGCTCACCTTCTCGAAGTCCTCGTAGTCGACGTAGTAGGGCTTGTCGGAGGGCACGTACTGCGACAGCCACAGGTCGTTGCCGGGCAGCTGCTTGAACGGCGAGATCTTGGGCGACGCCGGGTCGTAGGCGGCGGCGTTGGACATCGCGCCGCCGTCGCACACGTCGCCGACGTCGGAGCCGTACTCCGCCGTGAACGGCGTCCCCGTGCCCTCGGCGGGCTCGGTCTCGGTCGGCTCGACGGGCGAGGGCTCGGGCTCCTCCGGCTCGGTGGGGGAGTCGCTCTCGGCCGGCGTGCTCGGGTCGGCGGGGGCGGAGGTGTTGTCGTCGCGCGCGGTGTCGTCGCCGTCGCCGTCGTCGTCGCCCGAGACGACGAAGCCGATGGCGGTGCCCACGCCGACCACGAGGACCAGGGCCAGCACGCCCAGGCCGATCCACAGGCCGCGGCGCGACCCGCCGCCGCCGGGGCCCCCGGGGCCGGGCTGGCCGTACGGCGGCTGTCCGCCCCACCCGGGCGGCTGGCCACCGTAGGGGGGACCGCCGTAGGGCGGGCCGCCGTAGGGCGGGCCGCCGTAGGGCGGACCGCCGGGCGGGGGACCGGACGGGGGACCCTGGGGCGGGTACCCGCCGCCGGGCGGGGGCGACATGGGCGGGGGCGGCACGTGACCGGACATCGACAACTCTCCTGGGGCTTGCTCGGGGACCGCAGCCTGTCCGGTGGGCGGGCCGGACAAACCCATCGGGGCGGGCCGGTCGGACTGCTCAGCCGGCGGACGCGACGGCGCGCCCGGCCGCCCGGCCGGAGAAGATGCAGCCGCCCAGGAAGGTGCCCTCCAGCGCGTTGTGGCCGTGCACCCCGCCGCCGCCGAACCCCGCGACCTCACCCGCGGCGTACAGGCCGGGGACGGGCTCGCCCGAGGCGTCGAGGGCCCGCGACGACAGGTCGGTCTGGATCCCGCCGAGCGTCTTGCGGGTCAGGATGTTCAGCCGGACGGCGATGAGCGGGCCGTGCGCCGGGTCGAGGATCCTGTGCGGCTTGGCGACGCGGACCAGCTTGTCGGTGCGGGAGCGGCGGGCGTTGGCGACCAGCATCAGCTGGGCGTCCTTGGAGAAGCCGTTGTCGAGCTCCCGGTCGCGGGCCGCGACCATCGCCTCGACCTCGGCGGCGTCGAGCTGCGGCCCGCGTGCGATGGCGTTCATGCCGGCGACCAGCTCGGCGACCGAGTCGGCGACCACGAAGTCCTCGCCGTGCTCCTTGAACGCCTCCACCGGCGACGGCGCGCCCTTGGCCAGCCGCTCGCGCAGCAGGACCCGGAGGTCCTTCTCGGTCACGTCGGGGTTCTGCTCGGAGCCCGAGAGCGCGAACTCCTTCTCGATGACCGACTGGGTGAGCACGAACCAGGAGTAGTCGTGGCCGGTCGCGAGGATGGCGCGCATCGTGGCGAGGTTGTCGCAGCCGGGGAAGTTCGGTGCCGGGAACCGCTTCCCGTGCGCGTCGAGCCACAGCGACGACGGCCCGGGGATGATCCGGATCGCGTGGTCGGGCCAGATCGGGTCCCAGTTGTGCACGCCCTCGGTGTAGTGCCACATCCGGTCGCGGTTCACGACGTGGGCGCCGGCGGCCTCGCTGATGGCGAGCATCCGCCCGTCGACGTGGGCCGGGACGCCGGAGATCAGGTGCTCGGGCGCCGGACCCATCCGCTCGGTCGGCCAGGTCTGCCGGACGAGGTCGTGGTTGCCGCCGATGCCGCCCGAGGTGACGACCACCGCCGGGGCGCGCAGCTCGAAGGTGTCGACGACCTCGCGCGCGGACCTCACCCCGCGGTCCTCCTCGCTCGGCACGAGCACGGAGCCGCGGACGCCGACCACCGTCGGTCCGGCCGGTCCGTCCTCGACGACGACCTCGTCGACCTGGTGGCGGAAGGCGAAGGAGACCAGGCCGCGCTCCTCGGCGGCGAGCACCGGCTCGGCGAAGACGCGGACGACCTCCGGGCCGGTGCCCCAGGTCAGGTGGAAGCGCGGCACGGAGTTCCCGTGGCCCTGGGGGTCGGCGGCGCCGCGCTCGGCCCAGCCGACCATCGGCACCGAGCGCAGCCCGAGCGCGTGCAGGTACTCGCGCTTCTCGCCGGCGGCGAACTCGACGTAGGCCTCGGCCCACCGGCGCCCCCAGTGGTCCTCGGGGCCGTCGCCGAAGCCCGCGGAGCCGAACCAGTCCTGGAGGGCGAGCTCCCTCGAGTCCTTGATGCCCATCCGGCGCTGCTCGGGGGAGTCGACGAGGAACAGCCCGCCGAGCGACCAGAACGCCTGGCCGCCGAGGTTGGCCCGGTTCTCCTGGTCGAGCACCAGGACCTTCCGGCCGGCCAGCACCAGCTCGTGGGTGGCCACGAGGCCGGCCAGGCCGGCGCCGACGACGATCGCGTCGGGCTCGAAGGGGGGCAGGGTCACGGGGTCTCCTCGAGGAGTGGGCGGAGCAGGTCGGCGAGGACTCTCAGGCTGGCCTCGTCGCGGTCGGGGTCGGGCAGGACGTGGGCGACGGCGGCCTCGCCGTCGAGGTAGTTGACGACGACGCGGAGCGCCGCCTGGTGGGCCGGGGTCCACGGCCGGTCGGCCGGCGTCATGGCGACCACGGCGGACCCGGTGCGCCGGTGGTACTCCCGCAGGGCCGGGGCCAGGTCGGCCCGCAGCTCGGCGTCGGTGCGCGCCGCCCGCACCAGCTCATGCCAGACCTGGTTGGGCCTCGAGCGCACGAGCGCACGGAGGTGGCGCAGGGACTCGAGCAGCCCGAGCCCCGCGGGGACGTCGTCGGTCTGGCGCTCCGCAACCCGGCTCGCGGTGGCGACCAGCAGGGCCCGGCGGTGCGGGAAGTGCCGGAACAGCCCGCCCTGGCTGACCCCGGCCTCGGCGCACACGGCCGCGATGGTCGTGTCGGCGTAGCCGCGCTCGTGGACGACGACCTCGGTCGCGTCGAGCAGGCGCGAGATCGTCGCGGCGCGTCGCTCGACCTGGGTGGGCACGGGCCGACCCTAACTTGGCGAGCGGTTGCTCGCTAACTCCGGTGGTCGCCGCTCCGTGCCGCGGGGGTGTCGGCCCGGTCGTCGGCCCGCGCGTCGGCCCGGGGGGTGGCCTGCGTGGTCGCCGGGTGGGCGACGCCGTGCAGGTCGTGGGGCAGGTCGGCGTAGGCCCACTGGTGCACGCGGGCGTGCAGGCAGGCCCGGTCGACGTCCCCGGCCCGCAGGACCTCGAGCAGGTCGGCGTGCTCCACGGCGACGCGGTTCAGGTCGGGCGCGGCGACGACCAGCGCGATGGCGGTGCGCGCCTCGATCTGCAGGCCCTCCCAGGCGCGGTCGAGCAGCAGGTTGCCGCTCGCCTGGACGATCCGCCGGTGGAACCGGCTGCTGGCGACCCCCATCGCGTGCAGGTCCTCGCCCTCGGCGCTCCGGTACATCTCGACGACGTCCGCCTCCAGCGCCTCCCAAGGGAGCTGTCCGCCGATCAGCGCCAGCCGGGTGGCCGCCTCCTCCAGGGCGGCGCGCACCACGTAGGCCTCGCGGAGCGTCTGCTCGACGAAGGGGAGCACGTGCCTGCCGCGGCGCGGGCGGCTCTCGATCAGGCCGAGTCCCTCGAGCTCGCGCAGCGCCTCGCGGACCGGAGCCTGGCTGGTTCCGTAGTCGGCGGCGATCTTGGTCTCGACCAGCCGCTCCCCGCTCTCCAGATCGCCGGAGACGATCGCCTCGACGAGGCCGTCGCGGATCCGCTCGCTCAGGGTGGGCTTGGCGACCCGGCCGGCGGGGGCGCGCGGCGCGGGCACGGAGGTCGTCATGCGTCAGGGCTCTTCTTCCGGTGGCGGAGGTGTGGCCGTCGCACGACGCCGGACGGCGGCATTGACCAGCATAGGGGGAACCAGTACGGTCATTATCGATATCGATAATGGAGGGCAGATGCTCACCGAAGTTCACGTTCCCGACGATCTGTCCGAGGCCCTCCGGCTCCTTGCCGGGGGAGCCCGGGTGCTGGGTGGCGGCACGAGCCTGATGCCGCGGCTCAACGACCACGCCTCGGCGCCCACCGAGCTGGTGAGCCTGCGCCGGGCCGGCCTGGCCGGCGTGCGCGTGGACGGGTCCACCGTCCGCATCGGCGCCACGACCACGCTGGCCGCGCTCGAGCACGACGACCGGGTCGCGTTCCTGTCGCCCGTGGTGCGCTCGATCGCCTCGGTCCCGGTGCGCAGCCTGGCGACCGTGGGGGGCAACCTGTTCGCCGAGCAGCCCTACGGCGACCTGACCGTCGCGCTGGTCGCGCTGGACGCCCGGGCCTCGGTGCTGGACGCCGCGGGCCACCGCGAGGAGCCGGTGGCCTCGCTGGCCGGACAGCACCCGGGGCTGGTCACCGAGCTGGTGCTGGAGGTCCCGGCCCCCTCCGCCTTCCGCTACCTCAAGGCGACCCGACGCCGGTACAACTCGGCCTCGATCGTGACGGTCGCCGCTGTCGTCGAGCAGGCCGACGGCGTCGTGTCCGCCGCCCGCGTCGCCGTCGGGGGAGTCGGGCGGCAGGTCGTCCGCGCGACCGCCGTCGAGGAGGCCCTGCTGGGCCGGCCGCTCGACGAGGCCACCGTGGCGGGCGCCGCCCAGGCCGGTCTCGACCAGCTCGACCCGCGCGACGACGCCTACGCCTCGGCCTGGTACCGAGCCCGCGTGTTCCCCGTCCACCTGCGCCGAGCCCTGCTCGGGCGCTGACTGCGAAGAAGGTCCCGCGATGACGGTCAAGATCGTCAACCTGAAGCTCAACGGCGTCGACAAGGCCTTCATGGCCCGACCCGAGACCACGCTGCTCCTCGGCCTGCGCGAGCAGCTGGGGATGATGGGCGCGAAGCGCGGCTGCGCGCAGGGCGCCTGCGGCTCCTGCACGGTGCTGCTGGACGGCGACCCGGTGGTGTCGTGCCTGGTGCCCGCCGTCACGGTCGACGGGTCCGCCGTCGGCACCATCGAGGGCCTGGCCGACGGCCAGGTGCTCAGCCACGTGCAACAGGCCTTCCTCGACGGGTTCGCCACGCAGTGCGGCTTCTGCACGCCCGGCATGATCATGTCCGCGGAGGCGCTCCTGGAGCGCAACCCCGACCCGACGACCGAGGAGGTCCAGGAGGCGATCAGCGGCAACGTGTGCCGGTGCACCGGTTACGAGCCGATCATCACCGCCATCCTCGACGCCGCCGCCCGTCGTCGGGCCGCGACCGCCACCACCACCCCGGAGACCGACGCGGGTCCACCGCCGACCACGGCGTACGAGTCCTCCGAGGGAATGCGGGCGGACGTGTGATGGCCAAGATCAACGAGATCGACACCGAGTTCTTCGCCGACGAGCGCACGTCGGACTTCACCGTCATCGGCACGCCCGCCCAGCGGTCCGACGCGCTCGGCCACGTCACCGGGCGGACCGAGTTCTTCGAGGACCGTGCCTTCCCGGACCTGGCCCACGTCAAGATCCACCGCTCGGTGCACCACCACGCCCGGATTGACGACATCGACTGCTCCGAGGCCCTCGCGGTCCCGGGCGTGCTCCGGGTCATCACCCACCACGACGTCCCGGCCAACTGGTACCTGGTGCTGCGGCTGATCGGCGTCGAGCCCCTCGACGAGCCGGTGCTGGCCGAGGACCGCGTGCTCTACGTGGGGGAGCCGATCGTCGCCGTCGTGGCCGACACCGAGGCGGCGGCCATCGAGGGCGCCAGCCGCGTCAAGGTGTCCTACACCGAGCTGCCCGCCGTCCTCGACGTCGAGGAGGCGCTGTCCCCGGACGCGCCGGTGATCAAGAAGGACGGCACCAACTACTTCGTCTACGAGGGCCACCACGCCCGCCGCATCCGCTTCGGCGACGTGGAGGAGGGGTTCGCGCAGGCCGACCACGTCTTCGAGTGGCGCTACAGCTCGGCACCCATCGAGCACGCGCCCACCGAGACGACCGGGTGCATCGTGGTCCCGCAGAGCGGCAACCGCCTGCTCATCCACTCCAACACCCAGGCGGCGTTCTTCACCCTCGACAACACCGCGCTGATCCTGGACCGCCCCTTCACCGACCTCCAGGTCAAGGGCGGCACCGTCGGCGGCGGCTTCGGGGGCAAGGTCGACGTGATGGTCGAGCCGCTGGCCTGCATCGCCGCGACCCTGACCAACCGGCCGGTCAAGTTCGTCTACTCCCGCGAGGAGGAGATGCAGGTCTCCTCTCCCCGGGCCGCGGAGCGGATCTACATCAAGGACGGCGTGATGGCCGACGGGCGGATCGTGGCGCGCAAGGTCATGCTCTACGTCGACTCCGGCGCCTACTCGCGGCACACGCCGTACGGCACCACGAAGGCGGCAGCCCACCTGCCCGGTCCCTACACGATCCCCAACGTCCACGCCGACTGCCACTGCGTCTACACGAACCGGACGCCGTCCAGCGCGATGCGCGGCTTCGGGGTCACCATCGCCGACTTCGCCATCGAGTCGCAGATGGACCGCATCGCGCGGGCCCTCGACATCGACCCGCTCGAGCTCCGGCTGCGCAACGCCTACCGCGACGGGGACATGAAGGCCCACCGCAAGGTCGCCTCGGGCACCGCCCTGATCGAGGTCATCCAGCGGGCCGCGGCCCTGGTCGGTCACGACCTGCCGCCGGAGTACCTGGCCCTGTCGTCGTCCACCCCGAGGGAGGCCTGAGCATGGCCCTGCTGCGTGGACGCGGCTACGCGTCCGTCAACTACCCCACCGGCATGAACCTCGGCGGTGATCCCTCCCAGGCGCTGATCCACGCCACCACCATGGGCGGCTTCGTGGTCAGCCTCTCCTCGGTCGACCTCGGCCAGGGGCTCAAGACCATCGCGGCGCAGTGCGCGGCCGAGACCCTCGGCATGCCCATGGACAACGTCATCGTCGACACCGCCGACACCGACACCGGCCCGCACTGCATGGGCACCTTCGCCAGCCGCGGCACCCACCGGGTCGGCAACGCCGTGGTCATGGCGGCGCGCGAGGCCCGCGAGGTGATGCTGCAGGTCGCCGCCGAGGAGCTCGAGGTCGACGCGGACGACCTCGAGACCGACGGCTCGGGCTACGTGCGGCTCAAGGGCAGCCCGGAGACGAAGATCCACGTCCAGGACATCGCCCTGGCCGCCCACTTCAAGCAGGGCAGGACCATCTCCGGGCGCGGGATCTTCCTCAAGGAGCGCAGCTACCCGGTCCCCGAGACCGGTGAGATGGACCCCGACTCGGCCCAGGCGCACGCCTGCACGGTCGCCGAGGTCGAGGTCGACGACGAGACCGGCATCGTCACCGTCCTCAGCCTGCACAACGCCTACGAGATCGGTCGCGCCCTGAACCCGGCGATGGTGACCCAGCAGGTCGAGGGCGGCGCGTGGATGGGTGTCTCGCACGCCGTCTTCGAGGCGACCGAGCCCTACTACCCGAGCTCCCGGGCCCACGGTCCCGTCGACTTCAGCGAGTACCTGATGCCCGGCCCGGCCGAGACCCCCGTCCAGACCAGCGTCATCCTCGAGCGGCCCGCGGCCAACGGGCCGTTCGGGGCCAAGGGCATCGGCGAGATGACGGCCAACGCCCCGATCCCGGCGGTGGCCAACGCCATCTTCGACGCCTGCGGCGTGCGGATCACGGTGATGCCGTTCACCCCGGAGTCGATCCTGCGGGGCCTCGACGAGCTGCGTGACGCGGAGCCGTCGGCCTGATGCTCATCGACCACGCCACGCTGGACCGGCAGCTGACCGAGCGCCGCTACCTCGCGGACGAGGGTCTGCTGACGGCGGTCCGCCTGGCCGTCGCGCTGGGGCGACCGCTGCTGCTGGAGGGTGAGCCCGGGGTAGGCAAGACCCAGGTCTCGCACGTGCTCGCCGACGTGCTCGGGCGCGAGCTCGTCCGCCTGCAGTGCTACGAGGGGATCGACGTGTCCCAGGCGCTCTACGAGTGGGACTACCCCAAGCAGCTGCTGAGCCTGCGCGCCGCCGAGGTCACCGGCGCCGTCGTCGCCGACCTGTACGACGACGCGTTCCTCCTGGAGCGGCCGCTGCTCAAGACCCTGCGGAGCCCCACCGGGGCGGTCCTGCTGATCGACGAGATCGACCGCGCCGACAGCGAGTTCGAGGCCTTCCTCCTGGAGTTCCTCGACGGGTTCCAGATCACCATCCCCGAGATGGGCACGGTGACCGCGACCGTGCCCCCCGTGGTGGTCCTGACCTCCAACCGGACCCGCGAGCTGCACGACGCGCTGAAGCGCCGCTGCCTCTACCACTGGATCCCGTTCCCCGAGCCGGAGCGGGAGCGGGCCATCGTCGAGGCGCAGGCGCCGGGGCTGAGCGCGCGCAGCGCCGAGCAGCTGGTGCGCTCGGTCAACGTCATCCGCGCCCTGGGCCCGGCCAAGCGGCCCGGCATCGCGGAGTCCATCGCGTGGGCCCAGGGCTCCGTGGCGCTGGCCGAGGACGGCACCGCGTGGGGCGAGGCGCTGCGGGCCTCCCTCGGGCTCCTGGTCAAGAACGAGGAGGACGTCGAGCTGGTCGGGGCCCACGACCACGAGGTGTTCACCGATGCCGACGGCTGACCCCGGGGTGCGTGTGTCGGTCGACCCGCGCCTGGTCGCCCGGACCCGGGACCACCTGGCCGCGTTCCTGCGCGCCCTGCACGACGCGGGCCTCAGCGTGCCGGCCACCAAGCAGCGGGACTTCCACGCCGGGATCGAGGCCGTGGCGCCGTCCACCACCGGACAGCTCTACTGGGTCGGCGTCGCGACGATCGTCACCTCCGAGTCCGGGCACCCGGTCTTCGACGAGGTCTTCCGCCGCTTCTTCGGCTCTCCGGAGGACGCCGTCCTCGTCGTCGACGAGCCCGCCGAGGCTCCCGAGGAGCAGGACGGGGACGACGACGAGGAGGAGCAGGGCTCGGCTCCAGCAGGGGACGAGGTCGAGGACCTCCTCGTCACGGAGACGAGCGGGTCGGGACTCCGAGCCGGACTGGGCAGCCCCGAGCTGCCGAAGCGCTTCGGGCGCACCTCGGCGTCGGCGCACGCGGTGATGCGCGAGATCGCCGCGGAGCTGCCCCGCGCGGTTCCCCGGGCGCGCTCGCGCCGCCACCGACCCGGACGCCGCCGCCACCGGGTGGACCTGCGTGCGGTCTACCTGGAGTCCCGGCGCACGCAGGGCGAGATCGTCCGGTTGCGGTGGCGGCACCGGCCGACGCAGCCGCGTCGTGTCCTGGTGCTCATCGACGTCTCCGGCTCCATGAAGCAGCACAGCCCCGACCACCTGAGGTTCGCCCACACCGTGCTCGCGACCTGCTCGGGCGCGGAGGTCTTCACCTTCGGCACCCGGCTGACCCGGGTGACCGCGGCCCTGC
Organism: Nocardioides sp. S-1144; assembly: GCF_005954645.2. NCBI lineage: Bacteria > Bacillati > Actinomycetota > Actinomycetes > Propionibacteriales > Nocardioidaceae > Nocardioides > Nocardioides dongxiaopingii. The sequence continues at coordinate 1,444,414 of NZ_CP040695.2, forward strand.
GGCACCGCGACGTCGACGAGGCGCTCGACTCGCTGGCTCCGCTGGTCCTGGACGCGGACGGCGGGACGCTGATCGGCGAGAGCCTGACGGAGCTCCTGGCCGACCCCCACGTCGTGACCATGGCCCGGGGCGCGCTCGTGCTGGTCCTCTCCGACGGCCTCGAGCGGGGGGACTGCACGGCCATGGTCGGGGCGGTCGGACGGCTCTCCCGCCTTGCCCACCAGCTCACCTGGTGGTCACCCCTGGCCTGCGATCCCGCCTACCGGCCGCTGACCCGCGGCATGGCCGCGGTGGTCGGCGACCTCGACGCACTGGCGGGGGTCCGCGACCTGGAGACGGCGCTGGCCCAGGTGCGCAGCTCGTTCTCCCACGCCCCCGCGCACCACCCCAGGAGGAGGAACCATGACTGACGAGCTCTACGACGGCGACATCGTCGACGCGCACCACCACGTGTGGCGCCAGGCGGACATGCCGTGGCTCTCCGGCCCCATGGTGCCCCGCATCTTCGGACCCTACGAGCCGATCCGCCGGGACTACCTCGTCGAGGAGTACGTCGAGGACGCCCGCTCGGCCGGCATCGGGACCTCGGTCTACGTGCAACCCAACTGGCCGCTGGACCGGGTCGTCGACGAGGTGCGCTGGGTCGCCGAGCTGCACGGGAGGACCGGCTGGCCGATGGCCGTGGTGGGCTGCGCCGACCTGTTCTCCGAGGACGCCGTCGAGGTGATGCGGACCCAGCAGGCGCTGAGCCCGCTCGTCGTGGGGACGCGACTCCAGCTGCACTGGCACGAGCGCCCGGAGTTCCGGTTCGCCGACGGCCCCGAGCAGATGAAGGACCCGGTCCTCGACCGCAACCTCGCGAGCCTGCCCGACCTCGGCTGGCTCTTCGAGCTCCAGGTCTTCGCCGGCCAGATGTCCGACGCCGCTGCGCTGGTCCGGGCGCACCCCCAGGTCACCTTCGTCCTGGTCCACGCCGGCATGCTCGTCGACCGGGACGACGCCGACGAGCTCGGCCGGTGGCGTCGGGGCATGGACGGCCTCGCCGCCCTCCCGAACGTGGTGGTCAAGCTGACCGGGCAGGGCACGTTCGTGCACCGTCTCGACGAGGACCTCCTGCGCCTCGTCGCCGACGAGGTGCTCGACCGCTTCGGGTCGGACCGCGCGATGTTCGGCACCAACTTCCCGGTCGAGAAGCTGTGGACCTCGATGCCCGAGCTGACCCGCGCGTGGAAGCGCGCGGTGAGCCACCGCACGCCGCAGGAGCAGGCCGACGTCTTCTCGCGCACCGCCCGGCGCACCTACGGGCTGGGGCCGGCTGGTGCGTGACATCCTGCCCTCCCTGGAGAGGTGGACGAGCGCCGCGGTGCCCTACGCCACGGGCACCGTCGTCGGGACCTGGAGCTCCGCGCCCCGCCAGCCCGGTGCCTCGATGGCGGTGGCCGCCGACGGCGAGGTCGTCGGCAGCGTCTCCGGCGGCTGCGTCGAGGGCGCGGTCTACGAGGAGTGCCGCGACGCGCTCGAGACCGGGGTGCCCCGGCTGCTGCGCTACGGGGTGTCCGACGACGACGCCCTCGCCGTCGGGCTGACCTGCGGCGGGATCCTCGACGTCTTCGTCCAACCGGTGACCGCCCAGCAGTCGGCCCTGCTCGACCAGGTCGCGGCCCTGGTGCGGGACCGGCGGCCGGTGGCGCTGGCGACGGTGGTCGCGGGGGAGTCGATCGGCCGTCAGGTCCTCCTCACCCCGGACGGGTCCGTCGGTGACCTGGGCCCGGCCCGCCTGACCGAGGCCGTGGTCGACGACGCCCGCGGCCTGCTCACCCGGGGTTCGAGCGCCACCCTGACCCTCGGCGCCGACGGGCAGCGCCGCATGGAGGAGCTCTCGGTCTTCGTCGAGTCGTTCGCCCCGCCGCCGCGACTCATCGTCTTCGGAGCCATCGACTTCGCGGCCGCGGTCGCCCGGATCGGGAAGTTCCTCGGCTACCACGTCGTCGTGTGCGACGCCCGTCCGGTGTTCGCGACGGCCACCCGGTTCCCGGACGCCGACGAGGTGGTCGTCGAGTGGCCCCACCGCTACCTGGAGCGGGCCGACGTCGACGCGTCGACGTCGCTCTGCGTGCTGACCCACGACCCCAAGTTCGACGTGCCGCTGCTCGTGGCGGCGCTCCGGACGCCGGCGGCCTACATCGGCGCGATGGGCAGCCGGCGCACCCACGACGACCGGGTCCGCCGGCTCCGGGAGGAGGGCGTCCCACCGGAGGCACTGGCGCGGCTCCGCTCGCCCATCGGCCTCGACCTCGGCGCCCGCACCCCCGAGGAGACGGCCGTCTCGATCGCGGCCGAGATGGTCGCCTCGACGTGGGGTGGCAGCGGACGTGCCCTGACCGGGACCCGACAGCCCATCCACGCCCCCAGCGGGCCCTGAGCACCACGAACCCAGGAGACGACATGGAACTGCTGCGACTCGGCCCTCCCGGCGCCGAGGTCCCCGCCCTGCGGGTGGCCGACACGATCCTCGACCTGAGGAGCGTCACCGACGACATCGACCCGGACTTCTTCGCCACGGGCGGTGTCGACCGGGTGCGCGAGGCCCACGACGCTGGTCGGCTCGACGTGCTCGACGGGGCCGACGGCCTGCGCGTCGGCGTCCCGGTCGCCCGGCCGGGCGCGGTGCTGTGCATCGGGCAGAACTACGCCGCGCACGCGGCGGAGTCCGGGAGCGAGCCCCCGCGCGAGCCGATCCTCTTCCTCAAGGCCCGCAGCTGCCTGGTCGGCGCGAACGACGACGTCGTCCTGCCGCCGGGGAGCGCCCAGAGCGACTGGGAGGCCGAGCTGGTCGTCGTGATCGGCGCCCGGGCCAGCCGGCTCGACTCCCCGGCGGAGGCCGCCGGGGTGATCGCCGGCCTCACCGTGGGCAACGACGTCTCCGAGCGGTCCTGGCAGCTCGGCAAGGACGGCGGCCAGTGGTCCCAGGGCAAGAGCTTCGCGACCTTCGGTCCGCTCGGGCCCTCGATCGTGCTCGACCCGGTCGACCACGGCAGCCTCGCCATCAGGTCCTGGGTCAACGGCGAGCCGCGCCAGGACTCCAGCACCCAGGACATGATCTTCGGCGTCGACCACCTGGTCTGGTGGCTCTCGCAGGTGCTGGTCCTCGAGCCGGGCGACGTCGTGTTCACCGGGACCCCGGAGGGGGTCGCCCTCTCCGGGCGCTACCCCTACCTCCGCGACGGCGACGTCGTCGAGATCTCGATCGACGGCCTCGGCCGTCAGCGTCAGTCGGTCGTCGCCGGCTGACCCCCCTGTTTCCCCTGTGATCCACCTACGAAAGGAACGACCATGGCCTACTTCGTCCTCACCTACGGCTACCACGACACCCCCCTCCGGGCCGAGCGGCGCCCCGACCACATGAGCCACCTCGCCCGGCTCGAGGAGGCCGGGTCCGTCGTCCTGGCCGGTCCGCTGGCCGACCTCACGGGCGGCATCATCGTCTTCTCCGCCGAGGACCTGGACGCCGCGCAGGCGCTCGTGGACCAGGATCCCTACACCCAGCTCGACGTGACCAAGGACCGCACCCTGCAGGAGTGGAAGATCACCGTCGGTCCGTTCGCCGCCTGATGGGAGCGGCCGCCGGGGCCGAGCGCGGTGTCCGTGTGCTGGTGGCCCCTGACTCGTTCAAGGGCACCCACGCCGCGGACGTCGTGGCCGCCTCGGTGGCCGCCGGGCTGCGGGCCGCCGGCGTCGAGCCGGTGAGCATGCCGCTGGCCGACGGCGGCGAGGGCACGCTCGACGTGCTCCGTGGTGCCCACGGCGGGACGGTGCACGACGTGCCGGTGACCGGCCCCCTCGGGGCACCGGTCACCGGTCGCCTCCTGGTGTCCGCCGACCGGCGCACGGCGGTGGTCGAGACGGCGTCGGCCAGCGGCCTCACCCTCGTGGTGCCGCATCCCCTGGGGGCCTGGAACGCCAGCACCCGCGGCACCGGCGAGCTCGTCGCGGCGGCCGTGGCCAGCGGTGTCGGACGCATTCTGCTCGGCGTCGGCGGGAGCGCCACCACGGACGGCGGGGCCGGGGCGATCGGGTCGATCCTCGAGCACGGGGGGTTGCGGGGGACTCACCTCGAGGTTCTCTGCGACGTGACCACGCCGTTCGAGCGGGCCGCCGCCGTCTACGCGCCCCAGAAGGGCGCCGACGCGGCGACCGTCGCCCGGCTGGAGGAACGTCTCGAGGCCCTGGCACGACGCCTGCCGCGCGACCCGCGAGGCGTGCCGCGCACCGGGTGTGCCGGCGGGCTGTCGGGCGGGCTGTGGGCCGCGCTCGGCGCGGAGCTCAGGCCCGGCATCGAGGTGGTCCTCGACGCGCTCGGGTTCGACGAGGCCGCCGGTGGCTGTGTCGCGGTCGTCACCGGGGAGGGACGTCTGGACGGCCAGACCCGGGAGGGCAAGGTGGTGGCCGGCGTGGTCGAGGCGTCCGGCCGGTCCGGCGCAGGCCTGCCGATCCACGCCGTGGTCGGTCAGAGCCTGCTGGGCGACGCCGAGTCACGAGCCCTCGGTCTGTCGTCGGTCACGGTGGCCTCGACCACCGCTGAGCTCGTGGAGGCCGGTCGGCGACTGGGCCGGCGGATCCTCGACGAGCACCGCGCAGCCTCGCCGGGCGCCGGCGGCCGCTGAGCGTCGTCAGCGCGAGGCCGGCGGCGCGGCGCCGACCCGCACCACGAGCAGGAACACACCACCGGCCAGGAGGGCCCAGAACGCCGCTCCCACGCCCGCGACCGTCAACCCGGACGCCGCGACGACGAACGTGACGGCGGCCGCCTCGCGGAAGTCCTCGTCGCCCAGGGCGGAGGCGGCCGCCGAGCCGAAGGTGCCGATCAGGGCCAGTCCGGCGACCGTGGCGATGACCCCGGCCGGGGCCACGGCCGACACCGTGGTCACCAGGGCGGTCAGGGGACCCAGCAGCATGTAGGTGATCCCCGTGGAGACGCCGGCCACCCAGCGCCGGGTCGGGTCCTCCCCGGCCGTCGGGCCGGCCGAGATGGCCGCGGTGATCGCCCCGAGGTTGATCGAGAAGCCGCCGAGCGGCGCGGTGGCGACCGTCGCGACACCGGTGTACCTCAGGGCCGGGGCCAGCGGGGCGCGGTAGCCGAACGAGCCGAGCACCGCGACCCCGGGGATGTTCTGGCTCGTCATCGTCACCAGGTAGAGGGGGACGCCGATCGCCACCATGGTGGCGAGGTCGAAGGCCGGCGTCGTCCAGGTGAGGGTCGGGGCGAGGTCGCCGGCGGCGACCTCTGCGAGCGACCCGGAGGCCACGATCACGACGATCGCGGTGGCGAACGCACCGGGCACGGCCCAGCGGCGGGCCACGCGCAGGAGCACGAGCCAGACCACGAGCACGGGGGCCACGGCGCCCGGCTCGTCCACGACGGCCAGGAACGGCTGGACGCACAGCGTCAGCAGGACGCCGGCGAGCATCGCGTTGGCCAGCGACGTCGGGATCCGGCGCACCAGGTCGCCCAGCGGCCGGACCAGGCCGGTCGCCACGTAGAGGAGCCCGGCCAGGGCGAAGGCGCCGACGGCGTCGGCGTACCCGCCGTCCGGCACGGTCGCCCCCGCGAGCAGGGCCGCGCCCGGGGTGGACCAGGCGATGGTCACCGGGATCCTCGTGCGCCAGGAGAACAGCAGGCACCCCAGACCCATGGTCGTCGTGACGACCAGCAGCCCGGAGGCCGCGTCACCGGGGGAGGCGCCGACCCGGTCCAGCCCGGCGAGGACGACCGCGAAGGAGGAGGTGAACCCGACGACGGCGGTGATGACGCCGGCGACGACGGACTGGCCCAGCTGCGGGTCGCGGGAGGAGTGGTGCTTGATGCGTCAGTCCTTGAGCTCGCAGAGGGTCTGGCCGCTGGTGACGGTCGCCCCGACCTCGGCCACGAGCCCGGTGACGGTGCCGGCCCGGTGCGCCTTGAGCGGCTGCTCCATCTTCATCGCCTCGATGACCACGATGGTGTCGCCCTCGGCGACCTCCTGGCCGTCGGTGACGACGACCTTGACGATGGTGCCCTGCATCGGGCTGGTGACGGCGTCGCCGGACGCCGCGGCGCCGGCCTTCCTGCCGGCCGCGCGCCGGGGCTTCCTCGCGCCGGCGCTGCCGCCGCCGGCCGACAGGCCGCCGAGGCCGCCGGGGATGACGACCTCGAGGCGCCTGCCGCCGACCTCGACGACGACGCTCTGGCGCTCCTCGGGCTCGCCGGCCTCGGCGGGGGCGCCGGCGTACGGGGTGATCTGGTTGTCGAAGTCGGTCTCGATCCACTGCGTGTAGATGCTGAAGCCCGCACCGTCGCCGACGAAGGCGGGGTCGCGGGTGACCGCGCGGTGGAACGGGATCACCGTCGGCATGCCGTCGACGACGAACTCGTCGAGGGCGCGGCGCGAGCGCTCCAGCGCCTGGGTCCGGTCGCGGCCGGTGACGACGAGCTTGGCGATCAGGGAGTCGAACGAGCCGGGGACGGTCTCGCCGTTCTCGTAGCCGCCGTCGAGCCGGACGCCGGGGCCCTGCGGCGGGCTCCAGGCCGACAGCGTGCCGGGGGCGGGCATGAAGTTGGCGCCGCCGTCCTCGGCGTTGATGCGGTACTCGATGGAGTGGCCGGTGACCGTGGGGTCGTCGTAGCCGAGCTCCTCGCCGGCGGCGATGCGGAACATCTCGCGCACCAGGTCGATGCCGGTGACCTCCTCGGAGACGCAGTGCTCCACCTGGAGGCGGGTGTTGACCTCGAGGAAGGAGATCGTGCCGTCGGCGGCGACGAGGAACTCGCAGGTGCCGGCGCCGACGTAGGCCGCCTCGCGCAGGATCGCCTTGGACGAGGCGTAGAGCTCGGCGACCTGCTCGTCGGTGAGGAACGGCGCTGGTGCCTCCTCGACGAGCTTCTGGTTGCGGCGCTGCAGCGAGCAGTCGCGGGTCGAGACGACCACGACGTTGCCGTGCTGGTCGGCCAGGCACTGGGTCTCGACGTGGCGCGGCTTGTCGAGGAACTTCTCGACCAGGCACTCGCCGCGGCCGAACGCGCTGACGGCCTCGCGGACCGCGGACTCGTAGGCGTCCGGGATCTCCTCGAGCGTGCGCGCGACCTTGAGGCCGCGGCCGCCGCCGCCGAAGACGGCCTTGATGGCGACCGGCAGCCCGGCCTCCCTGGCGAACGCGACGACCTCGTCGGCGTCCTTGACGGGGTCCTTGGTGCCGGGGGCCAGGGGGGCGTTGGCCCGCTCGGCGATGTGCTTGGCCTTGGCCTTGTCGCCCAGCGCCTCGATGGCCGCGGGCGGGGGACCGATCCAGACGAGCCCGGCGTCGAGGACGGCCTGGGCGAAGTCGGCGTTCTCGGCGAGGAAGCCGTAGCCGGGGTGCACGGAGTCGGCGCCCGACTTCTCGGCGACCGCGATGATCTTGGCGATGTCGAGGTAGGACTCGGCCGGCGTGGCGCCGCCGAGGGAGTGGGCCTCGTCGGCGAGCCGGACGAACTGGGCGTCGCGGTCGGGGTCGGCGTAGACGGCGACGCTGCCGATCCCGGCGTCCTTGCACGCCCGGACGACCCGGACGGCGATCTCGCCGCGGTTGGCGATCAGGACCTTCTGCAACGGCTTGACGTCGGGCACGCGTGGCTCCTGTGGTGCGAGGGATCGGTCGGCAGCCGCGGTCGTGTCGTGGGCGCCGCCGGGCACGTTACCGCTCCCGGCGCCGTCCGGAGCGGGTGGGCCGAGGGGCAGACCCCGCGGCGCGAGGCCCCCTGTCTATGCTCGGGACGTGTCCGAGTACCAGCAGGAACGCAAGGGGTTCTGGTACGAGGCGAGCGGCGTCGCCACCTCCGAGCCGATCGCCCTCGAGACCTGGGCCCGAGCCGCCCACCCGATCCTGGAGGAGGCCGCCGCGTCCTACCACGCGGTGGTGCGCGAGGCGGTGCTCGCCGAGCGGCTGCAGGTCGACTCCGGCATCCGCACGACCCGCTCCCACGACCGCTGGCTCGGCAAGGTGCTGCTGCCCCTGGTGCACCTGCACGCCCGCGACGGCTACCCGCCGCTGACGGCGCTGGTCGTCGACGCCAACGGACGCGTGGGGGAGCGCTACGACGCCGTCCTCGAGGCCGCGGAGGAGCGTCCGGTCACCGAGGCCCTGGCGCGCGAGCGGCACGCCGCGGAGTCCCGGCTGCTGTGCTACCAGTGGGCCGGGTCCGCGCCCGAGGACGGCGGCGTCCCCGACTCCGTCTACCGCACCTCGACCCGCGCGGCCCGCGCTCCTCGCGCCGCGGCGGCGCCGCGCACGCCGCGCACCCCGGGCGAGCCGCGAGCACCGCGTGAGCCGCGCGAGCCGAAGGTGGTGGCGCCCAAGCGGGTGGCGGTCACCGACCGGCCGGTCAACGTCTGCCCGCGCTGCTTCATGGCGATCCCGGCGACCGGCCTCTGCGACAACTGCGACTGAGCCCTCCTAGAGTCACTGCGTGACTTCCTCCGGCGCGCAGCAGGTCCCCGAACCCGATCCCGGCTCCGGCGACCCGACCGAGTTCTGGTCGTGGTGGGCCGAGGAGGGCGCGGGCGCCTGCGAGGCGGCCATCGAGAGCCGGTCCTTCGAGGCCGTCACCGACGAGATCAACGCGCGCGTCCACGCCGTCGACCCCCGCCTGGTCTGGGAGCTCGGCCCCGGCCGGGAGGCGCGCCACGTGCTGGTCGTGACGTCGGAGGGTGACGCCGGGGCCCGCGCCGTCGCGCGGCGGTGGCTGCGGGCCGCGCCCGCACCCTCGGCCACCTGGGAGTACGCCGACGCGCGGCAGGCCGAGGTCGACGTCGACGCGATGGTGCTCAAGGTCGGCGAGACGGAGGTCGACTTCGCCGCCGTCCGGGTGGTGGCCGAGCGGGTGGGCAACCACGTCGACGTCGTCGTGCACCACCCGGCGATGGCCTCCCTGCCCGAGCAGGCGCGCAACACCGTCGCCTTCCTCGCCCTCGACGCGACCCTGGGGGAGAACGACTGCGAGACGTGGGTCGGCGCGGTCGAGGTCGCCCTGGCGCCACCGGTCGGGGCCACCCTGCTGGCGGCGCTGCGCGAGGTGGTCGCAGAGGTCCGGGACGACTCCGTCGACGAGCACGGGACGCCGGTCTGGGTGCTGCTGCGCGGCGAGGTCGACGGCGCGCCGATCATGGCCGCCGCCCAGGTGCCGCTCGCCGGCAGCTGGGCCCCGCAGCTCGACACCCACGTCGCCGTCGCGGTGCCCTACCGGCGCGCGACCGAGCAGGGGCTGCCCGACCCCGGCACCCTGGAGTCGCTGCGCGCGCTCGAGGACCACCTCGGCGAGCGGCTCGGCGACTCCGCGCGGCTGGTCGCCCACGAGACCTCCTCCGGCACCCGGACCCTGCACTTCTACGCCGACTCGACCACGCCCGCCGCCGCCGTCCTGCAGGCCGCGGTCACCGGCTGGGACCAGGGTCGGGTCACCGTCGCCGCCCAGCCCGACCCGGCCTGGCACGCCGTGCGGCACCTGCGCACCTGAGCCGACCCGTGCCGGTTAACAAGCGCTAACCAATCGGGCTACGATCGCAGGCATGACGTTCGAGCTGACCCGTGAGCACGAAGAGTTCCGACGCAGCGTCCGCGAGTTCGCGGAGGCCGAGATCGCGCCGCACGCGGCGCGGTGGGACCGCGACCACCACTTCCCGGTCGACGTGGTGCAGAAGATGGGCCGGCTCGGGCTCTTCGGCCTGACCGCCCCCGAGGAGTTCGGCGGCGCCGGCGACGACGGCGACTTCACCAGCCTGTGCGTGGCGATCGAGGAGCTCGGCCGGGTCGACCAGTCGATGGGCATCACGCTCCAGGCGGGCGTCGGCCTGGGCATCAACCCGATCCTCACCTACGGCACCGCCGAGCAGAAGGAGCGCTGGCTGCCCGCCCTCGTGGCCGGCGACGCGCTGGCCGGCTTCGGCCTCACCGAGCCCGGTGCCGGCTCCGACGCCGGCGCCACCGCCACCCGGGCCGAGCTGGTCGGCGACGAGTGGGTCGTCAACGGCGCCAAGCAGTTCATCACCAACTCCGGCTCCGACATCACCAGCCTGGTCACCGTCACCGCCCGCACCGGCACCCGCGACGACGGCCGCCCGGAGATCAGCGCCATCACGGTGCCGAGCGGCACGCCCGGCTTCGTCGCCGAGAAGGCCTACGACAAGCTCGGCTGGCACGCCTCGGACACCCACCCGCTCAGCTTCGACGACTGCCACGTCCCGGCCGACGCGCTGCTCGGCGAGCGCGGCCGCGGCTACGCCCAGTTCCTCGCCACCCTCGACGACGGCCGCGTGGCCATCTCCGCGCTCAGCGTCGGCTGCCTCCAGGCCTGCCTCGACATGGTCGTCCAGTACGCCGGCGAGCGGCAGACCTTCGGCGGCCCGATCGGTCGCAAGCAGGGTGTCGCCTTCCAGATCGCCGACCTCGAGGTGATGCTGCAGGCCTCCCGGCTGCTCACCTACAAGGCGGCCGCCCTCAAGGACGCCGGAGCGCCCTACCGGCAGTTCAAGCAGGCCGCCGCGGTCGCCAAGGTCTACTCGACCGAGTCCGCGGTCACCGGCACCCGGATCGCCACCCAGGTCTTCGGCGGCTACGGCTTCATGGAGGAGTACCCCGTCGCCCGCTTCTACCGCGACGCGAAGGTGCTCGAGATCGGTGAGGGCACCTCGGAGGTGCAGCGGATGCTGATCGCGCGCGGACTCGGCCTGCCGGTCGAGTGACGCCTGCGCGGAACCCCGGTTCCCGTCTCCTACCATGGTCGGTGTGACCGACCCCTGGAGACGCCGTCTCGGTGAGGTCGCGCGGTTCTTCGTCGTCGCCCAGGCGGCCACCTGGGTCTCGTTCGTGCTGTTCAACGTGCTGCTGCACGGGATGTTCGTCGGCGACGCGCTGCTGGAGGACCAGGCCATCCCGGCCTACGTGCTGGCCAACTGCGTCGGCATGGTCATCAGCTTCCACGGCTCGCGCGGCTGGGTCTTCCCGCACCGACCCCCGCGCCAGGCCGACGGCGGCCTGACGGCGTACGTGGTCATCAACCTGGCCGCGATGGTGCTGCCGGTCGGCTGCCTCTACCTCAGCCGCGAGGTCCTCGGCCTCGACAGCGCGCTGGCCGACAACCTGTCCGCGAACGGCATCGGGCTGGTGCTGGCCTTCGGGGCCCGGTTCCTGCTGTTCAAGCGGTTCGTCTTCCCGCTCCCGGCCGAGTCGACGCCCGACGCCGTCGCCACCCGCTGACCCCGGCGACCGGCTCGGGGGACCCCGCGGGGTGAGGCACCGCCCGGCAGCGGGTGTGAGCGTGTGTCGCGCCCACCACTAGGAGGACCAGTGCTCCCGTCGTTCCTGGCGCGCGACCGCATCGTCGCCGGCCCCGGCTACAGCCGGTGGCTCATCCCGCCGGCCGCCCTGGCCGTGCACCTGTGCATCGGACAGGTCTACGCCACCAGCGTCTACAAGAACGCGCTGGTGGCCCACTTCGACAGCAGCCTGACCACGATCGGGTTCATCTTCTCCCTCGCCATCGTCATGCTCGGCCTGGCCGCCGGGTTCGGCGGCACGTGGGTCGACCGCAACGGCCCCCGCGCCGCGATGGCGGCCTCGGCGGCGTTCTGGGTCACCGGGTTCCTGGTCGCCGCGCTCGGGATCACGCTCGGGTGGCTGTGGCTGGTCTTCCTCGGCTACGGGGTGATCGGCGGCATCGGCCTCGGCATCGGCTACATCTCGCCGGTCTCGACGCTGATCAAGTGGTTCCCCGACCGGCCGGGCCTGGCCACCGGGATGGCGATCATGGGCTTCGGGGGTGGCGCGCTGATCGCGAGCCCGCTGAGCGGTCGCCTGATGGGCCTCTACGACTCCGACTACGACGCCACCGACCCGACCTCGGTCGCCGACGGCCACGCCGTCGCGCTGCTCTTCGTGACACTCGCCGCCCTCTACCTCGTCTTCATGTCCTTCGGCGCGTTCACGGTGCGGGTCCCGGCCGACGACTGGGTGCCGGAGGGCTGGGACCCCTCGGAGGTGCGGAGCAAGAAGCTCGTCACCACGGCCAACGTCTCGGCCGACAACGCGATCCGCACGCCGCAGTTCTGGCTGCTGTGGGTGGTGCTGTTCTGCAACGTCACCGCCGGCATCGGGATCCTCGAGCAGGCGGCGCCGATGATCCAGGACTTCTTCCGCGAGGGCGGGACGTCGAGCGTGAGCGCCGCGGCGGCCGGCGGGTTCGTCGGCCTGCTGTCGATCGCGAACATGTCGGGCCGGTTCGTGTGGTCCTCGACCTCCGACGTCGTGGGTCGCAAGCCCATCTACCTGCTCTACCTCGGGGTGGGGCTGGTCCTCTACGCCCTCCTCGCGACCGTCGGGTCGTCGTCCACGGCACTGTTCGTCTTCCTGGCCGCGGTCATCCTGACCTTCTACGGCGGCGGGTTCGCGACGATCCCGGCCTACCTGCGCGACCTGTTCGGCACCTTCCAGGTCGGCGCCATCCACGGCCGGCTGCTGACGGCGTGGTCGGCGGCGGGCGTGGCCGGGCCGTTCATCGTCAACCGGTTCCTGGACGCCCAGGGCGAGCCGGGAGCGCTCACCGCCGACGCCTACCGCCCGGCGCTGCTCACCATGGTGGGGCTGCTCGCCGTCGGCCTGGTGGCCAACCTGCTCGTCCGCCCGGTGGCGGAGAGGTTCCACGAGACGTCCCACGAGGGGAGCAAGGCATGAGAGCGCGCATCGCGGTCGCCTGGGCGCTGGTCGGCATCCCGCTGGCCTACGGCGTGGTGGAGACCATCCGCAAGGCGTCCAGCCTGTTCAGCGGCTGACCCAGAGGTCGGTCCAGCGGTGCCCGAGGTCGGCGACCAGGGTGCGCAGGAGGGGCAGCGAGACGCCGACGACGTTGTGCGGGTCGCCCTCGATGCCGGTCACGAAGGCGCCGCCGAGGCCGTCGAGGGTGAAGGCCCCGGCCACCTGGAGCGGCTCGCCGGTCGCGACGTAGGCGGCGACCTCCTCGTCGGTGACCTCGGCGAAGTGCACGGTCGTCGACGCCGTGGCCCCGGTCGAGCGCCCGGTCGCGGTGTCGCGCAGGACGTGTCCGGTCCGCAGCACCCCCGAGCGTCCGCGCATCGCGCGCCACCGCGCCGTCGCGGTGGCGGCGTCACCGGGCTTGCCGAGCGCCTCGCCGTCGAGGTCGAGCACCGAGTCGCAGCCGAGCACCAGCGCGCCGCCGGTCAGGGCCGCGACGTCGGCGCGCCCGGCGACGGCGTCGCACTTGAGCCGGGCCAGCCCGAGGGCGAGCTCGCCCGGGTCGAGGTCGACCAGCTGCGACTCGTCGATGCCGGACACGACGACGGTCGGCTCGATCCCCGCCGAGCGCAGGGTGGCGAGGCGGGCGGGGGAGGCGGAGGCGAGGACCAGCTGCGGCATGGTGGCGACCCTAGATCGACGCCGGCGGCGGTCTCGACTCGGCTCGACCAGCGCGTCCTCCGGTGGTCGAGCCGCGGGGACGGAGTCACCGCGAGTCGAGACCTCCGGGTGGCCGGGTGGTCTCGACTCGGCTCGCTGGCGGATAGGCCGGGTTCTCCGGAGGGGTCCTTCGGTGGTCGAGCCGCGGGGACGGAGTCACCGTGAGTCGAGACCTCCGGGCTGGCGAGTGGTCTCGACTCGTCTCGCTGGCGCTCGCCGGCTCGACCAGCGGGGTGCCGGGGGTTCGCGGGAGGGTTCTCCGGTTTCTCGACTCCGCTCGTCCGAGGGATAGGCCGGGTCCTCCGGTGGTCGAGCCGCGGGGACGGAGTCACCGCGAGTCGAGACCTCGGGGTGGCCGGGGTGGTCTCGACTCGGCTCGCTGGCGCTCGCCGGCTCGACCCGCGGAGGCCGGTCTCGACTCGGCTCGTCCGGCGGATGGGCCGGGTTCTGCGGAGGGTCCTCCGGTGGTCGAGCCGCGGGGACGGAGTCACCGCGAGTCGAGACCTCCGGGCTGGCGAGTGGTCTCGACTCGGCTCGCTGGCGCTCGCCGGCTCGACCAGCGGAGGCCGGTCTCGACTCGGCTCGTCCGGCGGATAGGCCGGGTTCTGCGGAGGGTCCTCCGGTGGTCGAGCCGCGGGGACGGAGTCACCGCGAGTCGAGACCTCCGGGCTGCCGGGGTGGTCTCGACTCGGCTCGCTGACGCTCGCCGGCTCGACCAGCGGGGTGCCGGGGGTTCGCGGGAGGGTCCTCCGGTGGTCGAGCCGCGGGGACGGAGTCACCGCGAGTCGAGACCTCCGGGCTGCCCGGGTGGTCTCGACTCGGCTCGCTGACGCTCGCCGGCTCGACCAGCGGGGTGCCGGGGGTTCGCGGGAGGGTCCTTCGGTGGTCGAGCCGCGGGGACGGAGTCACCGCGAGTCGAGACCTCCGGGCTGCCGGGGTGGTCTCGACTCGGCTCGCTGACGCTCGCCGGCTCGACCAGCGGAGGCCGGTCTCGACTCGGCTCGACCAGCGGAGGGGCCGGGAATCTCCGGAGGGTCCTCCGGGTCGACCGGTGGGGGAGGTCAGTGCGGGAGGGTGCTGGTGCGCCACCCGCCGGGGCCGTGGGGCAGGGTGCGGCGCACCTGGCGGTGCGGGCTGCCCCACGCGGGACGACGGCGCGGGGCGGGCGCCTCGCCGCCACCGAGCGCGCTGAGGACCGCGACGAGGGCCGCGACCTCCTCCGGCGTCGCGTCGGGGTTGACGATGCGGAACACCGGTGGGGTGGACGCTTCGCTGGCGCCGCTCACAACGGGATGTTCCCGTGCTTCTTGGCCGGCAGGGTCTCCCGCTTGGAGCGCAGCAGGCGCAGCGCGCGGACGACCTCGAGGCGCGTCTCGTGGGGGTGGATGACGGCGTCGACGTAGCCGCGCTCGGCCGCGATGTAGGGGTTGGCGAGCGTGGTCTCGTACTCGTCGATCAGCTCCGCGCGCTTGGCCTCGACGTCACCGCCGTCCTGCTCGATCTTCGCCAGGGTCTTGCGGTGCACGATGTTGGCGGCGCCCTGGGCGCCCATGACGGCGATCTGGGCGGTCGGCCAGGCCACGTTGACGTCGGCGCCGAGGTGCTTGGAGCCCATCACGTCGTAGGCGCCGCCGTAGGCCTTGCGGGTGATCACGGTGATCAGCGGGACGGTGGCCTCGGCGTAGGCGTAGATGAGCTTCGCGCCGCGGCGGATGATGCCGTTCCACTCCTGGTCGGTGCCGGGCAGGAAGCCGGGCACGTCGACGAAGGTCAGCACCGGGATGTTGAAGGCGTCGCAGAACCGCACGAACCGCGCGGCCTTCTCGGAGGCGTCGATGTCGAGGCAGCCGGCGAACTGCAGCGGCTGGTTGGCCACGACACCGACCGAGCTGCCCTCGACGCGACCGAAGCCGACGACGATGTTGGGCGCGAAGAGCTCCTGGACCTCGAGGAACTCGCCGTCGTCGACGACGCCGGTGATGACGTCGTGCATGTCGTAGGGCTGGTTGGACCCGTCGGGGATGAGGGTGTCGAGGGTGCGGTCGAGGTCGGTGATCTCGGGGTCGGCCGGCTCGTCGAACCGGGGCACCTCGTCGAGGTTGTTCTGCGGCAGGTAGGACAGCAGCGCCTTGGTGTACTCCAGCGCGTCGGCCTCGTCGGCACCCATGTAGTGGGCGTTGCCCGACTTGGTGTTGTGGGCCCGCGCGCCGCCGAGGTCCTCCATCGAGACGTCCTCGCCGGTGACGGTCTTGATGACGTCGGGGCCGGTGATGAACATCGCCGAGGTCTTGTCGACCATGATCGTGAAGTCGGTGACCGCGGGGGAGTAGACGTGGCCGCCGGCGCAGTTGCCCATGATCAGGCTGATCTGGGGGATGACGCCGGAGGCGTGCACGTTGCGCCGGAAGATCTCGCCGTAGAGGCCGAGCGAGACGACGCCCTCCTGGATGCGGGCGCCGGCGCCCTCGTTGATGCCGATGATCGGGCAGCCGGTCTTGATGGCCAGGTCCATGACCTTGGTGATCTTCTCGCCGTAGACCTCGCCGAGCGAGCCGCCGAAGACGGTGAAGTCCTGGCTGAACACGCAGACCTGGCGCCCGTCGATGGTGCCGTAGCCGGTGACCACGCCGTCGCCGTAGGGGCGGTTCTTCTCGAGCCCGAACGCCGTGGAGCGGTGCCGCGCCAGCTCGTCGAGCTCGACGAAGGAGCCCTCGTCGAAGAGCGCCGCGATCCGCTCCCGGGCGGTCTGGCGGCCCTTCGCGTGCTGCTTCTCGATCGCCTTCTCCGAGCCGGCGTGCACGGCCTCGTCGAGGCGCCGCTCGAGGTCGGCGAGCTTGCCCGCCGTGGTGTGGAGGTCGATTCCCGACCCGGCGTCGGGGACGTCGGTGCCCTCTCCCGGCTGTGCGCTCACGGCTCTCCTCACCTCACCCGTCTGGCGGGCTGCTTGGACTTGGCGGATCGGTACGACAGGCTAGACCCCGTGACCACGGACTCGACCGAGCGCCCACCACTCGACAAGGCCCGCCTGACGAGCGAGCACCCGGAGCTGATGCCCGACCTCACCGTCGAGGTCGTCGACGTCCTCGAGTCCTCGAACGCCGTCGCCGCCGAGCGTGCGCAGGAGG
Source organism: Nocardioides sp. S-1144 (assembly GCF_005954645.2). Taxonomy (NCBI): domain Bacteria; kingdom Bacillati; phylum Actinomycetota; class Actinomycetes; order Propionibacteriales; family Nocardioidaceae; genus Nocardioides; species Nocardioides dongxiaopingii. The sequence goes on from NZ_CP040695.2 coordinate 1,461,018, forward strand.
GGGCGCCCGACGGTCTCGTGATCGTCGCCGACCACCAGAGCGCCGGGCGCGGCCGCCTCGACCGCACCTGGGAGACGCCGCCCGGGACGGCGGTCACCTTCTCGGTGCTGCTGCGGCCCGACGCCCCGACCCGCTCGTGGCCCTGGCTCCCGCTGCTCACCGGCTACGCCGTCGACAAGGCCCTGAAGTCCCACGGTCTCGAGGCCGGGGTGAAGTGGCCCAACGACGTCCTGGTGGGCGAGAAGAAGGTCGCCGGCATCCTCGTGGAGCGCCTCGAGACGCCGACCGGCCCGGCCGCGATCGTCGGCGTCGGCATCAACGTGGGCCTCCGCGCCGACGAGCTGCCCGTCCCGACGGCGACCTCGCTCGAGATCGAGCTCGGCCGCCCCGTCGACCGCACCGACGTCCTCGTCGAGGTGCTCAACGCGATCCGCGAGGCCGTCGACGCCTGGGAGCTCGGGGGTGACCTCAACGGCATGCGGCTGCGCGACTCCTACGCCGCCGCCTGCGTCACGGTCGGACGCGACGTCCGCGTCGACCTCCCCGACGGCTCCGTCCTCGAGGGGCGCGCGGTCGAGATCGACCCGACCGGGCAGCTCGTCGTCGAGCACGACGGCGTGCGCACGCCGGTCGCGGCCGGCGACGTCGTGCACGTGCGGACCGCCTGACCGCGGCCCCGCACCTCCCTCCACCCCGGACGGAGAAGTGCAATGATCCGTGCGTGGTCATCTCCTCCAAGCTGCTCAACCCGGGTGAAGAGATCGTCGTCAGCACCCGCACCCACGCCAAGGCGCTGCTGCTGCCGCTGGCGACCCTGGTGGTGCTGCTCGCCCTCGGCGTCCTCGCCCAGACCTTCGTCGACCAGGGCACCGTCACGCTGGTGGTGTGGGTCGTCCTCGCGCTGCTCGCGGTGTGGCGCGTGGTGTGGCCGTTCCTGGAGTGGCTCACCGCGTCGTACACGATCACCAACCGCCGCCTGATCACCCGCCACGGCGTGATCACCCGCCGCGGCCACGACATCCCGCTGGGCCGGATCAGCGACGTCGCCTACGAGCGCGACCTGATCGACCGGATGCTCGGCTGCGGCACGCTGGTCATCAGCGACGCCAGCACCAACGGTCAGGTGCTGATCTACGACATCCCGCGGGTCGAGGACACGCAGCGGCGGCTCAACCACCTGCTGCACGGTCTCCACGGCGGCGAGACCCGGACCCACGAGGGGCACTGATCAGCACCCCGGACCGGCCCGACGACCGTCCCGCAGCGGCGGCGACGTCGGCCGAGCGCACCTGGAGCGACCCCGGCCAGATCGTCCGCGCGATCCTGCGGGAGGACCCGATCTACTCCGCCGCCGACGTCGCGGCCGAGTCGGGCATCTCGCTGGACCAGGCGCGCCGGCTGTGGCGGGCCCTCGGCTTCCCCGAGGCCGACGGCAACGCCGTCTACACCGCCTCGGACGCCGGTGCCCTGCGCGCCCTGGGCACCTCGATCGAGTCCGGCCTGCTCGACTTCGACCTGGCGGTGGCCATCACCCGGGCCCTCGGCCAGACGATGGCCCGGCTCGCGGACTGGGAGGTCGGGGCGCTGACCCACCGGGTCGACGAGATGCACCACGCCGGCCCGGCGCCCGGTGACCGCGTCGACACCGCGCTGCGGATGCTGGACGACCTCAGCGACGGCTTCGAGGCGCTCATGGTCTACGTCTGGCGACGCCACCTCGCCGCGGCGGTCTCGCGGATCATGGCCCTCGACCCCGACGACGACCTGAACACCACCGAGCTGACCGTCGGTTTCGCCGACATCGTCAGCTTCACCGCGCTGAGCAACGACCTGTCGCGGCAGCGGATCGGCGACCTCGTCGAGCTGTTCGAGTCACGCTGCGCCGACGTCGTCGCCGGCCAGCGCGGCCGGGTGATCAAGAGCATCGGCGACTCGGTGCTCTTCGTCAACGACGACCCGATCCGGGCCTACGACACCGCCGAGGGCATCATCAACGTGATCGGTCGCGACAGCCGGATGCCCGACGTCCGGCTCGGCCTGGCCACCGGGGGCGTGGTGATGCGGCTCGGCGACGTGTTCGGCCCGCCGGTCAACATGGCGGCCCGGCTGACCGCGGTGGCCCGGCGCAACCGGATCATCGTCGACGCCGCGATGGCCTCGCTGCTGCCGCCCGACCAGTTCGAGACCCGGCGGCTGCCGGCCCGGCCGGTGCGCGGCTTCGGGCTCGTGGAGCCGGTCGCCGTCCGCCGGCACTGACCGCGGGAGCCGGCACCGGTCGGAGCAGGTGGTCTAGAACAATTGGTGAAATACCGGGCCAACCGGTGTCGCGGGCTCCCGGCCTTCCTACCGTGGTCGGGTGCACGAGTTCCAAGGGGTCCGCGTGGATCCCGAGGTGCGCGGGGTCTGGCTGCAGGGCGAGCCCGTGACCCTCTCGCGCAAGGAGTTCGACCTCCTGCTCGCGCTGATCTCGCGCGCGGGCCAGGTCGTCACGCGCGAGGAGCTGATGCGCGACGTGTGGCAGACGACGTTCTGGACGTCGTCGAAGACCATCGACGTGCACCTCGGCTGGCTGCGCCGCAAGCTCGGTGACGACAGCCGCCACCCGCACCTGATCACCACGGTCCGCGGTCGGGGGCTGCGGTTCGAGACCGAGGCGCCCGTCCCGGCGGAGTGACCGGGGCCCGGAGCCCCTAGGGTTGGGGGGTGCCTGGGTCCGCTCCTCTCGTCGCGGTCATCGGCGGCGGTCAGCTGGCCCGGATGATGGCCGAGCCCGCCGCCGCGCTCGGCATCCCGCTGCGCCTGCTCGCCGAGGCCCCCGGGGTCTCCGCTGCCCAGGTGATCGTCGACCAGCAGGTCGGCGACCACACCGACCTGGCCGACCTCCGGTCGGTGACCGCCGGCGCCGCGGTGGTGACCTTCGACCACGAGCACGTGCCCACCGCCCACCTGCGGGCCCTCGCCGGCGACGGCGTCGCCGTGCGGCCCGGGCCCGACGCCCTCGTGCACGCCCAGGACAAGGGCGTCATGCGCGAGCGCCTCGGCGCGCTCGGCGTGCCCTGCCCGCGCCACGCGATCGTCGCCTCGGTCGCCGACGTCGAGGCGTTCGGCTTCCCGTGCGTGCTCAAGACCACCCGCGGCGGCTACGACGGCAAGGGCGTCTGGGTGGTCCGCTCGGCCGACGACGTCCCCGGTCCGCTCGCGACCGCCGAGGCCAACGGCGTGCGGCTGCTCGCCGAGGAGCTCGTCGACTTCCGCCGCGAGCTGTCCGCGCTCGTCGTCCGCGCGCCGAGCGGCCAGGCGGCCGCCTACCCCGTCGTGGAGTCGGTGCAGCGCGACGGCGTCTGCCACGAGGTGGTCGCCCCGGCGCCCGGGCTCGACCCCGCGCTGGCCACGCACGCCCAGGAGGTGGCGCTGCGGGTGGCCGGCGAGCTCGACGTCACCGGCGTCCTCGCGGTGGAGCTGTTCGAGACCGCCGACGGGCGGATCCTGGTCAACGAGCTGGCGATGCGGCCGCACAACACCGGCCACTGGACCCAGGACGGGGCGGTGACCTCGCAGTTCGAGAACCACCTGCGCGCGGTGCTCGACCTGCCGCTCGGCTCGCCCGCGCCGCGCGAGCGGTGGACGGTGATGGTCAACATCCTCGGCGCACCCGAGGGGCCCGAGGGCGCCGGGCAGCCGGGGCGCCTCTACGACGGCTACCCGCACGCGATGGCCCGCGACCCGCGGCTGCGCGTGCACCTCTACGGCAAGGACCTGCGCCCCGGGCGCAAGGTCGGCCACGTCAACGCCTACGGCGACGACCTCGACGACTGCCTGGAGCGGGCGCGGCACGCCGCCGCCTGGTTCCGGGGCGACCTGGGCAACGAGAGCGAGTGAGCAGATGAGCCAGCAGACCAGCGCGCCGACCGGGGGTCCCCGCGTCGGGATCGTGATGGGGTCCGACTCCGACTGGCCGGTGATGAAGCTCGCCGCGCTCGCGCTGGAGGAGTTCGACGTCGCCCACGAGGCCGACGTGGTCTCGGCCCACCGGATGCCCGAGGAGATGCTGGCCTACGGCAAGGAGGCCGCGGCCCGCGGACTGTCGGTGATCATCGCCGGCGCCGGCGGCGCCGCGCACCTGCCCGGCATGCTCGCCTCGGTCACCCCGCTGCCCGTGATCGGCGTCCCCGTGCCGCTGAGCAACCTCGACGGTCTCGACTCGCTGCTCTCGATCGTGCAGATGCCCGCCGGCGTGCCGGTCGCGACCGTCGCCGTCGGCGGCGCGCGCAACGCCGGGCTGCTCGCCGTCCGGATCCTCGCGACGTCCGACCCGGCCCTGCGCGAGCGGATGGTGGCCTTCCAGGCCGACCTGAAGCGCTCGGCGCAGGAGAAGGGTGCGGCCGTGCGCGGGGAGAGCGGTGGCCGGCGCCTCGGCTTCTAGCCCCACGCACCCCGGCGCGCGGCTCGTCGGGATCGACGTCGCCCGCTGCGTGGCGCTGCTCGGCATGGTGGCCACCCACGTCCTGGACGCGCGCACCCCCGCCGGTGACGTGGCCGCGTCGCAGTGGCTGGCCGGCGGCCGCGCCTCGGCGCTGTTCGCGGTGCTCGCCGGGGTCTCGCTGGCGCTCGTCACCGGCCGGCGGACGCCGTTCGCGGGCCGCCGGCGGCTCCGGGCCACCCGGGCGGTCGTCGTCCGGGCGGTGCTGGTGGGCCTGGTCGGACTGCTGCTCGGCGAGCTCGACACCGGGCTCGCGGTGATCCTCACCTACTACGCGGTCCTCTTCGTGCTGGCCCTGCCGTTCCTCGGGCTGCGGGCTCGGCCGCTGCTGGTGCTGGCCGTCGGCTGGGCGGTCCTCGCCCCCGTCGTCAGCCACCTGGTGCGTCCCGGCCTGCCGGACCGCGGCACCGCCAGCCCGGCCCTCGACCAGCTCGCCGAGCCCGGGCGCCTGCTGTCCGAGCTGCTGCTCACCGGCTACTACCCGGCCGTGCCGTGGCTGGCCTACCTGCTCCTCGGCCTCGCGCTGGGCCGCCTCGACCTCGGGTCGGCCCGCGTCGCCGCGCGGCTGGTGGGGGTCGGGCTCGCGGTCGCGGTGGGCGCGACCCTCCTCTCGGGCCTGCTGACCCGCGACCGGTTCGGCGCCGCCGAGCTCGACCGCGTCGCCACCGGCATGTGCGGCCAGACCCCGACCGACGACGGCTGGCGCTGGCTCCTCGTCGTCGCGCCGCACTCGACGACGCCGTTCGACCTCCTCCAGACCGGCGGCAGCGCCGCGGTCGTGGTCGGTCTGTGCCTGCTGCTGGTCGCCGCGGTCTCGGCCGTGGCCGGGCCGGGGGAGCGGGCGGTGCAGGTGCTGTGCGGGGCCGGGACGATGACGCTGACGCTCTACAGCCTGCACGTCGTCATGCGCACCGACGCCGTCTGGCCGGCCGAGGAGCCGGACAGCCTCGTCTGGCACGTGCTGGTGCTGGCGTGGGTCGGCGCGCTGTACGCCGCCCTCGACCGCTCGGGACCACTCGAGCGGGTCGTCGCGCTCGCCTCGCGGCGGGCCGGCGGCACCACCGGTCGCGGATGACGTCGGCACCGTGAGCCCGGGACCGTGAACCCGGCACCGTGAGCCCGGCACCGGCGACGGCCGGGCCCGCCCGCCGGTGGCGCCGCCGCGACGTCGTACCAGCGGGCGGTGCCCCGGTACCTGCGGACGATCCGGGCCGCACCCCCGGGCCGCGACGATCCTCGGGTGCCCGAGACCTCGCTGCCGCCCGTCCCACGACCTGACCCGCGCCCGGCCCGCGAGCAGTGGGCCGACGTCGCCAAGGGGGTCTGCATCGTGCTCGTCGTGCTGTGGCACGTGACGCGCAAGGACTACCTCGTCCTCCCGTGGGACGTCGGGGTGCCGGTCACCGGTGCCTGGGGCCGGGCCTCGGAGCTCCTGCTGCCCGTGCGGATGCCGCTGTTCTTCCTGATCTCCGGGCTCTTCGCGGCCCGGCAGGTGCAGCGGCCGTGGCCGGAGGTGTGGCGGCGCCGGGTGGCCCCGCTGGTGTACCTCTTCGTGCTCTGGACGCTGGTCCACACCGTCGTCCTGCAGGCCACGCCCGGCTTCGACACCGCGATCGCCGACGGTCCCCGCGCGCTCCTCGTGCAGCTGAGCGTGACGCCGGGCAACCTCTGGTACCTCCTGGCCCTCGCCCTCTACGTCGCCGTGGCCCGCGCGACCCGGTCCGTCCCGCACTGGGCGCTGGCCGGCGCCCTCGTGCTCAGCGCCGTGGCGAGCGCCGGACTGGTGCCCACCCCGGGGAACCGGGCCGGTCTGCTGGTCAACCTGGTCTGGTTCCTGCTCGGCGTCCGGGCCGGGCGACCGGCGGCCCGCCTCCCCGCCGTGGGCCGGCTCGCCCGCGCGCGCCCGCGGGTGGTGCTGGCGGTGGGCGCGGTGTTCGCCGGGGCGGCCGGGCTCTGGCAGGCGCTGGACGCCGACGCCTGGGTCGGCGTCCGGCCGGTGCTCGGCCTGCTCGGCATCCTCGCCGGCGTCGCCGCCGCCGGCGTGCTGGCCCGCTCCTCGGCCGGGCCGGCCCTGGCCGCGCTCGGCCGGCGCACCCTGCCGGTCTACGTGCTGCACCTGCCGCTCGTGGCGCTGGTGCACCTGGCCGCGGCCGACCTCGTGGCCGGCCCGGTCGCGCGGTCGCTGCCGCTCGCCGTGCTCTACCCGGTGCTCGTCAGCGCCGTGGTGGTCGTGGCCTGCCTCGCCCTGCACCGGCTGGCGGGGGCGCTCGGGGCGTGGTGGCTGTTCACCGCGCCGTGGTCGGGGCGGGCGGCGCCGGCGCGGGCCACCTGAACAGCCCCGGGACGCTCAGCGACCGACGAGGCCGTGCTCGTGGGCGTAGACGACGATCTGGACCCGGTCGCGCAGGCCGAGCTTGCGCAGGATCGCCCCGACGTGGGTCTTCACCGTCGACTCGGAGGCGAAGACCAGGCCGCCCACCTCGGCGTTCGAGAGCCCGCGCGCCACGGCGGCGAAGACCTCCCGCTCCTTGTCGGTGAGGTCCAGGTACGCCGCGGGGGTCGGCGTCGGCGGCGTGAAGCTGCCCGCCAGCAGCGAGGTCAGGTCGCCGGGGGCCAGCACGGCGTTGCCGGCGTGGACGGTGCGGATGGCGTCGGCCAGCATCGGCGGCGTGGTGTCCTTGAGCAGGAAGCCGCTGGCGCCGTGCCGGATCGCGGTCGCGGCCCGGTCGTCGAGGTTGAACGTCGTCAGCACGACCACCCGCACCGGCCGCGCCCCGGTCGCCGCGCGGCGGGCGACCCGGTCGGGAGCGAAGATCTGGCGGGTCGCCTCGACGCCGTCCATCTCGGGCATCCGGACGTCCATCAGGACGACGTCGGGGACGAGCTCGTCGACGAGCCGGACGGCCTCGAACCCGTCACCGGCGGTGCCGACGACGCCCATGCCGTCCTGGGCGTCGACGATGACCCGCACGCCCTCGCGGAACAGGTCCTGGTCGTCGACGAGGAGCACCCGGATGTCGGTCACGGCCCCATCATCCCGGGGCGCCCGCGCCGTCTCGGAGCCGGCTCACGGGCAGCCAGGCGGTCACGGTGAACGTGACGACGGCGTCCTCGTCGCGGCGGCGGACGTCGAGCCGGCCGCCGACCGCCTCGAGCCGCTGGCGCATGCCGTCGAGGCCACGACCGGTGTCGTCGACCTCGCCGGTCCCCTCGGGCGGCGCGGCGAGGACGGCGTTGCGGACCTCGATGCGCAGGTCGCGGGCGTTGGTGCCGTCGGGCCAGTGCCGCTCCACGAAGACCGGCTCGTCGCGGCTGCCGTGCTTCACGGCGTTCGTCAGCATCTCCTGCAGCACGCGGTAGGCGACGACCTCCAGCTCGGGCGGCAGCGGCTGCGGCGTGCCCAGCTCGCGCGAGACGACCTCGTGGCCGCCGGCCCGCACGCCCTCGACCAGGGTGTCGAGCGGGCGCGGTGCGGCGCCGGCGACGGAGTCGGGCGTGAGCACCGCGCGCACCTCCTGCAGCGAGGAGCGCGCGGACGTCGCGATGGTCGCCATCGTCTGCTTGAGCCGGGCGGGGTCGTCGTCGGGCAGGTACTGCGCCGACTCCGCCTGGGCCAGGATGACGGCGAGGGAGTGGCCCACCACGTCGTGCACGTCGCGGGCCAGCCGGGCCTGCTCGTCGCGCAGCCGGGCGATCTCGAGGGCCTGCCCCGACTCGCGGACCGCGCGCGCGGCCTCCTCCTCGGCCCGGGCCTGCGAGACCTGCGAGGCGCGGGCCCGGTCGCTGAACCGCATCGCGATACCGGCCAGCCAGGGCAGGCCGAGCAGGCCGACCACGATGACCACGGCGCCGATGCGCCAGGAGTCGCCGAAGCGCGAGGCCGTGTCGAGCAGGGCCTGGTAGCCGACGACGTCGAGCAGCGGCAGGTAGTCCTGGGTGGCGACCAGGAGCACCAGGCAGGACGCCGCCCCCGGCACCGACAGGGCGCTGGCGGCCACGGTGAGCGGGTGGCCCCAGCGGGCCGAGGCGAAGGCGACGACCACGAAGGCCGACTGCACCAGCATCAGCTGGGTGTCGCTGGCCAGCTGCAGCAGCAGTATCAGCCAGGCCAGCGCGAGCGCCGGCCCCGGGAAGCGGCGGCTCGCCGCCACCGCGCCCGCGGTCGCGACGGCCACGAGCGCCAGGGCACCCCGTCCGTGGGTGCTGTAGACGTAGGGCGTCGAGACCGCCTCGGCCAGGCCGAGCGCCAGGACGAGCACGCCGAGGGCGATCGTCGGCGCCCACCGCCTCACCCGGTCGTCCATGCCCCCGCCTCGGGTGGGTGGGTGGGCGGGCTCATGACCGGGCCATCGAACCACGCCGGCGCCGACCACCGGCGCCGACCACCGGCTCCACACCCGGGGCGGGACCGGGGCGCGGCCGGGGCGCGGCTGGGCTCACCCGGCGCTCACCCGGGCCGGCCCGGCGCCAGCGCGTCGCGGACGAGCAGGTCGAGCAGGTCGGCGTAGGGCAGCCCGGCGGCGGCGAACATCCGCGGCACCTGGGACCGGGCGGTGAAGCCGGGCATCGTGTTGACCTCGTTGAGCACCGGCCCGGCCGTCGACCCCGGGGCCACCTGGTCGGGGAGGAAGAAGTCGACGCGGGCCACGCCGGCACAGCCGAGCGCGTCGTAGACGGCGACGGCGGCGTCCTTGAGGCTCTTGCGCTCGGTCTCGGAGATCGCGGCCGGCAGCCGGAAGTCGGCGTGGCCGCCGTACTTCTCCTCGAAGCCGAACAGCCCGTCGACGACGATCTCCAGCGCGGGCGAGACCACCCGCGAGCCGTCGGGCCGGCTGAGCACGGCGACGTCGACCTCCCGGCCCACCACGAGGTCCTCGACCAGGACCCGGTCGTCGAGGGCGAAGGCCGCGGCGAGCGCGTCGTCGAGGCCCGCCGGCTCGTCGACGAGCGTGACGCCGTGGCTGGACCCCGCGGCGACCGGCTTGACCACGACGGGGTGGGTCCAGCGGTGGCCGGCGCGGGTCGCCGGCGTGAGGAGCACACCGGGGGCCGTGGCCACCCCGACGGCGTTGGCGACGAGCTTGGTCGTCCACTTGTCCATCGCCAGCGCCCCGGCGCGCACGCCGGAGCCGACGTAGGGCACCCCGGCGAGGTCGCAGAGCGCGGCCAGGGTGCCGTCCTCGCCGTGCGGGCCGTGCACGACGGGCAGCACCACGTCGCACCGGCGCAGCAGGCACGCGGCGCCGGTGAGCCCGACCGGGCGCCCCTCGCGGTCGAGCCAGGTGCCGTGCGGGTCGATGGTGAGCCGGACGACGTCGTAGGCCGCGGTGTCGAGGTGGTCGGCGACCGAGGCCGCCGAGGCGAGCGAGACGTCGTGCTCGCAGCTGGCCCCGCCGCCGATGACGGCGACGCGGATCCGGCCGGCGCCCACGGTGGGGGCGCTCACGACCGCGCCACCCGGGCGCCGATGCCCGTGACGATCTCGTGCTCGATGGTGCCGGCCCAGCCCGCCCACTCGGAGACGGTGGGCTCGCCGGCGCTCCCGGGCCCGAAGACGGTGGCGACGTCGCCCGGCTGCACGGCCTCGTCGCCGACGTCGACGACGACCTGGTCCATCGAGATCCGGCCGACGACCGGGTGCCGGCGCCCGCGCAGGGCCACCTCGGCGCGCCCGGACGCCACCCGGGGCAGCCCGTCGGCGTACCCGAGCGGCAGCAGCGCCAGCGTCGTGGCCCGGCCGGCCGCCCACGCGTGGCCGTAGCCGACGGCGGTGCCGGCGGCGACCCGGCGGACCCCGACCACCGGCGCGGTGAGGGTCAGGGCGGGGGAGAGGCGGGTGCTGCCGCTGGGGTCGATGCCGACCAGACCGGCGCCGACGCGGCTCATCGTGTGCAGCGCGGCGGGGTCGGTGAGGGTGGCCGCGGTTGCGGCGAGGTGGCGCAGCGGCGGTCGCAGGCCGGCGGCGCGGGCCTCACCCAGGCCCCACGCGAAGACGGTCCGGGCGGCGGCGTTGGCCGGGTCCTCGGGGACGTCGGCGCAGCCGAGGTGCCCCATCACCCCGACGACCCGCACCTGCCCGGCCCGCTCGGCGCGGCGGGCGGCGCGGCACAGGGCGGCCCAGTCGGACGGGGCGGCGCCGTCGCGCGCCATCCCGGTGTCGAGGTGCAGGTGCACCCGGGCGCCGACGCCGGCGCGGGTCACGGCCGCGAGGTGCGCCGCGCTGGGGACGGCGACGTCGACCTGGTGGCCGATCGCGGCGGTGAAGTCGGCGCCGACCGGGTTCAACCAGCTCAGCACCGGCGCCCGGACGCCGTCCGCGCGCAGGGCGAGCGCCTCGTCGAGGCTGGTGACCCCGAGCCAGGAGGCGCCGTGCGCGAGCGCCGTCCGGGCCACCGCGGCGGCGCCGTGGCCGAAGCCGTCGGCCTTGACGACGGCCATCAGCGCGCCGGGGGTCCGTGCCGCGAGGAGGGCGGTGTTGGCCGCGACGGCGTCGAGGTCGACGTGCAGCCGGGCCCCGGTGGAACGGATGGCCGGGACGGACCGCACGGCCGGTCGCGGTGCCGTCGGCGGCGTCGCGCCGCGGTGGTCGGTCGCGGGCTGGCTCATGCCGCGACCGCGATCTCGACCGGGCCGTGCAGGGCGTGCGGCGCCCCGGTGAGCAGCGCCCAGTAGCGGTCGCCGTAGGACCAGTGCCACCACTCGGTCGGGTAGTTCACCAGCCCGGCGCCCCGCAGGACCAGGGCGAGCAGGTCACGGTGGGCACGGGCGTCGGCCCCGATGCCGTCGGCGTCGAGGTAGCAGCGGCCCTCGCTCTGCTCGGGGGTCGCGTCGATCGGCGTCCCGAGGTCGAGCTCGTCGCCGCAGGCGTCGACGAGGGTGACGTCGACCGCGGCGCCGGCCACGTGCGGTGCCACGTCGACCGGTGCCACGAAGCGGCTGGTGAGCACGTGCAGGTCGGTGGCCGAGATGCCGGGGTGCCGGGCGCAGAGGTCGGCGGCGTAGGTGGCGATGATCGCGCGCTGCTCGGCCACGGTGCGGTGGCCCTCGACGACCTTCAGGCCGACGCCGGCCGGCAGGGCGGCCGCCGCGGCGGTGAGCCGCCCGGCGAGCCCGGCCCGCACCAGCGCCCGGACCGGGGAGAGCGCCTCGGGCAGCCGCACCAGCGGCTCGCCGGTGTCGTGGACCGGCACGGCGCCGACGCGGGGGTCGGAGAGCAGGATCGTCGTGCTGCTCCCGGCGGCGTCGCTCGCGGCGCGGCGCGGCGGGGGAGCGGGGGAGGTCGTGGCGCGGGTCATGGGGGGAACGCTAGGAAGCCGCGGCGGCGGCGCCCTCCACCTGAGGTACCGGTGCGCCGACCTGCGGTACCGGGCGGCTCAGTCGCCCTCGACCCGCCCGCGCATCGACTTGGTCCGCCCGCGCTGCTTCTTGGCCTCCAGCCGGCGCCGCTGCGAGCCCTTGGTCGGCTTGGTGGGTCTCCGGGTCGGGGCGGGCGCGGCCAGCGCGGTGCGGAGCCGGTCGACGAGCCGCTCGCGCGCCGCCACCCGGTTGCGGTGCTGGGAGCGGTGCTCGGAGGCGACGACCACCACCGGCGAGCCCACCCGGCCCACGACGCGGGCGCGCTGGGCGTCGGTGAGGGCGGTGGAGCCGAGCACGTCGTACTCGAGCTCGACACGGCTGTCGGTGGTGTTGACCGACTGCCCGCCCGGACCGGAGGACCGGCTGAACCGCTCGACGAGCTCACCGGCGGGGATCGTGACGCCGGGCCCGACCCGCAGGTCCGCGCCCGGAGCGGTCACGGCGCGTCGCCGCGCCGGCGCCACTCGATCGCGGGGCAGGTGTCCATCACCATCGGGACGCCGGCCGCGGTCGTGCGGGCGTGGGCCGCCTCGTCGACGACCCCGAGCTGGAACCACACCGCGCGCGCCCCGACCGCGACGGCCTGGTCGGCGAACTCGCCGGCCGCCTCCGAGCGACGGAACACGTCGACGACGTCGATGCCGAAGGGGACCTCGGCCAGGGTGCGGTACCCCTGCTCGCCGAGCACCTCGGCGCCGTCGGGGTTGATCGGCACCACCCGCTTGCCGCGCTCCTGCAGCAGCGCGGCGATCGAGTACGCCGTCCGGGCGGGGTTGGGGGTGAGCCCCACGACCGCCCACGTCTCGCAGTCGTCGAGCATGAAGCGCACGGCACCGGGGTCCTGCCAGTCGGGGTTCGCCACACCGTCACGGTACCGACCCCGCTCCCGGACCCGTCCCGCATGACGTCGCCAGCACGGGGTACGGCGGTGGCGAGGAGCCGCCGAGATCCCCCCGCTCGGCGGCTCCTCCTCGCCCGGGGGCGTCGATGCGGCGGTGTGCCGCAATCCGCCCGAAATCGCTGGACACATGTCAAACTGATGCCGGCACGGGTGTTGTGGGTCACACGAAACTGGTGTCAGCATGCAATGGCACTGGGGGGCCCGATGGACAACCTCCGGAAGGTAGCTCGCACATGGGGTCGAGTCGCACGATGAATGAAGCCACACGTCGATTGGAGACGGCCAGGTTGCTGTCACGCGCCCGCGCCAGCCGCGGGGATGCCCGCGCCGGCTACGAGGACGAGGTCATCCGCCTCAACATGGTCGTCGCCACCGACGTCGCCCGTCGCTACCACGGCCGCGGGGTCCCGGCCGAGGACATCGACCAGGTGGCCTACCTGGGCCTGGTGAAGGCGGTCCGCGGTTTCGACCCGGCCGTCGGGCACGAGTTCCTCAGCTACGCCGTCCCGACGCTGCGCGGTGAGATCCAGCGCTACTTCCGCGACGCCGGGTGGACGATCCGGCCACCCCGCTCGGTGCAGGAGGTGCAGGCGCGGGTGACCCGGGCCGATGCCGAGCTCACCCAGCGGCTCGGGCGCGCACCCCGCCCGCACGAGGTCGCCGAGCACCTCGACGTCACGGTCGAGCTCGTCGTCGACGCGCTGGCGGCCACCGGCTGCTTCAGCCCGCAGTCGCTCGACGCGCCCCGCCCCGACGGCGAGCAGGCGACCAGCCCGCTCGACCGGCTCGGCGGTGTCGACCCGGCCTTCGCGACGGCCGAGGCCAGGCTCGCGCTGCAGCCGCTCATGGCCGAGCTCTCGGACCGGGAGCGGCTGATCCTCGAGCTGCGCTTCTTCGAGCACCGCACCCAGGCCCAGATCGGGCTCGAGCTCAGCGTCAGCCAGGAGCAGGTCTCCCGGCTGCTCTCCGGCATCCTCCGGCGACTGCGGAGGGACCTGGCGGCCTGACTGGAGCAGCGGTCGGAGGCCGGCGGTCGGAGGCCGGCAGGTCAGGCCTCGGGGAAGATCCGGGGCAGGTCGGAGGCGCGCCCGGTGAACTCCGGCGGCCGCTTCGCCAGGAACGCCGCCACACCCTCCTTGCCGTCGCCCACCGCGGCATGCCACATCGCCAGCGAGTCGGACAGGTGCGCCTCGAGCGGGTCGGCGGCCGCGGAGTTGCGGTAGACCAGCTGCTTGGCCAGCGCCAGGGCGGTGGGGGAGCGGTCGACGACGAACGAGCGGGCCAGCCCGAGCGCGGTCGGCAGCAGCTCGTCGGGCTCGTGCACCGAGCGGACCAGCCGGCCGGCCAGGGCGGCCTCGGCGGTGAGGATCTCGGCCGAGTAGACCCACTCCAGCGCCTGCTGCACCCCGACGATCCGCGGCAGGAACCAGCTCGACGCAGCCTCCGGCACGATGCCGAGGCGCCCGAACACGAACCCGATCCGGGCCTTGGTGGAGGCCAGGCGGAGGTCCATGGCGAGCGTCATGGTCGCGCCGATGCCGACCGCGGCGCCGTTGATCGCCGCAATCACCGGCTTCGGCAGCGCGTGGATCGCGAGCGTCACCTTGCCACCGGTGTCGCGGACCCCGTCGACGTAGACGGGGTCGTCGAAGCGCTCGCGGATCGACTCCGGCGTCGGGTCCTGGGTCTCGTCGAGCCCGAACACGTTGCCCTCGGCCGACAGGTCCATCCCGGCGCAGAAGGCGCGACCCTCACCGGTGACCACCACGGCCCGGACGGCGTCGTCGCGGGCGTCGGTGGTGAAGACCTGGAGCAGCTCGCGCGCCATGGTCAGGTCGAAGGCGTTGAGGGCGTCGGGTCGGTGCAGCGTGAGCAGGGCGACGCCGTCCGCGTCGACCTCCCAGCGCAGGGTCTCGTAGGCCATGCCCGTCATCCTGGCGGCCGGCTCCCCGCCGCGGGGCGGCGGGGTGGGGTCCGCGCGCCGACCCGACGGGGCCGGCCGACGTCGGCGGCTACGGGCGGGGGATGCCGTTCGGGGTGCACTGGGCCTTGGTGATGTCGCCGGTGCTGTCGTCGATGATCGCCTGGAAGAGCGGGTCGGCGCGGTCGCGGTCCCAGGTCTCGGCCGACGGACTGGTGACCGGCATGGTGCAGGTGAGGTTGTCGCCGGTGCCGGTCTTGGTCATCGCCAGGGCCCAGCGGCCGGCGTCGATGGAGCTGGTGCCCTCGCCGAAGCCGAAGAACGTCGGGACGGCGCGGTTGAGCTTCCACCAGCGGACCGGGTTGGCGACCGACCACGGCGAGAGCACCTTGTCGCCGATCGCGCCGATGACCTCGCGCTGGCGCTCGACGCGGGCCAGGTCGCCGAGGGTCGACTGCTTGCGGGAGCGCGAGTAGGCCAGCGCCGTCGCGCCGTCGACCTCCTGGCAGCCCTTCGAGATCTTCAGGCCGGCCAGCGGGTCCTGGATCCGTTCCTTCGGGCAGACCTCGATGCCGCCGACCGCGTCGACGACGTCCGCGACGCCGCCGAGGCCGATCTCGACGTACTTGTCGATCCGGATGCCGGTCTCGTTCTCGAGGGTCTGCACGAGCAGCTCGGGCCCGCCGCGCGAGTAGGCGGAGTTGATCTTGCCCTGCCCGTAGCCGGGCATGTCGACGATCGAGTCGCGCGGCACCGACAGCAGCACGCTGGGGCCGTCGCCGGTGTGCAGCAGCATGATCGTGTCGGTGAGCTCGGACTTCGGGTTGCCGGTGCTGAGCTCCTTGCGCTCCTCGGCGCTCAGCCCGGCGCGGGAGTCGCTGCCGACGAGCAGGTAGGTCGTCCCGTCCTGCTCGGCGGGGCGGTCACCGTCGGGCTCGAAGGCGACCTGGTCGGCGCTGCGCCAGGTCACGAAGGGCACGGCGACGGTGTAGACCAGCCACAGCAGGAGCAGCACGAGCACGGTGCGGATCCAGAAGCGGGGCCGGCGCACGCGGCGGGCCCAGAAGCCACCGCCGCCGCCGCGACGGCTCGGCTCGCCGGGACCCGGCGGGACGGGTGGGCCGGCGGGTGTCAGGGGCTGCTGCGGCGGGGCGTCGTACGGCGTGGGGGCGGGCTGCACCGGGCGCGGCGTGGTCGGCCGCGCGGCCGTGGGCTCGGGACGCTGCTGGACCGGCATCATCCGGGTGGCCTCGGGCGGCGGCTCGTCGGCGGGCTGCCCGGGAGGTCGGTCGGGGTTGCGGTTGCCTCCGTAGAGCCAGCCGAACTCCGGCCCGTCCTGGGGGCCACCGTTCCCGGGGCGGTCGGTCATGGGGCAAGACCGTACCCGTCCCGGGTGCATCGACCCTTGTCGGCGTGCCGTGAGCCCTGTGACCGGTGTGACTGGTGATACTGGCGTTCCGTTCTGCTTCCTTCCCCAGCAGAAAGATTGTTCCCATGTCGCCCGTTTCGGAGCGAGCCGCCCAGGTGCGGTTCCGTCGTGCGCTGTCCCTGATGGCCATGACCCTCGTCGCACCCGGTTCCGCCCAGCTGATCGCCGGCAACCGGCGCGTCGGGCTGATCGCCTTCTGCAGTGCCGCCGGTCTGCTCGTCACCGCGGTGCTGGGCGGCCTGCTCGCCCTCGTGCACCGCCCGTTCGCCTACTGGGTGGCCACCAGCCCCCCGGCCCTGTTCTGGATCTACCTGGTGCTCACCGCCGCGGCCGTCGGCTGGGCGGCGCTGTTCATCGACGCCTGGCGCATCGGCGAGCCCCTGTCGTACTCGATGACGCACCGCCGGATGGCGGTGGGCGTCAACGGGCTGCTCTGCTTCTCCGTCGCCGGGACCCTGCTCGTCGGGGCGCACCTGGTCGGCGTCCAGCGCGACTTCATGAACGCCACGTTCGGCGACGGCGAGGCGTCCGGCGCCCACCACGGCCGCTACAACGTCCTGATCATGGGCGGGGACGCCGGCGCCGGCCGCTGGGGCCTGCGCCCCGACTCGATGACCGTGGCCTCGGTGGACGCCGAGACCGGCAAGACCGTGCTGATCGGGCTGCCCCGCAACATGTCGCACTTCCCGTTCCGCGAGGGCTCGGTGATGGACGAGCAGTTCCCCGACGGCTTCGACTGCGACGGCTGCATGCTCAACGGCGTCAGCACGTGGGCCGAGGACAACACCGAGCTCTTCGGCAAGGCCGAGGACCCGGGCGTGGACGCCACGATCATGGCGATCGAGGGCATCACCGACCTCAAGATCAACTACTGGGCGATGGTCAACCTCGAGGGCTTCAAGGACCTCGTGGACGCCGTCGGCGGCGTCACCCTCAACGTGCGGCAGGAGATCCCGATCGGGCTGCCGGGCGACAAGGTCACCGGCACCATCGAGCCCGGCACGCGCAAGCTCGACGGCTTCGAGACCCTCTGGTACGCCCGGGCCCGCGACGGGTCGGACGACTACTCGCGGATGGCGCGCCAGAAGTGCGTGATGAACGCGATGCTCGAGCAGATCAGCCCCCAGTCGGCGCTGCGCAACTTCCAGCGGATCGCGAAGGCGTCCTCGGAGATGGTCTCGACCAACCTGCCGTCGTCCGAGGTCGACCGGTTCCTCGACCTCGCCATGAAGGCCAAGGGCCAGAAGCTCGCGACGCTGTCGCTGGTGCCGCCGATGATCGCCACCGCCGACCCCGACATCGACCTCGTCCACGCCAAGGTCGCCGAGGCCATCGACCGGGCCGAGGGCCGCGCGCCCGCGACCTCCGACGACGGCGCCAAGAAGCCGAGCAGGAAGAAGGAGTCGACCAGCGTCACCGGCGGCTCGGTCGGCTCCCTCAAGGAGGGCTACGCCGCCAACGACTCCGAGGACCTCGGCGCCGCCTGCTGACCCCCCGGCCGCGACACCACCACAGCGTCGGGGTGCCAGGTCCGTGCAATTGCCGAGATCGGCTCGATTCTGGCCGCCCGGACCGCCCAATCCGCGGCAATTGCCGAGGTTGGCTCAGTCCCGGCCCTAGGTGTGATGCCCAGGCACGTTGTGCGATCGGGTACGGCGAGTCCGTAGATAGGTGAAGGCCTCCCGCGGTGGAGTGGAGCTGTCTAGAAACCGCTTCACCGCAAGGAGGCCTTCATGTCCCACGCTAACGCCGCACTCACTCCACGACACCGTCTACGCCTGGCCAGGTTGATCGTGGAGGACGGTTGGCCGCCCTCACGGGCTGCTGAGTTCTTCAACGTCACCTGGCGAACCGCCGACAAATGGGCTGAGCGCTACCGCGCCGAAGGACCGGCCGGGATGAACGACCGATCCTCAGCCAGGCGCACCCAGCACGCCAAGACCCCGGCCCCGGTGGTCCGCAAGATCGTCCACCTGCGGTGGAAGCAACGCCTCGGCCCGGTCCCGATCGCCGCCAAGCTCAACATGCCGGCCTCGACGGTGCACGCGGTGCTGACCCGGTGCCGGTTGAACCGGCTCTCCCACATCGACCGGGTCACCGGGCAACCCGCACGCCGCTACGAACGCGAAGGCCCCGGGGAGCTGATCCACGTCGACGTCAAGAAGCTCGGCAACATCCCCGACGGCGGCGGCTGGCGCTACCGGGGCCGGGCAGCGGGAAAGAAGAACCGGATCCTGACCAAGGACCGCACAGGCGTCGCGAACATCTACGGCAACCCCAAGGTCGGGACCTGCTTCGTGCACACCGTGATCGATGACCACACCCGCCTGGCCTACGCCGAGTGCCATGACGACGAGACCGCCGCGACCGCCGTGAAGGTCCTGCAACGCGCCGTGACCTGGTTCGCTGAGCGCGGCGTCACCGTCGAGCGAGTCCTCTCCGACAACGGAAGCGCCTACAGATCCCACCTGTGGCGTGATACCTGCGCCGACCTCGACATCGCGGTGAAGAAGACCCGGCCCTACCGTCCCCAGACCAACGGCAAGATCGGGCGCTTCCACCGCACCCTGGCCGACGGCTGGGCCTACCGCCGCCTCTACAACTCCGAGAACACCCGCCGAGCAGCACTGGCAGGATGGCTCCACCAGTACAACCACCACCGGCCCCACTCAGCCCTCGCAGGCCATCCACCCATCACCCGGTTGGACAACCTGGCTGGGCATCACACCTAGGACCGACCGATCCGCGGCAATTGCCGCGATCGGCTCGGTCTCACGCCGCCGAACTGGCCGATTCGCGGCAATTGCGCGGCTGGGGCCAGTTCCGTCGGGACCAGGCCCAGGACTGGCCGAGGTCGCGCCCCTAGAAGGACCAGCTCGCGACGACGTCGGCGTGGACGTCGTCCGACGCGGCGGCCACCAGGACGCCGGGGTGCGGGGTGCGGGGGTCGTAGGCCTCGCCGGACGGCGTCCGCAGGGTGCCGCCGGCCTCGGTGAGCAGGAGCCCGCCGGGGGCGTGGTCCCAGGGCATGGTGCCGCCGTAGAGCAGGTAGTCGGCCGCCCCGGACACCAGCTGGGGGTAGTCGACGCCGCAGCACACCCACGACAGCTCGAGCGGGCGGCGCCCCTCGAGGGCCTGCCCGACCCAGGCCCGGCGCGAGGTGACCCCGCGCCAGGTCGACGGCGGACCGGCCGGCGGCGTGACCACGAGCGGCTCGCCGTTGCGCGACGCGCCGGCGCCGAGCTCGGCGACGTAGGCGACCTCGTGCTGCGGCTGCCAGATCCACGAGCGGACGACGACCCCGTCGCGCAGCTCGGCGGCCATCACGGCGTGGTCGGGGGAGCCGTTGACGAAGTTCTTGGTGCCGTCGACCGGGTCGACGGTGAAGGCGTGCGCGGCGGTGGCGTACCGGTCGCCGAGGCTCGGGTCGGCCGCGAAGGCCTCCTCGCCGAGCACGACGGCGTCCGGGTAGGCCTCCAGGAGCGCGGCGGTGATGAGCACCTCGGCCTCGTGGTCGGCCACGGTCACGAGGTCGCCGGGCTTCTTCTCGCTGATCTGGTCGGCGTCGAGGGAGCGGAAGCGAGGCGTGATGACCTCGGCGGCGACGTCCTGGAGGAGAGTGGTGATGGCGTCGGTCTGCACGCCACCACAGTAGGGCCGCCCCTCCGGACCACCCAGTAGGGTCGGCGTCGTGCAGGTCGTGGCGGTGGTGGTGACGTTCAACCGGCTGCCCCTCCTCGAACGGCTGCTCGACCGGCTCCTGGAGGTGCGGGAGGTCGCCGAGGTGCTCGTGGTCGACAACGCCTCCACCGACGGCACGGGGGAGTGGCTGCGCGGCCGGTTCCCCCACGGCGGCCCCGACCGCGTCCGGACCCGGACCCTCGACTCCAACACCGGCGGCGCGGGCGGCTTCGCCACCGGGCTCACCTGGGCGATGGAGCGCGACGCCGACCGCGTCTGGCTGATGGACGACGACGCCGTGCCGGAGCCCGACTGCCTCGCGCTGCTCCTCGAGCGGCCCGACCTCGACTTCTGGGGCCCGGCCGTGGTCGCGGAGCAGGACGCCTCCCGCCTGTGCTTCCCGATCCGGCTCCCCGGCGGCACCCGGGTGGTGCACCGGATGGCCGAGGTCGAGGCCGCCGCGCGCGACGGGCTGATCCCGGGCGTGGTGATCCCGTTCAACGGCGTCCTGGTGACCCGCGAGCTCGTCGAGCGGATCGGCGTCCCGCGGGCGGAGTTCTTCATCTGGGGCGACGACGTCGAGTACCTCTGGCGGGCCGAGCGGGCCGGCGCCCGGATCGCGACCGTCGTCGAGGCGATCTTCACCAACCCGGCCACCGACGACCTCGGCACCCCGATGATGTTCGGCCGCACGACGTACAACCACACGCCCAGCGACCTCAAGCACTACTGCATGGCCCGCAACAACACCGTCAACCTGCGCGACTACCGCGGCTGGCCGTTCGTGCTGATGTTCTGGGTCAAGACCGTCTGGTTCTACCTGTTCACCCGCCGCCGGCCGGGCCGGATCGCGATGAGCGCGCGGGCGGCGTGGGCCGGGCTGCGCGGCGACTTCACCGGGCACCGGAAGTACCTGGCGTGAGCGCGGCCGAGACGGTCGCGGTCGTCGTGGTGACCTACAACCGCGCCGACCTGCTCGAGGGCATGCTCGCCGGCCTGGCCGCGCTCGAGCCGGCGCCCGACGCGGTGATCGTGGTCGACAACCACAGCGACGACCACACCGCCGACGTCCTCGCCCGGGCCGGTCTCCCGGGGCTGCAGGTGCTCCGCACCGACGACAACCTGGGCGGTGCCGGCGGCTTCCACCTCGCCGTCCGCACGGCCCACGAGCAGGGCTACGACCGGATCTGGCTGATGGACGACGACGTCCTCCCCGCGCCCGACTGCCTGGCCAGGCTGATGGCGGTCGACGAGGCCTGCCTGACGTCGGTGCGCGAGGACCGCAGCGGCGCCCTGGTCGAGAAGGCCGCGACCCGCTTCGACCTACGCAACCCGCTAGCGATCAAGCCGAAGACCGCGATGGTCGAGACCGACTTCGGCACCCGCGCGGCGATGCCCGAGCTGGTCGAGGTGCAGAACGTCGCCTTCGAGGGCTTCCTGGTGCGCCGCGAGGTCGTCGACGCGATCGGGCTGCCCGACCCGGCCTACTTCATCTTCTACGACGACGTCGACTTCGCCGTGCGCGCCCGTCGCGCCGGGTACCGCATCTGGGCGGTCCGCGACGCCGTCCTGGTGCGCCGGCTCGACTTCGACCAGCAGCACGACCTGGCGGGCTGGAAGGGGTACTACATGTACCGCAACCTGTTCGTCGTGCACCGCCGCTACGGCGAGAACGCGCTGGTGCGGGCCAAGCCGTGGCTGATCGCGCTGGCCGTCGTCCTGCTCAGCCCGCTGCGCGGTGGCCGGGCCGAGGCCCGCAACGTCGTCCGCGCGGCCCGGGACTCGCGCACCCTGACCCGGCTCTCACCCGAGGCCCGCCCCCGCTGACCCGTCCCTGATCAGCGACGGGTCGGCACCAAACTCGCGCTGACCCGTCAGTGATCAGCGACGGGTCGGCACGAAAAGCCCGCTGACCCGTCAGTGATCAGCGACGGGTCGGCACCAAATCCGCGGTGACCCGTCAGTGATCAGCGACGGGTCAGGGTCAGGCGACGGGGGTGGAGGTGACCTCGTCGGTGACCTCGGCGCGCTTGAGCCGGGGACGGAGCCCGTCGTGGTTGCCGGTGGCGAGGGCGGCGAGCCAGACGGTGACCGACCCGAGGGCGACGCCGCCGAGGACGTCGACGAAGTAGTGCCAGCCGAGGTAGAGGGTGGCCACGATCGTGAGGCCGAGGAAGACCCACGACACCACGCGGATCCAGCGCGCCAGGCCGACGTACTGGGCGAAGACGCAGATCGTCACCATGATCCCGGTGTGCAGCGACGGGAAGGCCGCGATCGTCTGCAGGGTGCCGGAGCCGAAGACGTCGCCGACGACCGCGACGCGGTCGTCCCACATGCTGTTGGCGAGGTCGGTGTTGTAGGTGTGGTCGAGGGCGTCGAACTGGCCGCGCTGGGCGGTGGTGTACACCGGGCCGACCGACGGCAGCATCAGGTAGACCGCCGCGCCGAGCAGCCAGTCGAAGGCCACCGCGGTGACGTACCACGAGCTGGCGGTCCGCGACCGGGTCCAGACCAGCGCGATCGCGATGCTCACCGGCACCAGGGCGATCCAGATGAAGTAGACGCCGGAGAAGACGTGCGAGGCGATGCCGGTGCCGAAGAGGTCGTGCATCAGGACGGCGGGGTCGTGGCCGAACCACAGCACCTGGTCGATCTTGCGGAACTCGGCGTCCCAGTTGTGGCCGTTGACGAACGGCACGAAGCTCTTGAGGTTCCGGAAGGCGGCGTAGGTGAGGTACCAGGCGCCGATGCCGCTCAGCGCGAAGAGCCAGTGCGCCTTGGTCCAGCGCTCGCGCATGATCCCGCGCAGCGTCTCGACCGCGCCCCGGGAGCCGTGGGTCAGGCGCCAGACCAGCCGCGGCAGGACGTCGAGCGCGATGGCGCCGAAGACGATCGCCGGGAAGCGGATGTAGCCGGGCACGAAGTTGTCGGGGTCGCGGATCGGCAGCTCGGCGACGGCGGCGAACACGACGGTCGCGACCGCCATGGCGATGCCGGCCGCCCAGGCGTACCCGAAGTTGCGCTCGAGAACGGCGCGCACGCCCACAGACTCCTGCATGGGCCCGAGTTTACGCGTCGTGGCCCGCCACGACGGCATCCTCGGACCCGGCGTGGGCGGGGTCACGCCCGGTCGCGCCCGCGCCCGCGCGGGCGCCGAACCGTGGTTGTGACACGGTCGTGGGCGTTGCGGAATCGGGGGAGGCTGGTGGCATCCGTAGACTGACCGATCGTGTCTGCCGCAACGACTGACCCCGCCCGGTCCGCTCCGTCCGCCCAGCCCGACCTCGTCGTCGTCGGCTCGGGTTTCTTCGGCCTGACCATCGCCGAGCGGTGCGCCGCCGAGCTGGGCCTGAAGGTGCTGGTGATCGAGCGTCGCTACCACCTCGGGGGCAACGCCTACTCCGAGATCGACCCGGAGACCGGGATCGAGGTGCACAAGTACGGCACCCACCTGTTCCACACCTCCAACAAGAAGGTGTGGGACTACGTCAACCGGTTCACCGACTTCACCGGCTACCAGCACCGCGTCTTCGCCAAGTACCAGGGCCAGGTCTACTCGTTCCCGATGAACCTGGCGCTCATCAACCAGTTCTTCAACAAGGCGCACACCCCCGACGAGGCCCGGGCGCTGATCGCGGAGCAGTCGAGCGAGATCGACACCAAGGACGCCGCCAACCTCGAGGAGAAGGCGATCAGCCTCATCGGGCGCCCGCTGTACGAGGCGTTCGTGAAGGGCTACACCGCCAAGCAGTGGCAGACCGACCCCACCGAGCTGAGCGCCGACATCATCACGCGCCTGCCGGTCCGCTACACCTTCGACAACCGCTACTTCAACGACACCTACGAGGGCCTGCCGGTCGACGGCTACACCGCGTGGCTCGAGCGGATGGCCGACCACCCCAACATCGAGGTCCGCGTCGACACCGACTTCCTCGACGCCTCCAACGGCCTCGCCGAGCAGTACAAGGGCAAGGTGCCCATCGTCTACACCGGCCCGGTCGACGAGTACTTCGGCAACAGCGAGGGGCGGCTGTCGTGGCGCACCGTCGACCTGGTCCAGGAGACCGTCGACGTCGACGACTACCAGGGCACCGGCGTCGTCAACGCCAACGACCAGGACGTGCCGTGGACCCGGGTGCTGGAGTTCAAGCACCTGCACCCCGAGCGCACCTACCTGCCGGGCAAGAGCATCGTCGTCCACGAGTACTCCCGCTTCGCCGAGGACGACGACGAGCCGTACTA
Organism: Nocardioides sp. S-1144; assembly: GCF_005954645.2. Classification (NCBI taxonomy): domain Bacteria; kingdom Bacillati; phylum Actinomycetota; class Actinomycetes; order Propionibacteriales; family Nocardioidaceae; genus Nocardioides; species Nocardioides dongxiaopingii. The sequence continues at coordinate 1,485,031 of NZ_CP040695.2, forward strand.
CCCGATCAACACCGCCGAGGACCGCGCCAAGCTGCTGCGGTACCGCGACCTGGCCAGGCAGGAGCCGATGGTGCTCTTCGGCGGGCGCCTGGGCACCTACAAGTACCTCGACATGCACATGGCGATCGGCTCGGCGCTGTCGATGTACGAGAACAAGCTCAAGCCGCACTTCGCCGACGGCGCCCAGCTGACCAGCGGAGGAGTCGAGGGATGAGCGTCACCCACACCCAGACGACCGAGGACGCCACGTCGCACGCACCCGGGACCGCCCGGGTCCGGCTGATGCGGCAGATCATGCCGGCCGACCGCGACACCGACGTGATCAGCCTCTACGTCGACCCCGACCCGCTGGCCCTGGACGCCGACAAGTTCGACATCGGCCACACCCGCGCGGCCCAGGAGGCCAACGCGATCACGACCCGGATGGCCACCGCGGCCAAGGGCGTGCGCGTCGTGCACCCCGACCAGATCCTCTCCCGCACGGCCTTCAAGGTCGAGCAGGGCGAGACGATGTCGTTCGGGAGCTACTTCAACGCCTTCCCGGCCTCCTACTGGCGCCGACACACCGTGGTCTCCGAGGTCCGCCTCACGGTGCGGCTCGAGGGCGAGGGCGCCAGCGTCATCGTCTACCGCTCGATGGCCAACGGCCGGTCGCAGCGCGTCGACTCCGGCGCCGTCGAGGGTGACGCGGGGGAGTTCTCCTTCGACCTCACGCTCAAGCCGTTCACCGACGGCGGCTGGTACTGGTACGACGTCGTGGCCACCGACGAGGACGCCGTCGTGCGCTCGGCGGAGTGGACCGCGGAGGTGCCGCTCGACCGGGCCCCGAAGGGCACCGTCACCATCGGCATCACCACCATGAACCAGCAGGACTTCTGCGCCAAGCTGCTCACCCAGCTCGGCAGCGCCGAGGAGCTCGACGACCTCGTCGACGAGGTCCTGGTGATGGAGCAGGGCACCAAGAAGCTCGTCGACTCCGAGTTCTTCCCCGCCGCCCGCGAGGCGCTGGGCGACACCCTGCGGATCATCGAGCAGGGCAACATCGGCGGCTCCGGCGGGTTCGCGCGGGCGCAGTACGAGGGCCTCAAGGCCGGCCGGTCGACCTACGTGATGATGCTCGACGACGACACCGAGTGCGAGCCCGAGGGCGTCGTCCGGGCCGCCACCTTCGGCGACCTGTGCCGCAAGCCGACGATCGTCGGCGGCCACATGTTCTCGATCTACCAGAAGGCCCAGCTGCACAGCTTCGGCGAGAAGGTCGAGCCCTACACGTTCTGGTGGGGCTCGGCGCCCGGCGTCGTCCCCGGCTGGGACCTCAACGAGCGCAACATCCGCTCGACCCGCTGGCTGCACGCCCGGATCGACGTCGACTACAACCCGTGGTTCATGTGCCTGATTCCGACGACGGTGCTGCGCGACATCGGACTGTCGCTCCCGCTCTTCATCAAGTGGGACGACTCCGAGTACGGGCTGCGGGCCAAGGAGGCCGGCTACCCGACGGTGACGCTCCCGGGCGCGGCGGTGTGGCACGTGCCGTGGACCGACAAGAACGACGCCCTGGACTGGCAGTCCTACTTCCACGTGCGCAACCGCTTCATCGCCGCGCTGCTGCACTCGAAGTACCCGCGCGGCGGCCGGATGGTGCAGGAGAGCCTCAACCACCAGATCAAGCACCTGGTGTCGATGCAGTACTCCACCGTGGAGCTGCGGCACCGCGCGCTGGTCGACGTCCTCGCCGGCCCCGAGGGCCTGCACGACCTCCTGCTCACGACGCTGCCCGAGCTCAAGGAGTCGGTGAAGGGCTTCGACGACGCCACCTACATCACCGACCCGGGCCAGCTCCCGGAGGTGCGCCGCCACAAGCTGCCCCGCAAGGGACGCGAGCCCTCCCCGGTGATCTCCGGCCGGGCCGCCACGATCCAGGCGCTGATCCAGCCGATCCGGCAGCTGCGGCAGCCGCGCGCGGTCTCCCAGGTCAACCCCGAGGCCGAGATCATGGGCCAGGACGCACGCTGGCACAAGATCGCCCGCTACGACTCCGCCCTGGTCACCCTGCCCGACGGTGCCTCGACGGCGTTCTACAAGCGCGACCGCGCCAAGTTCGTCGACCTGGTGAAGCGGACCCTGGCCGTGCACCGCGAGCTCGCGAGCAGCTGGGACGAGCTCGCCGAGCGCTACCGTGCCGCGATGGACGACATGACGTCGCCGGCCGCCTGGGAGAAGACCTTCCAGCCGTGGCTGACCGACGCCAACCCCGAGCCCGGGTCCGACGACTGAGCGAGATGCGATGACCGACACCACCACCGACGCGGCGCGGGCGCAGGCCGAGAAGGACCTGCCGCCGCTGGCCCCGCCGACGGCCGACAACGGGCTCAAGGCGGTCTTCCAGCGGCGCTACCTGCTCAAGCTGCTGGTGACGCGCGAGATCAGTGCGCGCTACCAGGGCTCGGTGCTCGGTCTGCTGTGGTCCTACATCAACCCGCTGTCGCAGTTCTGCATCTACTTCTTCATCATGGGCACGATCTTCGCCCTGCACCGGAACGTGCCGAACTTCGCCATCCACATCTTCTCGGCGCTGATCATCGTCCACTTCTTCAACGAGACGTTCAACGCCGGCACCCGCTCGATCGTGCGCAACCGCCAGATCGTGCAGAAGATGGCGATGCCGCGGGAGATGTTCCCCGTCGCCTCGATGCTGGTCTCTCTGTACCACGTGCTCCCGCAGGTGGTGATCCTCGTGGTGGCCTGCCTGTTCTCCGGCTGGCGACCCGACGTCACCGGGGTCGTCTGCTTCTTCATCGCCCTGGTCCTGATCAGCGTGCTCGGCACCGGGCTGGCGCTGATGTTCAGCGCGGCCAACGTGTTCTTCCGCGACGTCGGCAGCGTGGTGGCCATCCTGACCAACGTGGTGCGCTTCGGCGTGCCGATGATCTACAGCTACGAGATGGTCGACCAGCGGTTCGGCAGCTTCGCGCCCTACTACATGCTGAACCCGCTCGCGAACGCCGTGATCCTGTTCCAGCGGGCGTTCTGGACCGGCAGCACGACGCAGGAGACGGTCATGCCCGACCACCTCGTCGAGCGGGGGCTGGTGATGGTCCTGGTCTCCGTGGTGGTGCTGGGCATCGGCCAGCTGGTGTTCAGCCGGCTCGAGAACAAGATCCCCGAGAGGCTCTGACGTGGTCGACTCCATCCGCGTGGAGCACGCGACGAAGACCTTCACCAAGCGCTACCAGCGCACCCTCAAGCAGATCACCGTCGCCAAGCTGCGCGGCAACCAGACCATCGCCGAGTTCAACGCCGTCGACGACGTGTCGTTCACCGTCGAGCAGGGCGAGTCGATCGGCCTGATGGGCCTCAACGGCTCCGGCAAGAGCACGCTGCTGAAGATGATCAACGGCGTGATGCGACCCGACACCGGCTCGATCCTCACGCGCGGGCGGATCGCCGGGCTGATCGCGACCGGGGCGGGGTTCCACCCGCAGCTCACCGGCCGCGACAACCTCGAGCTCAACGCCGCCATCCTCGGCATGACCGAGAAGGAGCTGGCCCGCAAGTTCGACGCGATCGTCGACTTCGCCGGGCTCGAGGACAAGCTCGACACCCAGGTCGGCCACTACTCCTCGGGACAGAGCGCGCGGCTGGGCTTCTCGATCGCCATCCACGTCGACTCCGACATCTTCCTCGCCGACGAGGTCCTCGCGGTGGGGGACCGGCCGTTCAAGAAGAAGTGCCTGGCCCGGATGGGCGAGATCCGCGACAGCGGTCGCACCCTGTTCTACGTCTCGCACTCGGCCGGCTCGGTGCGCCGGATGTGCTCGCGCGTCCTGGTGCTCGAGGAGGGCCGGCTGGCCTACGACGGACCGGTCGACGCCGGCATCCGCTTCCTCGAGTACGACGACGACGTCACGCCCGAGAACGAGGAGGAGATGGACGAGGAGCTCGGCGCCGACATCTGAGTCGGCCCGACCCGCAGAGTTGACAAATCTCTGGTCCAGCGGCGTGTCGAGTGGAAATTACAGTCGTGTAGTTACTCAGGTTCTCTTCCCAACTCCTGTGACTGATGTGAAAGTTGCGTCTCGTGTGACTCTTCCCCTCGCACTGGAGCTGCTGAAAACATGTCATCTGAGAACGTCACGACCACCCACCCCAAGCACCCGCGGTTCGTCACCGCGTGCCAGCAGCTGCTGGTCCTCGGCGTCATCTGCGCCGTCCTGACGCCCGCCGCCCGGGTCATCTCGATCGAGCTGGGCCCGGCCCCCGACGGCGCCGGATCGACGCCGTCCGGCACGGCCGCGGCCACCCCCTCGCTCGAGTTCGCCGCCTACGCCGCGGCCCAGCAGGTCCCGACGCTGGTGCCCTCCGAGGTCGTCGACCCGACGGTGCGCGAGGTCCCGCTGACCGCGCCCCGCGGCGCCCGGATCGCTCCCGGCATGCTCGCCGCGCGGGCCACCCTGAAGCGCGGCGGTGCGACCGAGCTGGTCAGCACGCCGCAGAAGGTCACCGGCTACGGCGCGGTCGGCGTGACGTGGGAGCACGGCGCCGTCGTCCCCGACGACGAGATCGCCATCCAGGTCCGCACCCGCGACGAGGCCGGCTGGTCGTCGTGGCTCGACATGGAGTACCACGACGACCACGGTCCCGACCCCGACAGCCGGGAGGCCAGGAAGGCCCGTCCCGGCACCGACGAGCTGCTCGTCGGCGAGGTCGACGACGTCCAGGTGAAGATCGTCAGCGACGCCGCCGCGCCGCCCGACGTGAAGCTCGCCGTCATCGACCCGGGCGTGGCCGAGGAGTCGGCCAAGGAGCTGCCGACGATCGAGACCGGTCCCAGCCAGGGCACCGGCGGTACCGGAACCGGCAGCGGCACCGCGGCCCCCGCCAGCACGACCGGGGACGGCGCCATGGCGTCGTCGGCCGGCGACCTCGAGCTCGCCGCCGCGACCTACACCCCCCGGCCGGTCATCTACTCCCGCGCCCAGTGGGGCGCCGACGAGCGGATGCGCGACGCGAGCTCGCTGCACTACTACGAGGTCCACGCGGGCTTCGTGCACCACACGGTGAACGCCAACAACTACAAGGCCAAGGACGTCCCCGCGATCCTGCGGGGCATCTACGCCTACCACACCCAGTCGCGCGGCTGGAGCGACGTCGGCTACAACTACCTCGTCGACCGGTTCGGCCGCATCTGGGAGGGCCGCTACGGCGGCGTCGACCGCGCCGTCGTCGGGGCGCACACCCTGGGCTACAACGACGACTCGTTCTCGATGTCGGCGATCGGCAACTACGACGTCGCCCAGCCCTCGCAGGCCATGGTCCAGGCCTACGGCGTGCTGTTCGGCTGGAAGCTCTCGCTGCACGGGGTCAAGGCGTCCTCGACGAAGCAGTTCGTCACCTCGCGGAACTTCGCGGCCATCAACGGCCACCGCGACGCCGGCTCCACGGCCTGCCCGGGCCGGTACCTGTACGCGAAGCTGCCGCAGATCCGCTCCCTGGCCGCCCAGGCCCAGGCCGGGTTCTCCGGGCGGCAGCTGGAGTCGAACCTCGCCGGCTCCGACCAGCCCGACCTGGTGCTGCGCCGCAAGTCCGACGGGCGCGCGGTCGTCGTCCCCCTCGACAAGCGCGGCTCGTCGGTCGTCGCGGGCAAGCCGATCGCCACGGCGGTCAGCCTGGCCGGCTCGACCGCCTTCTTCAACGCCGGCGACTGGGACCGCGACGGCTTCTCCGACCTCATGGTCCGCGGCCGTGACGGGAAGCTCTACCTCGCCAGCGGCAACGGCAAGGGCGGCTTCCGCACGGGCGTGCCGATCGCCACCGGCTTCGCCGGGGTGCGGATGCTCTCGGCGCCCGGCGACGTCACCGGCGACGGCTGGCCGGACCTGATGGGCCAGCCCAAGAACGGCTCGATGCGGATCTACCCCGGCGCCGGCGGCAAGGGCGTGGGCGCCAGCTACGTGGCCTACAGCGCCGTCGCGGCGTACCGGCACATCCCGGTCGGCCTCTGGGGTGCCGACGGCGCCCCGGACAGCATCTTCCGCACCGGCAACAGCCTGAGGATCCTGCACGGCAACGGCCCCGGCGGCCTGACCGGCTCGATCAAGACGATGAAGTTCGACATGAGCCCCTACGACATCGCCAGCGGGATCAGCGACGTCGACCTGGTCGGCCACCCCGACCTGGTGGTGCGCAAGAAGGGCACCGGCGAGATGTACCTGGTGCGCGGCTACCGCAAGGGCTTCGGCGCGCCGACCCTGCTCGGCACCGGCTTCGAGCTCTACGACCGGATCGGGTGAGGCCCGAGACCCCCAAGGTGTCCGGTCGCTCAGGCAGGGAAGCGGGCGGTGGCGCGCTCGGCGACGTAGGTCGCCTCGAGACGCTCCCGTCCGGCCTGGACGACCAGGACGAGCGAGCCGCTGCGTGCCAGCGGCTCCGTGAAGGAGGCGACACCCGGTGGGGAAGCCGGGTTCGCCTCCGACAGGAGGCGGCCGCCGTCGGTGACGAGAGTCCCGGCGGCGGCTGCTTGCCACAGCCGGGCCTGCGTCACCGCGGTGCCCCCGAGGTCGTGGGCGACGTCGTCACCGGTGGGCGGGTCCCACGCGGTGAAGGCGTCGGGCTGCGACCAGATCTCGGTGCCGACGTCGTGGACGCCGGGCGGGACGCCGCCGGCGAAGCGGACCCCCATCGGGAGCAGCGCGCAGGCCAGCACCACCCGGTCCTCGGCCTGGGGCGCCCACCGCTCGAGCGAGTCCGGCCCGCACACGACGGCGTCCGGGGCGTCGTCGTCGGTGACCACGAGCCCGGCGGTCCAGGCCGCGCCGAGGAAGACGGTGCCGAGCCAGTGCGGCGGCAGGTCGACCCGCAGCGTCGCGCCGCGCTCGAGGTCGAGCTCGTCGACCAGCAGGGAGGCGGCCTTGGCCACCCAGTTCGCGTACGTCGTCACCGAGAGCTCGACGCGCTCCCCGGTGCCCTCGTCGTAGAACGTGACGAGCGGACGCCCGGCGTCGTGGCGCAGCTGGGCGGTCAGGACGGCGGCGAAGGTCGTGGCAGGAGGCACTCCTGCAGTCTCGCGCAGTCCGGTGACTGGCTAGTCTCCGCCCCATGACGACGCCCGGGCCCGCCCTCGACCGATTCTGGGCCGTCGTGCCGGCCGGGGGAGCCGGCACCCGGCTCTGGCCGCTCTCGCGCTCGTCGGCGCCGAAGTTCCTGCGCGACCTCACCGGCAGCGGACGCTCGTTGCTCCAGGAGACCCACGCCCGCCTCGCGCCGCTCGTGGAGGACCGCTTCCTCGTCGTCACCGGCCGCGCGCACCGCGACGCCGTCGTCGAGCAGCTGCCCGGCCTCCCCGACGGCGCCGTCGTGGCGGAGCCGTCGGCGCGCGACTCGATGGCCGCCGTCGGCCTGGCCGCCGCCCTCCTCGAGCGGCGCGACCCGGACGCCGTCCTGGGCTCCTTCGCCGCCGACCACGTCATCGGCGAGCCGGAGGCCTTCGCGACGGCCGTGCGGGTCGCCGTCCGCGCCGCCGAGGACGGGTGGCTGGTCACCCTCGGGATCGAGCCGACCTCGGCCTCCACCGCGTTCGGCTACATCCACCTCGGGGAGCCGCTCGCCGGGCACCCCGGCGCCGCGCACGTCGCGGCGTTCGTGGAGAAGCCGTCGGCCGACGTCGCCGAGCGGTACCTGGCGACGGGGGAGTTCCGGTGGAACGCCGGCATGTTCGTCGTCCGGCCCACGGTGCTGCTCGACCTGCTCGCCGCCGGTGACCCCGGGTTCGCCGCCGCGCTGCGCGCGATCGCGGCCGACCCCGACACCCTCGACGACGTCTGGCCGATGCTGCCGCGGATCGCGCTCGACCACGCCGTCGCGGAGCCGGCCGCCGCGGCCGGCCGGGTCGCGGTGGTGCCGGCCGCCCTCGGGTGGGACGACGTCGGCGACTTCGACTCCCTCACCGGCCTGCTCGGCGACCCCGACCGCGCGCGGCTCTCCGTGCTGGGCGACGACGCCCTCGTCGTGGGTCGCGACGCGACCGGGCTCGTCGTCCCGGCATCGGGTCGGGTGGTCGCCGTCGTCGGTCTGGACGACGTCGTCGTCGTCGACACCCCCGACGCCCTCCTGGTCACGACCCGCGAGCGCGCCCAGGACGTCAAGGCCGTCGTCGCAACCCTGCGCGACCTCGGCCGCGACGACCTCCTCTAACCCTGTACGCGGAGGCTGAGCAAGCGAGCGCCAGCGAGCGCCGACGAAGCCGGGCACCGCTCCCGGAGGCTGAGCAAGCGAGCCCTGGCGAGCGCCGACGAAGCCTCGTCACTGTCGGAGGCTGAGCAAGCGAGCCCTGGCGAGCGCCGACGAAGCCTCGTCACTGTCGGAGGCTGAGCAAGCGAGCCCTGGCGAGCGCCGACGAAGCCCGGCACCGCTCCGCGGGAGGTAAGCGCCGGGACGCTGGCCGATGACGACCTGCGGCTTCGTCGGCGCTCGCTGGCGCTCGCTTGCTCAGCCTCCGGAACGCGGACTGCGGGCGTGGCTTCGTTGGCGCTCGCCGGGAGGCGTTGGCCGATGACGACCTGCGGCTTCGTCGGCGCTCGCTGGCGCTCGCTTGCTCAGCCTCCGGAACGCGGACTGCGGGCGTGGCTTCGTCGGCGCTCGCTGGCGCTCGCTTGCTCAGCCTCCGGAGCGTGGACTCCAGGCGCGGCTTCGTCGGCGGGCGGGCTAGATGATGGTGGCCTCGGGGGCGTCGGTGTAGGGGTAGGTGTCCATGAAGGTCTCGAGGGCCTCGCCGCTGACGTCGCCGCAGTACTGCCAGACGCCGGTGGACTCCTCCGTGGTGCCCTTCCAGTGCGTGAATGCGACGTGCTGGCCGTCGGGGAACTTCGCGCCGTCCTCGTCGGAGTCGAGCCACGGGGCCGCGATGAACTTGTTGCGGTAGTTCTTCGCGTCGCCGCTTTCCTTGAACTTGTTGGCGATCGCGCGGATCTGGCCGAGCTGCGTGGCGTCGTCGGCGATCGTCTCGTCGTACCAGAGGATCGTGTAGCCGTGCTCGAGGTTGTGCACGAGCTGCTCGAGCTCGGGCCGGTCGTCGGCGTCGTAGAACTTGTCCTCGAACGGCGCCGGGGCGCCGATGGCGTTCCAGTGGGCGCCGTAGGCCGGCGGCGCGGCGTCGTAGGTGACCTGCTGCGGCTCGTCGACGTGGTTGCCGACGTCGCTGCCGGCCTTCTCGACGACGTCCTGGCAGGTCGAGGCGGCCGCGCCGATCTGGTTGAGGGCGTCGTCCTCGTACTTGGACTCCTCGAAGGCACCGCGGGCCATCGGGTAGGTCGCGACGCCGATGATGGCGACGGCGATGGCGATCGCGACGAGCACGATCGCGTTGCCGCGCTTCTTCTCGGAGGTCCGCTGCTTCTTGAGGGTCTCCTCGATCAGCTTCTGGCGCTCGGTCTTCTGGGACTTGGACGACTTGGCCACGGGTCGGCTTACCTCATTCAACGGGTCGGGAGTCGCGCAGAGTCTACGGAGTGCCCCTGCGGATGTGTCGAGCGGCACCGTCCCCGGCGTCGTCGCCCCCTCCGGGAGCCAGGTGCCAGCCGAAGGCGAAGGCCACCACGGCGGCCAGCGGAGCGGCCGCGGGCGGGACCGTGAGGGTGTCGTCGTCGACGTGCGCGGCGCTGACCCCGAGCGCGTCGAGGAGCGCGCCGGCGAGCTCGACGGCGGGCGCGGGGCGGCCGAACGGCGTCCGGTCGGCCGGGTCGCCGCGCGCGCGGACCACCGCCTCGCGGGCGCCGAGGCGACGAACATGTCGGCGTCCTCGGCCCGCACGAGGGCGCGCGCGCCGGGCCCGGCGTCGCCGTCGGGGAGCCACCAGGTCGGCCCGCCCGCGGACGACGGCGAAGGGCCGGCCGCCGAGCTTGCCCTGGGCCAGCTCGGCGAGCCCGGCGATCTCGTCGGCCACCGCGGGGGCGGTGACGGCGAGCTCGTTGCCGTGCGCGTCGACGCGCCCGGCGAAGTCCTCGGCCACCAGGACGCCGGCCGCCCCGACCGCGATGTCGGTCTGGCCCTCGCGCCAGGCCCGCCCGGCGGTGTCGGTGACGACGACGCCGAGGGTGCGCCCGGTGCGTGCACGGAGCGCGGCGCGGAGCCGGCGGGCCGAGGCGTCGGGGTCGACCGGGAGCAGCACGGCCCGGCCGCGCTCGACGTTGGAGCCGTCGATGCCGGCGGCGGCCAGGGTCAGGCCGTGGTGGGTGCGCGCGATGGTGGTCGGCCCGCGGCGGGCCACGACGCGGGCGGTCTCGGCGGCGAGGTGCTCCTCGCGCGTGCCGTCGACGACCCGGCCCTCGGACTTGCTGACCGCCTTGCTCGTCACCACGACGACGTCGCCGTCGAGGAGCCCGCCGGCCGGCCCGGTGCCGAGGACGGCCAGGAGGAGCGTGGCGAGGTCGTCGCCGGCCCGGACCTCGGGGACGCCGTCGGGGGCGAACGCGGTGACGCTGCCCCCCGCGCTGCCCCCCACGCTGGCCCCCACGTCGGCCCCCGGGCCCGTCCCGGTCACCGGACCAGCTCGACGGCGGCCGCCGCCATCGCGGCCGTGGCGTCGAGGTCGGTCATCATCAGCGGGACGGCGGCGCAGGCCAGCCCGGCCGCCCGGACCGCGGCGACCTGGTCGGCGTCCTGCTCGTCGACGAGCCAGCCGTCGAGCACGCCGCCGGCGTCCCCGGCGCGGGAGCCGTAGTGCAGCCCGACGGCGCCGGCGGAGACCTCCACGCCGATCGAGGTGAGCATCTGGTGGGCCATGCCGCGCACGTGGGTGCCGCCGACGATGGGGGAGAGGCCGACGACCGGGGCCTCGGTGGCGCGCAGGGCGTCGCGGACGCCGGGCACCCCGAGGATCGTGCCGACCGAGACGACCGGGTTCGACGGCGGCAGCAGCACCAGGTCGGCGCCGGTGACCGCGTCGAGGACGCCGGGCGCCGGCGTGCTCTCCTCGAGCCCGACGACGACGACCGTCTCGGCGGGCACCGCGGCGCGCAGCCGCACCCAGTACTCCTGGAAGTGCACGACCCGGCGGCCGCTGGGGGCGCTCGGGTCGGCGATCGCGACGTGGGTCTCCACCCGGTCGTCGGTCATCGGCAGCAGCCGGACGCCGGGACGCCAGCGGTTGCAGAGCGCGCCGGTGACCGCCGAGAGCGGGTAGCCGGCGTCCAGCATCTGGGTGCGCACGAGGTGGGTGGCGATGTCGCGGTCGCCGAGGCCGAACCAGGTCGGCTCGACGCCGTAGGCGGCCAGCTCGTCCTTGACGCTCCACGACTCGTCGCGCCGGCCCCAGCCGCGCTCCTGGTCGATGCCGTCGCCGAGGGTGTACATGACGGTGTCGAGGTCGGGACAGATCTTGAGCCCGTGCATCCACAGGTCGTCGGCGGTGTTGGCGACGACGGTGATCTCGGCGTCCGCGGCGACGCCCGGCAGGGTGCCGGCCGCGACGGCGTGCCGCAGTCCCTGCAGGAACCGGGCGCCGCCCATGCCGCCGGAGAGCACCGTGATGTTCTTCATGGCCCCTACTCTGCCGCCCCCCGCCGCCGCGCCGGACCCACGGGTCCGGACCAGACCGGACCCCGGCACCGCCGGCGATACCAGACATCCGCTTGACTTCCCTGCACGACAGGCATGTAATTCCAACATTGTTGTTCCGGGATCTCCCACCAGCTGGACGGGTCACCCGGCACGGCGTGGCACCAGATCGTTGGTGGCGACATCGCACGGGTCGAAGTGTGAAGAAGCGGGTCGAGAGGTGGGAACCATGAGGGAGCTCTTTCTCCTGGCTCCGGACACGGACGAGGCGGGATGGCAGGAGCGCGCGCTGTGCGCTCAGACCGATCCCGAGGCGTTCTTCCCGGAGAAGGGTGGGTCGACGCGCGAGGCCAAGAAGGTGTGCCTCACGTGCGAGGTGCGCAACGACTGCCTCGAGTCGGCGCTGATGAACGACGAGCGGTTCGGGATCTGGGGCGGGCTCTCCGAGCGCGGGAGCGGCGCAAGCTCAAGAAGCGCGTGGTCTGACGCAGCACCACCAGAGGGACGCCCCGGTCGACGACGGCCGGGGCGCCTCTGCTTTTCCGGCGGCCTCCGTGTCGGTGGGGAGGAGGCGGCGGCGAGGGTCGGCCGGTGAGGACTGCGGGGCCCGTGGACCGTTGGCCTAGGCTCGCAGATCGTGTCCGCCCCGTCTGTCCCGTCCGCGCCGTCGGGCCGCGTCGTCGCCCTGCTGGTGACGCACGACGGCACCCGCTGGCTGCCCGGGGTCCTCGACGGGATCGCCGAGCAGGGCGCCGCCCTGTCCGGGGTCGTCGCGGTCGACACCGGCAGCACCGACGGCAGCCGCGACCTGCTGCCCGGGGGCTACGACCTCGTCGAGGCGACGTCGTCGGCGTCGTACCCGGACGCCGTCCGGCTCGGCCTGGAGCGGGTCGCCGCCCTCGCGCCGGACACCGAGTGGGTCTGGCTGCTGCACGACGACTCCCGCCCCGCGCCCGGCGCGCTGGCCGCGCTGCTCGCGGCCGCCGCGCGGCGTCCCGACGTCGACGTCCTCGGCCCCAAGCTGCGGGAGTGGCCCTCGCTGCGCCGCCTGCTCGAGCTCGGCGTCACCCTGTCCGGCACCGGGCGCCGCGAGACCGGCCTCGAGCGCGGCGAGTACGACCAGGGCCAGCACGACGAGGAGCGCGAGGTCCTCGCCGTCAACAGCGCCGGGATGCTCGTGCGCCGCCGCGTGCTGGAGGAGCTGGGCGGCTTCGACCCGCGGCTGCCGATGTTCGGCAACGACCTCGACCTCGGCTGGCGCGCCGCGGCCGCCGGCCACGCCACCCTGGTCGTCCCGGACGCCGTCGTCTTCCACGCCGAGGCCGCCCACCGCGGGCTGCGCCGCACCGCCCTCACCGGGCGGCACACCCACTACCAGGAGCGGCGCGCCGCGCTCTACACGCTGCTCGTCAACAGCAGCGCCGCCGCGCTGCCGTGGCGGGTGCTGCGCCTCACGCTCGGCACGCTGGTCCGGATGGTCGGCTTCCTCCTCGTCCGCTCGGTCGGCGAGGCCCTCGACGACCTCGCCGCGCTGGTCGCCGTCGTCCTCCGGCCGGGCCAGGTGCGCGCCGGTCGCCGCGAGCGCCGCGACCGCGCCGCCGCGGGCGGCCCCGACCGGGAGCGCGTCAAGCGGCTGCTCCCGCCGCCGTGGCTGCCCTACCGCCACGGTCTCGACTTCGTCGGCGACGTCGTCTCCGCCGTCACCCAGCAGGCCTCCGACGTCGCCGAGCGCCGCCGCGTCGCGGCCGCCGAGCTCGACCCGTCGTCCCAGGCCGCGACCCGGCTCCGCGCCGAGCGTGAGCGCGACGAGGACGACGACCTCGCCGACTCCGGCGCCATCGCCCGGTTCTTCACCAACCCGGTCGCCCTGACGATGACGCTCGTCGTGGCCGTGATGGTCGTGGCGGCGCGCACCGCGCTCGGCCAGGTCAGCGGCGGCGCCCTCGCGCCGGCCCCCGACGGCGCCGGGGCCTGGTGGTCGCTGCACCTCGCCTCCTGGCACGAGCTCGGGTTCGGGACCGACGTCCCGGCGCCCCCGTACGTCCTCCCGCTCGCCCTGCTCGGCACCGTGCTGGGCCCGACCGGGGCGGTCAGCCTGCTGCTGGTCGGGTCGGCGCCGTTCGCGCTGTGGGGGGCGTGGCGCTTCCTGAGGGTCGCCGGGCGACTGGTGAGCCCGCGCGGCGCGCCGCGCTGGATCCTGGTCGGCGGCGCCACGGCCTACGCCGTCGCCCCGGTCGCCGCCGGTGCCTGGGGACACGGGCGGCTCGGCCTCGTGGTCGCCGGTGCCCTGCTGCCGTGGCTGGCCCACGCGGCGCTCGGCTTCGCCGAGCCCGAGCCGGACCGCCGCCGCCGCGCCGGCTGGCGGGTCGGGCTGCTGCTCGCGCTCACCACCGCCTTCGCGCCCACGACCTGGCTGGTCGCCGCGGTGCTGGTCCTGGTCGTCCTGGGCGCCGGTCTGCTGCTCGCCCGCGGCCTGGTCAGCGCCCGCGACGTGTGGCTCCCGCCGCTCACCGCGATCCTCGTCCCGCTGGTGCTCCTCGGACCCTGGTGGGTCCCCGCGCTCAGCACCGGCTCGGGCGCCGCGCTCCTGCTCGACGCCGGGCGCCCGCCCTCCGACGGCGTCGGGGCGCTCGACCTGCTCGCCGGCCGGCTCGGCGACCTGGGCGCCCCCACCTGGGCCGGCCTGGCCCTGGTCGTCCTCGCCGTGCTCGCGCTGCTGCCCCGCGCGACGCGGATCCCGGTCACCCTGTGCTGGCTGGTCGTGCTGGTCAGCGCCACCGTCGGCGCCGTCCTCGGCACCGTGGACCTCACCCTGACCGCGACCGACACCCCCGCCGGGCTCGGCGGGCCGATGCTGGCGGCGCAGGCGGGCCTCGTGGTCGCGGTCGTGCTGGGCGCCCAGGGCGCGACCCGGGCCGGGCTGGCGGGTCCGCTGCGGGCGGCCGGGATGGTCGCGGCCGCGGCCGCGGTCGTCGTCCCGCTCACGGGGATCGCCTGGTGGCTCACCGGCGACGACGACCTCACCTCCGCCGACGCCTCCGTGGTCCCGGCCTACATGGTGCAGCGCTCGACCACCGGCCCCGAGCACGGCGTCCTGGTGGTCGACGGCAGCGTCGCGACCGGCCTGACCTACACGGTGCGCCGCGGCGACGGCGTGACCGTGGGCGAGGACGAGGTGCTCGCCCCCAGCGACGTCGACCCCGCCGACGCGGCCACCGTCCGCGACTTCCTGTCCCGCCCCACCGGCGACGTCGTCGACCGGCTCGGCGGCCTCGGCATCGAGTACGTGCTGCTCACCGCCCCGGTCGACGGCACCGTGGCCGCGGCCCTCGACGCGACGTCCGGCCTGGTCCAGGCCGGCTCCGACGCCGGCACCCGCGCCTGGGAGGTCGACCGGCCGCTCGACCCGGACGCCGTCGCCGGCGACGACAGCGGGTCGCGGGTCGTGCTGCGGGCCGTGCTGCTCGCCGTCCAGGGGATCGGCGTGGTGCTGGTGCTCGTGCTCGCCGCCCCGACGCTGCGAGCGAGGAGACGACCGTGAGCGACCCGACCCCCACCCCCGGACGCCGGGCCGCCACCGGCGGGCGCGCCGCGCGCGCCCGCTTCGACGTGACCACCCTGGCCGCCGTCGTGCTGCCGCTGCTCGCCGTGCTCGCCGCCCTGCTCGTCGACACCGGGTCCGAGCCGCGTCCCGCCGTCGCGCCCCGGGAGACCGCCCTGTCCACCGCGAGCGTCGTGTGCCCCGCCGGCGGCAACGGCATCCAGGTCGCCTCGACGTCGGGCGCCAGCGGCGACCTGACCGTGCGCAGCGGCCGCCGCGACGACCGCGACGTCGCCGTGGCGCCGGGGCGGTCCACCGAGGTTGACACCGGTGAGCGCGCCGCCGTCGTCCTCGGCGAGGGCGACCTGGCCGCCGGGCTGGTCGCGGCGAGCTTCTCGCGCCCGCTCGCCAGCTTCGACTGCCGCGCCCCGGTCTTCGACCACTGGTTCACCGGGGTCGGCGCCGGCGCCCGCCACCAGTCGATCCTCCAGCTGGTCAACCCCGACGAGGGCCGTGCCGTCGTCGACGTCGAGGTGCTGGGCAGCGAGGGCGTCGTGGACGCCCCGGGTCTGCGGGGGGTCGCGGTGCAGGGCGGGGAGTCGCGCAGCATCGACCTCGCCGCCACCCTGCCGCGGCGCGACGAGCTCACCCTGCACGTCAGCGTCGTGCGGGGCCGGATCGCGGCGAGCGTGCGCGACACCGTGCGCGGCATCGGCGGGAGCCGGGCCGGCGACGACGGGCTCGGGTCGCAGGACGCGCCGGCCACCGAGAACCTGCTGCTCGGCGTGCCCGGGGGCAGCGGACCGCGGATCCTCTTCGTCGCGAACCCGGGCCCGACCCAGGAGCGCGCCACCGTCAAGGTGGTCACCGCCGACGCCGCTTTCACCCCGTCCGGGCTGGAGGAGGTCGTGCTCCCGCCCCAGTCGGTCGTGCCGGTGCGGCTGACCCGCGTGCTCGCCGAGGTCGGCACCGGCGCGGAGCGGGCGCTGGGGGTGCTCGTGGAGTCCACCGTGCCGACGACCGCGAGCCTGCAGATGTTCTACCGCGGCGACCTGGTGCGCTCCTCGCCCGTCGCGCGCCTCGACGGGCCCGGCACCGCCGTCCTGCCCGCCGGCAGCAAGAGCCTCGTGCTCGGCGGCGCGGCCGGCCCGGGCGCGGTCACCGTCACGGCGTCGGACGAGGGCGGCGCGGCCCTGCCCGAGCAGCGGGTCGAGGTCGCCAGCGACCGGGCGACCGTCGTCGACCTGCCGGACGGCGCCCGGCTCGTGACGGTCACCGGCGTCGCGACGACCTCCGTCGTGCTGGTCACCAACGACGACGGCGCCACCCTGGTCCCCGTCCGGGCCCCGGTCACCACCGGGCTGGTGCCCGACGTCGCGCCCGGCCTGCCCTGACGCCGGCCCGGCCCGGCCCGCGGGCGCGGTCGGCTCAGTCGTCGGTGTCGTCGAAGCGCGGGTCGACCTGCTCCGGGTCGATGCCGAGCAGCTCGGCGACCTGCTCGACGACGACGCGGTGCACGAGGGCCTCGAGCTCGCCGCGCGAGGAGCTGCGGTGCTCGATCGGGCGCCGGAAGACCACCAGCCGGGTCGGCCGGGTGCCGGTGCCGCGCACCAGGGAGGAGAGCGGCACGGTGCCCGACTCCCAGTCGTCGGGCACCTGTGGGGCGTCCTCGACGGCGTACTCGACCAGGCCGAGGTGCTCCTGCCAGCGGTCCTCGATGTCGGCGACGACGGCGAGCACCAGGTCGTCGAAGCGGTCGCGGCGGGTGCGGAGCTCGGGCGTGCGGGGGTCGCGGGGCAGCACCGCCGGCCCGCGCATGCCGCGGTCGCGCCGGTCCCTGGTCCGGGTGCGTCGTCGACCGGTGTCCCCGGGACCTGCGTGCTGTGCCACCCCGCGAGCCTAGGCGGCAACCACGGCCTCCACGGGTACCGTCTCCTCCGTGAGTCTCCGGCGCTGTTCGCGCACCCCCTGCGGTCGTCCCGCCGTGCAGACCCTCACCTACGTCTACGCCGACCAGACCGCCGTCCTCGGCCCGCTGGCGACCTTCGCCGAGCCGCACGCCTACGACCTGTGCGCCGTGCACAGCGAGCGGCTCTCCGCGCCCCGGGGGTGGGAGGTGCTCCGCCTGGCCTCCGACGTCCGCGACACCGGGCCCAGCTCCGACGACCTGCTCGCCCTCGCCGACGCCGTCCGCGAGGCCGGGCGACCCGCGCCCGTGGAGCGCACCCGCCCGGCCGAGGAGGGTGGTCGCGAGACCAGCCGCCGCGGTCACCTGCGGGTCCTCACCACCGACTGACCGGCTGGGGGCGGGGCGCCGGACCCCACTAGGCTGCGCGACATGGCACTCGACCCCGGCACGGTCCACGCCGTCTTCAAGGCCTACGACGTGCGGGGCACCGTCCCCGACCAGGTCGACGAGGAGCTCGCCGCGGCCACCGGTGCGGCGTTCGTGGAGGTCGTCGGGGCCCGGGAGGTCGTCGTCGGCTACGACATGCGGCCGAGCTCGCCCCGTCTCGCGGGCGCCTTCGCCGACGGTGCCAACCGGGCCGGCGCCGACGTGACGCTGATCGGGCTGGCCTCCACCGACCAGCTCTACTTCGCCTCCGGGCTCCTCGGCCTGCCGGGCGCGATGTTCACCGCCAGCCACAACCCGGCGCAGTACAACGGCATCAAGCTCTGCCGCGCCGGGGCACAGCCGGTCGGCACCGACACCGGGCTCACCGCGATCCGCGACCTGGTCGCCGCCGGGCACGCGCCGAGCGGCCCGGGCGGCGGGTCGATCACCGAGCACGACGTGCTGGAGGCCTACGCCGCCCACCTGCTCTCGCTCGCCCCGGTCACCGGCCGGCCGCTCAAGGTCGTCGTGGACGCCGGCAACGGGATGGCCGGGCACACCGCGCCCGCCGTCTTCGAGCGTCTCGGCGCGCAGGTCGAGCTCGTGCCGCTCTACTTCGAGCTCGACGGCACCTTCCCGAACCACGAGGCGAACCCGATCGACCCCGCCACCCTGGTCGACCTCCAGCAGAAGGTCGTCGAGGTCGGCGCCGACATCGGCCTGGCCTTCGACGGCGACGCCGACCGGTGCTTCCTCGTCGACGAGCGCGGGGCGGCGGTCTCGCCGTCCGCGCTGACCGCCCTGATCGCCGAGCGCGAGCTCGCCCGGCACCCGGGCTCGGTGGTCATCCACAACCTCATCACCAGCCGCGCCGTGCCCGAGATCGTCACCGAGCTCGGCGGGCGCCCGGTGCGCACCCGGGTCGGCCACTCCTACATCAAGGCGACGATGGCCGAGACCGACGCCGTCTTCGGCGGCGAGCACAGCGGTCACTTCTACTTCCGCGACTTCTGGCGCGCCGACTCCGGCATGCTCGCCGCCCTGCACGCCCTCGCGGCGCTGGCCGGCAGCGACCGGCCGCTGTCGGCGCTGATGGCTCGCTACGACCGCTACCCGCTCTCGGGCGAGATCAACTCGACCGTCGCCGACCCGGCCGCCGCCGTGGCCGCGGTCGAGGAGGCCTTCGCCGGCCGGCCCGGCGCCACCACCGACCACCTCGACGGGCTGACCATCAGCCACGCCGACTGGCAGCTCAACCTCCGGATGTCCAACACCGAGCCGCTGCTGCGGCTCAACGTCGAGGGCGCCGACCACCGAACCATGACCGCGACGCGCGACGAGGCGCTCGCCCTGATCCGCGGAGGAAACCGATGACCGACACCACTGGCAGCAGCACGGGCGGCCCGACGGGCGGCCCGACGGGCGGTCCGACGGGCGGGATCGACCCCGCGCTGCTCGAGATCATCGTGTGCCCCGACTGCCGCGGCGACCTGGCCGTCGTGACGGCGTCGGGCGCCACCGAGCTGGTGTGCCAGGCCTGCGGCCTCGCCTACCCGGTGCGCGACGACATCCCGGTGCTGCTCGTCGACGAAGCCCGCCGCCCGGCCTGACCGGGGAGGACGACGCGATGACCTGGTTCGACGAGTCCCGTCTCGACGACGAGATGGCCCTGGGCGCCTCCGACCTGCGCCTGCGCACCCTGGCCGAGTCCGGCGCCCGGGTGCGCCGGGAGGCCGAGAACGCCGCCGCCGCGACCGCGGTCGCGGTCGAGCGCGCCCAGGACGCCCGCCCGCGCGCGGTGATCGCCGCCGGCCCCGACTCGCGGCTGCTGCGCGCGGTCCTCGAGCCGTGGTGCCCGGTGCCCTTCGTCGCCTGGCCCGGGCAGGGCCTGCCGGGCTGGGCGGGCAGCCTCGACCTGGTCGTCGTCCTGGCCCCGAACGGCTCCGACACCGGGACGGCGTCCGCGGTCGCCGAGGCCGTGCGCCGCGGCTGCCAGGTCGTCGTGGCCTGCCCGCCGGCGTCCATGGTCGCCGAGCACGCCGACGGGCGCTGGAGCACGCTGCTGCCGACCGTCGCCGACGACCAGCTCGCCACGGCCGTCGTCATGCTGACCTACCTGCACCGCGTCGGCCTCGGTCCCGACGCCGCCCCCGACGGCGTCGCGCAGGCCCTCGACGACGTCGCGATCGCCTGCTCGCCGCACCGCGACATCTCGATCAACCCGGCCAAGATGCTCGCGATCTCGCTCGCCGACGCCAACCCGCTGGTCTGGGGCGGCTCGGTCCTCGCGGCCCGGGCCGCGCGCCGCGTCGCGGAGTCGATCCGCCGGTCGAGCGGTCGCACCGCCCTGGCCGGGGACGCCGAGCACCTGCTGCCGGTCCTGGAGGCGACCCGGCCCCGCGACGTCTTCGTCGACCCCTTCGCGGGCGAGACGGGCTCCGGGGGAGACCTGCGTCCCGTGCTCGTCGTCCTCGACGACGGCGCCGACGACCCCGTCGTGCGCGAGCACCGCGGCCGGCTCGGCGCCGCGGCCGACGGGCGCGGCGTCCGGGTCGAGACCGTCACGAGCGAGGCCCCCAGCGAGGTCGCGCGCTACGCCTCGCTGCTGCTCACCGGCACCTACGCCGCGGAGTACCTGCGCCTGGGCATCGTCGAGGACTGAGCCGGACGCCGCCGGGCCGGACGGGCGCGCGGGTGCGACCGCGTGCTCGTATAACCTCTGCCGCATGAGCGCTGGGCTGTTCGGACTCCTCGACGACATCGCCGTGCTCGCCAAGCTGGCGGCGGCCTCGGTCGACGACGTCGGCGCCGCGGCGGCGCGGGCCAGCGCCAAGGCCGCGGGCGTCGTCGTCGACGACACCGCCGTCACGCCCCAGTACGTGCAGGGAGTCGCGGCGAAGCGCGAGCTGCCGATCATCAAGAAGATCGCGATCGGCTCGCTGCGCAACAAGCTGCTCTTCATCCTGCCCGCGGCGCTGCTGCTCAGCGAGTTCGCGCCCGACTGGGTGCTGCCGGTCATCCTCATCTGCGGCGGCACGTTCCTGGCCTACGAGGGCGCGGAGAAGATCTGGGAGCGGGTCAGCGGCCACGGCGCCGAGGCCGACGACGCCCCCGCGGCCGAGATCAGCCCCGAGCAGGAGAAGACGATGATCGCCGGTGCGGTGCGCACCGACTTCATCCTCTCCGCCGAGATCATGGTGATCGCCCTCAACGAGGTCGCCGCCGAGGCGTTCGTGGCCCGCGCGGTCATCCTCGCGGTCGTGGCCGTCGGCATCACGATCCTCGTCTACGGCGTGGTCGCGGCGATCGTGAAGATGGACGACGTCGGGCTGAGCCTGGCCCAGCGCTCCTCGGCGGCCGCCCAGCGGATCGGCCTCGGCCTCGTCAAGGCGATGCCCCGGCTGCTGGCCACCATCTCCGTCGTCGGGATCGCCGCGATGCTCTGGGTCGGCGGGCACATCCTGCTCGCCCAGCTGCACGAGCTCGGCGTCGACCCGCCCTACGACGCGGTCCACCACCTCGAGGTGGCCGTCCACGACGCTGTCGGCGCCCTCGGCGGCGTGCTCGGCTGGCTCACCAACACCGCGGCCTCCGCGGTCGTCGGCCTGGTCGTCGGCGCGATCGTCGTGGCCGTCGTGCACGTGCTGCCGTTCGGCAGGAAGCACGGCGCCGCGCACTGAGCCCGGCCCCGGCCGCCCACTCCGCCCACTCCGGTATCACAGGGGTGTGGTGCTCCAACGATTCTTCGTACGGCGATGCGCAGTCCTAGCCTTGTACCACGCGCTTCATCCGCATCGAACAGCACACAGGAGCACCCGTGGACTTCAAGGTCGCCGACCTCTCCCTGGCCGACTACGGCCGCACCGAGATCCAGCTCGCCGAGCACGAGATGCCCGGCTTGATGGCGATGCGCGAGCGCTACGGCGACTCCAAGCCGCTGGCCGGCGCGCGCATCGCGGGCTCGCTGCACATGACCATCCAGACCGCCGTCCTCATCGAGACGCTCACCGCGCTCGGCGCCGAGGTCCGCTGGGCCTCGTGCAACATCTTCTCGACCCAGGACCACGCCGCGGCCGCCGTCGCGGTGGGTCCCCACGGCACCGTCGAGGCCCCCGCCGGGGTCCCGGTCTTCGCGTGGAAGGGCGAGACGCTGGAGGAGTACTGGTGGTGCACCCAGCAGATCCTCGACTGGCCCGGCGACACCTTCGCCAACATGATCCTCGACGACGGCGGTGACGCGACGCTGCTCGTGCACCTCGGCCTCGACATGGAGAAGACCGGCGTCGCGCCCGACCCGGCCTCGGCCAAGAGCCACGAGCAGAAGGTCATCTTCGACGTCCTCAACGCCTCGCTCGCCGAGAACCCGGGCCGCTGGACCCCCATCGCCGCCGAGATCAAGGGCGTCACCGAGGAGACCACCACCGGTGTGCTGCGTCTGTACGACATGATGAAGGAGGGCTCGCTGCTCTTCCCGGCCATCAACGTCAACGACTCGGTGACCAAGTCGAAGTTCGACAACAAGTACGGCTGCCGGCACTCGCTCATCGACGGCATCAACCGCGCCACCGACGTCCTCATCGGCGGCAAGGTCGCCGTCGTCTGCGGCTATGGCGACGTCGGCAAGGGCTGCGCGGAGTCGCTCCGCGGCCAGGGCGCCCGCGTCATCGTCACCGAGATCGACCCGATCTGCGCGCTGCAGGCCGCGATGGACGGCTACCAGGTCGACACCCTCGACAACGTGCTGCCCATCGCCGACATCATCATCACCGCGACCGGCAACAAGGACGTCGTGACCGTCGACCAGATGTCGCGGATGCGCCACAACGCGATCCTCGGCAACATCGGCCACTTCGACAACGAGATCGACATGGCCGGCCTCGAGGCCGAGGGCGTCGCGGTCCGAAAGAACGTCAAGCCGCAGGTCGACGTGTGGACCTTCCCGGCGGGCAACGCGATCATCGTGCTGTCCGAGGGCCGCCTGATGAACCTGGGCAACGCCACCGGCCACCCCTCGTTCGTGATGTCGAACTCCTTCACCAACCAGGTCCTCGCGCAGATCGAGATCTTCACCAAGCCCGAGGAGTACCCGGTCGGCGTCTACGTGCTGCCCAAGCACCTCGACGAGGAGGTCGCCCGGCTGCACCTCGACTCGCTCGGCGTGAAGCTGACCACCCTCAGCGACGACCAGGCCTCCTACCTCGGCGTGGCCGTCGAGGGGCCCTACAAGGCCGAGGCCTACCGGTACTGACCCAGCACGGGGTCGACCCGCGTGTCGGGACCCCGTGAGCCAGGAGCCGAACGCCACCACGGACCCCCGTGGTGGCGTTCGGCTTCTCCGGCTCCGGGGTCTCGGCGGCGCTCGCCCGCGCCCGCCTGCCCGGCCTCCGTGGTGACCCGGGCCGTCGCCCGCGGGCGCGGCCGCGGCTGCCGCCGGGTACCGGCGGGTAGGGCCTGCTGGTGGGTGCTGTCAGAATGGGGTCCATGACCGAGTCGTCGAACGACCTCGCGACCAACGGTCGCGTGCTGGTCGTCGACGACGACGCGGCGCTGGCCGAGATGTTGTCGATCGTGCTGCGGCAGGAGGGTTTCGACTCCCGCACCGTCAGCCGGGGCGACCGCGCCATGGAGGCCTTCCGCGACTACCGGCCCGACGTGGTGCTGCTCGACCTGATGCTGCCGGGCCGCGACGGCATCGACGTCTGCAAGGAGATCCGCGCCGAGTCCGGCGTCCCGATCGTCATGCTCACCGCCAAGGGCGACACCGTCGACATCGTGGTGGGGCTCGAGTCCGGTGCCGACGACTACGTCGTCAAGCCGTTCAAGCCGAAGGAGCTGGTCGCGCGGATCCGGGCCCGCGTGCGCCGCAAGGAGACCGCCGGCCCCGAGCAGGCCGACGCCCTGGCCATCGGTGACCTCGAGATCGACGTCGCGGGCCACGCCGTGAGCCGGGCGGGCGAGCCGATCGGGCTGACCCCCCTCGAGTTCGACCTGCTCCTGTGCCTGGCGCGCAAGCCGTGGCAGGTCTTCACCCGCGAGATGCTGCTCGAGAAGGTGTGGGGCTACCGCCACGCCGCCGACACCCGCCTGGTCAACGTGCACGTGCAGCGCCTGAGGTCCAAGGTCGAGCACGACCCCGAGCACCCCGAGATCGTGGTGACCGTCCGCGGGGTCGGCTACAAGGCCGGCAAGGCCTAGGACGTGCGCGCCCCGCGGGTGCCGTCCCGACTGCGGCGGCCGCCCACCTTCTGGCGGCGCTCCATCCAGGCCCGGGTGGTCGCGAGCACCCTGGTCCTCTCGGCCGTGGTGATCTGCGCGGTCGGGTGGTACCTCCTGCGCCAGACCCGCGACGGGCTGCTCGAGAACCGGGTGGACGCCGTGCTCGCCGAGTCGGCCTCGGCCACCCGCGACGCCCAGGGACGGCTGCAGGCCGCGCCCGTGGGTGGCACCGACGCCGCCAGCCAGGTGCAGGACCTGGCGCGCGAGATCATCGGGCGCGCCGACACCCGCGGCTACCAGGTCGTCATCACCGGCCCGGTCGACGCCGGGGTGCCGCTCAGCGACGCGGTCGCGACCTACAGCGCGGGCCTCGACGTCGTCGCCACCCTGCCGACCGCCCTGCTCGACCGGATGTCGACGGTCGGAGCCGGACCCGCCTGGACCTACACCGAGGTGATCTCGGACCGCACCGGCGAGACCGACGTCATCAGCGACCAGCCCGAGGACGGCTCCGTCCCCGGCATCGTGGTCGCCTCGCAGCTCCGGCTGCCCGCCGACGGCCGCACCTACGCCCTCTACGTCGTCTACCCGCTCGCGGAGGAGCAGGAGACGCTCGGCCTGGTGACCCAGGCCCTGCTGACCGCCGCCGTCCTGCTGCTGGTCCTGGTGGCCGGCATCACCTGGCTGGTCACCCGCCAGGTCGTGACGCCGGTCCGGCTCGCGCGTCAGGTCGCCGAGCGGCTGGCCGCCGGCCGGCTCCAGGAGCGCCTGCGGGTCACCGGCGAGGACGACCTCGCGCGGCTCGCGACGTCGTTCAACCAGATGGCCAGCAACCTGCAGCGCCAGATCCGCCAGCTCGAGGAGCTCAGCCGGGTGCAGCGCCGCTTCGTCTCCGACGTCTCCCACGAGCTGCGGACGCCGCTGACGACGGTGCGGATGGCCGGCGACGTCCTGCACGACGCGCGGTCGAGCTTCGACCCGGGCACGGCCCGCGCGGCCGAGCTCCTGCAGACCGAGCTGGACCGCTTCGAGACGCTGCTCGCCGACCTGCTCGAGATCAGCCGGTTCGACGCCGGCGCCGCGGTGCTCGACCTCGAGGACGTCAACGTCGGCGACGTCGTGCGCCGCGTCGTGGACTCGACAAGGGCCCTCGCCGAGCAGCGGGGGGTCCGCATCGCCGTCGAGGACGCCGACCGGCCCTGCCTGGCCGAGGCCGACGCCCGGCGGGTCGAGCGGATCGTGCGCAACCTGGTCACCAACGCCATCGACCACGCCGCCGTCGGGGGCCGCGACCCCGGCATCGTCATCCGGCTCGGCGTCGACGAGGACGCCTCGGCCGTCGCCGTCCGCGACTACGGCATCGGGCTGGAGCCGGGGGAGTCGGCGATGGTGTTCAACCGCTTCTGGCGCGCCGACCCGGCCCGCGCCCGGACCAGCGGTGGCACGGGGCTCGGGCTCTCGATCGCGCTGGAGGACACCCACCTGCACGGCGGCTGGCTCCAGGCCTGGGGCCGCCCCGGCCGCGGGGCCCAGTTCCGCCTGACCCTGCCCCGTCGCAGCGACCACGCCCTGCGCCGCAGCCCGCTCCCGCTCCAGCCCGACGACGCCACCGACCGCGACGAGGTGACCGCGTGAGCGCCCGATCCGCCCGGCCCTCCCGACCCGCCCGGCCCGCCCGACACCCCCGGCCCGCCCGGCCCACCCGGCGGTGGCCGGCCGTGCTGCTCGCGCTGGTGTGCCTGCTGCCCGTGACGGCGTGCACCGGCCTGCCCGACTCGGGTCCGGTCGTGGAGGCCGGCACCGAGTCGCAGGTCAACGAGCGCGAGCCCGACGAGGTCAACGCCGTCCCGCCCGCCGAGGACGCGACCCCCGACGAGATCGTCCTGGGCTTCCTCAAGGCGATGACCGCCTGGCCGACCGACACCGAGGTCGTCGAGCAGTACCTCTCCGCCTCGGCCGCGGGGGAGTGGGACCCCGCCGCCGCGACCATCACCTACGTCGGCCAGCCGCTGCCGCGCGAGGACAACCTGCGCTTCACCCTCACCCTCAACGACGCCGAGCGGATCGGCCGCGACGGCGTGTGGGCCGGCCGGCTGCCGCCGGAGGAGCAGCAGCTGGCCCTCGACCTGACCATCGAGGACGGCCAGTACCGCATCCTCGACCCGCCGGACGCCCTCGTGGTGCCCCGACTCGTGGTTCGCCCAGCGCTTCCGCGTGGCCTCCCTGTACTACTTCGACCCCAGCGGGCGGATCCTGGTCCCGGAGCCGATCTACGTGCCCCGCGGGGAGCAGCTGACCTCGACGATCATCGAGCGGCTCCTGGCCGGGCCCGGTCCCGAGCGGCGGCGGGTGATGCGCTCCTTCGTGCCCCCCGGCCTGCGGGTCGAGGTGTCGGTCCCGGTCTCCGCCGACGGCGTGGCGACGGTCCCGCTGGTCGGGGAGGCCGGCGTCCAGACCCGGCGACTCGGTCGAGCGGATGCTCGCCCAGCTCGCCTGGACGCTGCGCCAGGACCCCACGATCGACGCGGTGCGCGTGACCCTCGGCGACCAGGTGCTGGCCGGTCCCGGCGGGCAGGAGGAGTACCGCGTCAGCGACGCCGACCGGTTCGACCCCGCCGGGTCCCCGGCGACCGACGGGCTCTTCGGCATCCGCAACGGGGCCCTGGCCGAGCGCGACGGCAACGAGCTGGTCCCGGTGCCCGGGCCGTTCGGCACCGGCCAGCTCGCGCTCGAGGGCGCCACGGTCGACATCGCCGGCGGGTCCGCCGCCGGGGTCACCGCCGACGGCCGCCTGCTGGTGGTCGCCCCGATCGTCGAGTCCGAGGAGGACGTCGCGCTCCCGGTGCGCCGGCCCCTGCGCGGCACCGAGCTCCTGCGTCCTACCTGGGACTTCGCCGGACGGATCTGGACCGTCGACCGCACCAGTCTCGGCGCGGTCGTCCAGGTCGTCAGCAACGGCCGGGTCCGCCGCCTCGAGGTGCCCGGGGTCAGCGGGCGCGACGTCCGGTCGTTCCTGGTGTCGCGCGACGCGACCCGGTTCGTCGCGGTCGTGCGCGAGCCGGGCGGCGACGAGCTGCGGATCGGCCGGGTCCAGGTCGACGACCGCGGCGCCCTCGCCGGCGTCGACCGCACCGAGCAGATCGCGGTCGAGTCGGGCTCCGGCGTCCGGATCCGCGACATCGCCTGGACCTCGCCGACCACGATCGCGCTGCTGAGCCCCCTCGACCCGGGCGCCATCTACGACGTCCGGGTGGTCAGCGTCGACGGGTCGCCGGCCAGCTCGGAGCCGCTGGCGGGCCCCCTCACCGACCGGGTGCTCGGGCTGGCCGGCACCCCGGTGACCGGCCTGCCCACCTACGGCCTCACCCGCAGCGGGCTGATCGACCTGAGCGACCGCAGCACCTACGGCTTCGTGGGCGACCCCGCGACCGACATCGGCTACGCCGGCTGACCCGGGCGCCGGTCACCGGCCCTCCACAGGTGGCCACGAGCCGGTGGCGGGCCGGGCGTCCCGGCTGGTGCGATGGCCCGGTGACCGGGCTGCGCGACGCCACCCTCGACCTGCTCCTGGGCGGCACCTGCGTCGGGTGCGGCCGGCCCGGCCGGGTGCTGTGCCCGGGCTGCCTCGAGGGGCTGCCCGTGGGCGCGCGGCCGTGCGCGCCGTCGTCCCCGCCGCCGGGCCTGGCCCCTGCCTGGGCCGCCGCCCGCTACGAGGACGTCGTCCGCGAGGTCGTCGCGGGGCACAAGGAGCGTCGTCTGCTCGCGCTCACCCCGGTGCTCGGGCGGCTCCTGGCGCAGGCGGTGGTGGCGCTGCTCGACGACGTCCTCGGCACGTCCGTCGGGGCGTCCGTGGGGGCCGGGGTGGTGCTGGTCCCGGTGCCGTCGCGGGCGGGCGTCGTCCGGGCCCGCGGCCACGACCCGACCCGGGCCGTCGTCGTCCGGGCCGCCCGCCGCCTGAGCGCCGACGTGGTCCCGCTGCTGCGCTCGCGGGTCGGCGTCGTCGACCAGGCCGGTCTCGACCTCGAGCACCGGCGCGCCAACCTCGCCGGCTCCATGGCCTGCCGCGCCGGTCCGCTGCGGGCGCTGGCCCGGCGCGACACGCCCGCGCACGTCGTGGTCTGCGACGACGTCCTCACCACCGGCAGCACCGCGCGCGAGGCCCAGCGCGCCCTCGAGGCGGTCGGGGTCGTCGTCGCCGGCATCGCGTGCGTGGCCGCCACCCCACGGCGCGGCCCGTCCTCAGCGCCTTCACAGCCACCGGAGGTTCCACCGGTCGGGGTGACCCACTAACGTCTGTGTATGGAGTCCGTCCGGGTCCGTGGTTGCGTCGTCCGGGGTGTACGCCCCGCACGGCTAGCCGATGCCAGTCGCAGGCGAAACGGCCCACGTAACTCGGTGCCCGGTGCCACTGGCGCCGCGCACACCCCCGCCCCGGCGGGGGCACGAGGATCACGGTGCGGCTTAGAGGTAAGTCCTGCCCCGTCCCGGCCGTCACATGCGGCCAGCCCTCGCCGGCACGCCGGCGCGGGCGTCGGGAGAAGGCCAGTAGTGGCAGAGAAGCTGCGAACGTCTCAGCAGGCGGTTGTGGGGTCGAAGACCAGGTCGGCCGGGCGGACTCCAGCTGTACCGGCAGCGTCAGCTGTCGCGACCTGAGAAACCAGCTGCTAGCGGGAGGTTCACCATGGACGTCGTCGTCACCGGTCGACACTGCGAGATCACCGACGCTTTTCGGGGGCACTGCGCCGAGAAGCTCGAGAAGCTCGAGAAGCACGACCACCGCATCATCCGGGTCCACGTCGAGGTCGACTGCGAACCCAACCCCCGCCAGCACGACAAGTCGATCCACGTCGAGCTCACCGCGTTCTCCAAGGGCCCCGTGGTCCGCGCCGAGGCGGCCGCCGACCACCAGATGGGCGCCCTCGACCTGGCCCTGGACAAGATGGCCTCGCAGATGCGCCGCGCCGCCGACCGGCGCCGGGTGCACCGCGGCCGTCGCGCCCCGGTCTCGGTCGGGCAGGCCCTCGCCGACGTCGTCCCCGACCTCGGCGAGACCGTTGAGGCCACCGAGCCCGACGACGCCCAGGACCGCTCGGTCGGACCGATCGACGTCACCGGCGACGGGCCCCTCGTCGTCCGGGAGAAGACCCACCCCGCGACCCCGATGACCCTCGACCAGGCCATGTACGAGATGGAGCTGGTCGGCCACGACTTCTACCTCTTCGTCGACAAGGAGAGCGAGCGCCCCTCGGTCGTCTACCGCCGGCGCGGCTACGACTACGGCGTCATCTCGCTCGACCTCGAGTCCTGAGCGCGTCCGGCGGCCGGCCCGGTGGCCGGCCGCCGGACCCCGGGTCCCGGCGGCGTCGCCGCGCGGCGGGATGCGCTGACGCCCCGACCTCCCCCGTGCGATGATCCGGGGGTGGCCGACGTCGTGGGGACAGCAGCAGTGCCCGATCGCGAGCCGATCCGGGTCCTGGTCGTCGACGACCAGCAGCTGTTCCGCCGGGGACTCACGATGCTCCTGGCCGTCGAGCCCGGCCTCGAGGTCGTCGGCGAGGCCGGCGACGGCGTCGAGGGCACGCAGCTGGCCGAGACGGCCGCACCCGACGTCGTCCTGCTCGACGTGCGGATGCCCAAGCGCTCCGGCATCGAGGCGTGCCGCGCGATCAAGGAGTCGGTCCCGACCGCGAAGATCATCATGCTCACCGTCTCCGACGAGGAGGCCGACCTCTACGAGGCGGTCAAGAGCGGCGCCTCCGGCTACCTGCTCAAGGACTCCTCCATCGAGGAGGTCGCCCAGGCGATCCGCGTCGTGGCCGACGGCCAGTCGCTGATCAGCCCGTCGATGGCGATCAAGCTGATCGACGAGTTCAAGCAGATGTCGCGCCCCGAGCGCGAGACCGGCCCGGCGCTGCGCCTGACCGAGCGCGAGCTCGACGTGCTGCGGCTCGTGGCCCAGAGCCACAGCAACAAGGAGATCGCGGCGCGGCTCTTCATCAGCGAGAACACCGTGAAGAACCACGTGCGCAACATGCTCGAGAAGCTCCAGCTGCACTCGCGCATGGAGGCGGTCATGTACGCCGTCCGGGAGAACCTGCTCGAGCTTCCCTAGCGGGGACGCCCGAGGGACGAGGGCGCACCCGCTGCTGGTGATCGAGCGAGCGGCGCGCCCGAGGACGAGGTCGCGACCCGCGTGTCGAGATCTCGGGCCCACCGAGGCCACGCCGCCCGGGGGCGAGCTGGCTTCGGCGGGTGGCGCGGAAGGCCGGGGCTTCGTCGGCGCTCGCTGGCGCTCGCTTGCTCAGCCTCCGACGGGCCGGGCGGCGGGGGAGGTCGCGGCGACGGGTTGTCGGCGGTGTCCGGTAGAACGGTGGCGTGACCCCACGACCGCAGTCGCTCTCGCGCGCGCAGGCGCGGCGGATCGCGCTGGGGGCGCAGGGCTTCCTCGACAAGCCGCACGACCCGCCGACGATGCGCACGCTCGCGCGCACCGTGGCCCGCACCGGGGTGCTGCAGGTCGACTCGGTCAACGTGCTGGCGCGGGCGCACCTCATGCCGCTGTACTCGCGGATGGGCCCCTACGACCGCTCGCTGCTGGAGCGGGCCTCGACCGGGCGCCGCGACCGGCGCCTGGTGGAGTACTGGGCGCACGTGCAGGCGTTGATGCCCGTCGAGCTGTGGCCGGCGATGGCCCACCGGCGCGAGCACCACCGCGCGCGCCGCGGCAAGTGGTCCTTCGTCGCCGAGGACGACGCCCTCGAGGCCCGGCTGCTCGCCGAGCTCGCCGACCGGGGCGCGTGCACCGCGCGCGACCTCGACGACGGGCTGCCGCGCAGCAAGGACCACTGGGGCTGGAACTGGTCGAACACCCGGCGGGTGCTCGACTACCTGTGCTCGGCCGGGGTCGTCGCGATCGCCGGGCGCAACCAGCAGTTCGAGGTGCTCCACGACCTGCCCGAGCGGGTGCTGCCCGACGCGGTGCTCGCGGCCCCCGACCTGACGACCGAGGAGCAGCACCTCGCCCTGGTGCGGCGCGCCGCGCTGTCCCACGGTGTCGCGACCGTGCGCTGCCTGGCCGACTACTACCGGATGAGCACCGCCGACACCGCCCGTGCGGTGGCGGTCATGGTCGAGACCGGTGAGCTCGAGCCGGTGACGATCGAGGGCTGGAGGCGTCCGGCCTACCTGCACCGCGACGCCCGCCGGCCGCGGGCGGTCGGTGCCCGCGCCCTGCTCAGCCCCTTCGACCCGGTGGTCTGGGAGCGCGAGCGCACCGAGCAGCTCTTCGACTTCCACTACCGCATCGAGATCTACACCCCGGCCGAGAAGCGGGTCTTCGGCTACTACGTGCTGCCGTTCCTGCTCCGCGACGAGCTGGTCGGGCGGGTCGACCTCAAGGCCGACCGCGCCACCGGGCGGTTGC
This sequence comes from Nocardioides sp. S-1144, assembly GCF_005954645.2. NCBI lineage: Bacteria > Bacillati > Actinomycetota > Actinomycetes > Propionibacteriales > Nocardioidaceae > Nocardioides > Nocardioides dongxiaopingii. The sequence goes on from NZ_CP040695.2 coordinate 1,516,099, forward strand.
TGGTCAGGAGCGCCCACGCCGAGGACGGCGCGCCCGACGACACCGCCGCCGAGCTGGCCGCCGAGCTGCGCCGCATCGCCGGCTGGCTCGGCCTCGACGACGTCGTCCTCGACGGCGGGGGAGACCTCGCCCCCGAGCTGCTCGCCCACCTCTGACGCGGCACCGCGGAACCGCGTGCTGGTCCTGATCGTTAGGATGGTCGACGGCCGTGCCGACGCACGCCGCACCCCCGAGCTCCAGGAGTACACCGACGTGCCCGCGATCATCGACAAGCTGCTCCGCATCGGCGAGGGCAAGACCCTGCGTCAGCTCGAGGCCGTGGCCAAGGCGGTCAACGCCATCGAGGACGAGTTCAAGAAGATGAGCGACGCCGAGCTCCAGGGCATGACCGGCGAGCTCAAGGAACGACTGGCCGGCGGCGCCACGCTCGACCAGATCATGCCCGAGGCCTTCGCCACCGTGCGGGAGGCCTCGCGCCGGGTCACCGGCATGCGGCCCTTCGACGTCCAGGTGATGGGCGGCGCCGCGCTGCACCTCGGCAACATCGCCGAGATGAAGACCGGTGAGGGCAAGACCCTGGTCGCCGTCCTGCCGTCCTACCTCAACGCGCTGGCCGGCAACGGCGTCCACGTCGTCACCGTCAACGACTACCTGGCCAAGTTCCAGTCCGAGCAGATGGGCCGGATCCACCACTTCCTCGGCCTGACCGTCGGCGTGATCCTGCCGTCGATGCGTCCCGCCGAGCGTCGCGTGGCCTACAACTGCGACATCACCTACGGCACCAACAACGAGCTCGGCTTCGACTACCTGCGCGACAACATGGCGGGCTCGATCGAGGAGTGCGTCCAGCGCGGCCACGCCTTCGCCGTCGTCGACGAGGTCGACTCCATCCTCATCGACGAGGCCCGGACCCCGCTCATCATCAGCGGCCCGACCCAGGACGAGGTGAAGTGGTACGGCGAGTTCTCCAAGATCGTCGCCAAGCTCACCCTCGACGAGGACTACGAGGTCGACGAGAAGAAGCGCACCATCTCGGTCCTCGAGCCCGGCATCACCAAGGTCGAGGACCACCTCGGCATCGAGAACCTGTACGAGTCGGTGAACACGCCGCTCATCTCGTTCCTCAACAACGCGATCAAGGCCAAGGAGCTGTTCCGCAACGACAAGGAGTACGTCGTCATGAACGGCGAGGTGCTCATCGTCGACGAGCACACCGGCCGCATGCTCGCCGGTCGCCGCTACAACGACGGCCTGCACCAGGCCATCGAGGCCAAGGAGGGCGTCACCGTCCGCGAGGAGTACCAGACCCTCGCCACGATCACCCTCCAGAACTACTTCCGTCTCTACGAGACGCTCTCGGGCATGACCGGCACGGCCATGACCGAGGCCTCGGAGTTCGACAAGATCTACGGCCTCGGCGTCGTCCCGATCCCCACGAACCGGCCGATGGTGCGCCAGGACCAGCCCGACCTCGTCTACCGCACCGAGGAGGCGAAGTACGACGCCGTCGTCGAGGACATCGCCGAGCGGCACGAGAAGGGCCAGCCGGTCCTGGTCGGCACCGTCTCGGTCGAGAAGTCCGAGCACCTCTCCACCAAGCTCAAGGGCCTCGGCATCCCGCACAGCGTGCTGAACGCCAAGGTGCACGCCGACGAGGCGAAGATCGTCGCCCTCGCCGGCCACAAGGGCGCCGTCACCGTCGCCACCAACATGGCCGGTCGTGGTACCGACATCATGCTCGGTGGCTCCGTGGAGTTCCTCGCCGACGCCGAGCTGCGCAAGCGGGGCCTCGAGCCGACCGGCGAGACCGCCGACGAGTACGAGGCCGCGTGGCCCGGGATGCTCGACGAGATCAAGGCCCAGGTCAGCACCGAGCACGACGAGGTCCGCGAGCTCGGCGGCCTCTACGTCGTCGGCACCGAGCGGCACGAGTCGCGACGCATCGACAACCAGCTGCGTGGTCGTTCGGGTCGCCAGGGCGACCCGGGTGAGTCCCGGTTCTACCTCTCCCTCGAGGACGAGCTGATGCGGCTGTTCAAGTCGGAGTGGGTCGACCGCGTCCTGACGATGCTGAAGATCCCCGACGACGTCCCGATCGAGAACAAGCGGGTCACCAACGCGATCGCCAACGCCCAGGGCCAGGTCGAGTCGCAGAACTTCGAGTCCCGCAAGAACGTCCTCAAGTACGACGACGTGATGGACCGCCAGCGCAAGGTCATCTACAGCGAGCGCCGCGAGGTGCTCGAGGGCGCCGACATCGAGGAGCAGATCCGCAGCTTCGTCGACGACGTCGTCGAGGGCACCGTCCGCGGCTCCCTCGAGGAGTTCGCCGAGGAGTGGGACCTCGAGCAGCTGTGGACCGACCTCAAGCAGTTCTGGCCGGTCTCCCTCGACCGCGAGGCGCTGGTCGCCGAGGCCGGTGGCGAGCAGAGCGACCTCGACAAGGAGGAGCTGATCGCCAAGCTCCAGGTCGACGCCCAGGCCGCCTACAACGCCCGCGAGGAGGAGGTCGGCGCCGAGGTCATGCGCGAGCTCGAGCGCCGGGTCCTGCTGTCGGTCCTCGACCGCAAGTGGCGCGAGCACCTCTACGAGATGGACTACCTGCGCGAGGGCATCTACCTGCGGGCCTACTCGCAGCGCGACCCGCTCGTGGAGTACCAGCGCGAGGGCTTCGACATGTTCGCCGCGATGATGGACGGCATCAAGGAGGAGGCGGTCGGCTTCCTGTACAACCTCGAGGTCCAGGTCGAGGAGGACGACGACGAGGGCGACGAGCTCCTGCTCGAGGGCGAGGGTGAGGACGAGGTCGAGGAGCCGCTGCGCCGCGAGCTGCCCTCCGAGGCCCAGCCCGCCGCGGCCCCGGTGCTCACCAAGAACGCCCCGCAGGTCAAGGCCAAGGGTCTCGAGAAGCAGGCGCTGCCCTCGAACCTGAAGCTGTCGGCGCCCGACGAGGACGGCGAGGTCGTCGAGTCCGGTGACCCCGTCACCGCCGGCGACGACCCCTACGCCGGGATCGGCCGCAACGCCAAGTGCCCCTGCGGCTCGGGCAAGAAGTTCAAGCAGTGCCACGGCGCCCCCGGTGGCCCCACCGGGATCACCGCCCGCATCGGCTGACCCGCACCTCCCCGACGGCCACCTGACCCCCTGGGTCCGGTGGCCGTCGTCGTCCCCGGGGGTTGAGCCAGCCTCGCCGGAGGTTGAGCAAGCGAGGCGCCAGCCAGCGCCGACGAAACCCCGTGACGCCGACAGACCGAGCCATCGCGCCGGAGGTTGAGCAAGCGAGCGCCAGCGAGCGCCGACGAAACCGGCCCCGGAGGTTGAGCAAGCGAGCGCCAGCGAGCGCCGACGAGACCCCGCGACGCCGACGGCTACCCGTCCCCCCAGGTCGGGTAGCCGTCGACCCCGCGCGTCTCGACACACGAGCCACGACCTCGTTCCTCGGTCGTGCCGCGTGCGTCTCGACACACGAGCCACGACCTCGTTCCTCGGTCGTGCCGCGTGCTGGACGATCATCGACACGCCTGCCCTCGGGCAGCCTCGTCACGCGAACTCGAGGGCGGTGCAGAGCCACCGCCCGCCCCGCCGTTCGAACCGGGCGGCGACCGCGCGCGAGCGCTGGCCGTAGCGCACGTGCACGCTGACCTCGGCCACGTCGGGCGCGGTGAAGCAGCTGTGCACCGACCGCACCCGGGGCCGCACCGGCTGCACCCGGGCGACGCCGGGGTTGTGGCCGCCGGCGCGGGCCACGAGCATCGCGCGGCGCTCGAGGTCCTGCTGCACCTCGCGGCTGGTCCAGCGCAGGAGCTGGCTGGCCGGGCGGTCGCCGCCGACGATCTCGACGGCGGCCTGGGCGAAGCGGTGCGCCCACCGCTCGACGTCGCGACGTCGGCGCAGGTCCGGCCCGGCCACGGCCGGTGGGTCGAGCCGCGGCTGCAGGTCGAGGGCCAGCGTGCCCTGCACCGCGGTGAGCGGCGCCGGCAGCCGCAGGGGCACGACGTTGTCGTGGAACGGGCTGGCGCGGTGACGGGTCGGTGTCACGGTGGTCTCCTCTCAGTGGTCCGGACGCCGCTCGGGCGCCCGGAGGTGCAGGCCGGGGTGGATCAGGTCGGGGTCGGGCCCGACGACGTCCCGGTTGGCGGCGTAGAGCTCGGCGGTCGCGCGGGCGACGGCGGCGTCGTCGGCCGCGGGGTCGATGCGCGAGCGCGCGATCGCCCACAGGGTGTCGCCCGGGCCGACGACGACCGGCCGGGTGGCGGAGGCCGGGGGCCGGGCGGGTCCGGTGGCGCGGTCGGGGAGGGGCAGCCCGTCGAGGGACGGCGGTGCCGCCGGTGCCGGACCGTGGGAGCCGTCGGCACCCTGGCCGGGGGCGGTTGTCAGGACGGCAAGCCCGCACGCGACCAGGACCGCGCGGGCGGCCCAGGTGGGCACGCCCCGCACCGGGCGCCGGGGGCCCGGGTGCGCGCCGGCCCGGAGCGCCTGGGCCAGCACGGCGGAGGTGACCAGCCACGCCCAGCCGGCGCAGAGCGCGAGCGCCACCGTCGCGAGGTCGACCAGGACGACGTCGAGACGCGCGTCGAGCGTGACTCCGCCCGCGGCCGAGCGGGCGGACACGGCCGTGAGGGCCGCCGTGCCCGCCCACACGAGCGCGCCGCGCAGTACCGAAGTGATCATCCCGAGAACCTCTGCGTTTGCGTCTGTTTGCGTCACTCAACGCCTGTTGACGCACGTCGTCAAGCGGTCCTCCACAGGATCCGGCTAGGGTCGGGCGATGGGGTGGGAGGCCGATCTCTTCGGCGCGCTCGACGACCTCGAGCAGCAGGCCGAGGCGATGTACGACGCCGAGCGCGCGCCGGAGCTGGCCGACCGGTCCCGGGCCGAGTACCAGCAGGTGCCGCTGGCGGCTCGGCTGATGGCCTCCGTCGAGCGGGAGGTCACCCTCCACGTCACCGGGCTCGGCGCCGTCGCCGGACGCCTCGACCGGGTCGCCCACGACTGGTGCCTGGTCGCCGGTCCGACCGGCGACTGGGTGGTCCCGCTCGCCGCCGTGGCCGCCGTGGACGGCGCCTCCGAGCGCGCCGTGCCCCAGGTCGCCTGGTCACCGCTCGCGCGGCTCGGCCTGGGCTCCGCCCTGCGGCGGCTCGCCGACGCGGGGGAGCGCTGCGTCCTGCACCGCCTCGGGGGTGCCCGCCACGACGGTGTCCTGCGGCGGGTCGGTCAGGACTTCGTCGAGGTCGTCGAGGGCGACCCGCCGCACGTGACGCTGGTGGCCTTCACCGCCCTGGTGGCGGTGCAGAGTCGCTGACCGGTCTCGGTGGGCCAGGTCTCGACACGCGGGTCGCGGCTTCGTTCCTCAGCCGCGCCGCTCGCTCGACCACCGTCGACGAGGGTTCGCGCTCGCTCCGCTCGCGCGACCCTCGTCAGGTCGCGTCGGTGTCGAAGGGGGGAGCCTCGTGCTGGAGCAGCGGCCGGGCCGAGCGTCGGCGGGGCTTGGTGGCCTCGTCGCCGGCGTCCTCCATCGCCTCGATGATGTGCTTGCGCACGATCGCGCGGGGGTCGAGGTCGCGCAGCTCGAGGTCGGCGTACTCGGGGCCGAGCTCGCTGCGCAGGTCGTCGCGGGCGGAGTTGGCCAGGGTCTTGACCTTGCGCGCGAGCGCGCCGGCCTGCCGGGCCAGCTCGGGGAGCTTGTCGGGACCGAAGACGAACACGGCGACGAGCGCGAGGACCGTCAGCTCCGGCAGGCCGACCCCGAACACGTCAGCCCCTCAGAACCGGTTGCTCGGGGTGAGGCCCAGCTGCATGCCGGCCAGGCCGCGGCTGCGACCCGAGAGCCGGTCGGCGATCGCGGTCAGCTCGAGCGCGGCCGGCGCGGTCGGGTCGGCGTCGACGATCGGCTTGCCGACGTCGCCGCCCTCGCGGAGGGAGACGTCGATCGGGATCCGGCCGAGCACGGGCACGTCGTAGCCGAACCGCTGGCCCAGGGTGGCCGCGACCCGGTCGCCACCGCCCGAGCCGAAGATCTCCAGGCGGTGCTCCTTGCCCTCCGCGGAGCAGTGCGGGCAGGGCAGGTGGCTCATGTTCTCCACGACGCCGACGACGCGCTGGTGCATCATCGAGGCCATCGTGCCGGCCCGCTCGGCCACCTCGGCCGCGGCCTCCTGGGGGGTCGTCACGACGACGACCTCGGCACCCGGCAGGTGCTGGCCCAGCGAGATGGCGACGTCGCCGGTGCCCGGCGGCAGGTCGAGGAGCAGCACGTCGAGGTCGCCCCAGTACACGTCGGACAGCATCTGCACGAGGGCACGGTCGAGCATCGGGCCGCGCCACGCGACCACCTGGTCGCGGCGGGGCTTGAGCATCCCGATCGAGATCACCGACACCCCGGACGACGTCGGCACCGGCATGATCAGGTCGTCGACCTGGGTGGGGCGCGAGTCGGCCACGCCGAGCATCGCCGGCACCGAGTGGCCGTAGATGTCGGCGTCCACGACGCCCACCTTCAGCCCCTGCTTGGCCATCGCGATCGCGAGGTTGACGGTGACCGAGGACTTGCCGACCCCACCCTTGCCGCTGGCGACCGCGAAGACCTTGGTGAGGTTGCCGGGCTGGGAGAACGGGATCTCCCGCTGGGCCTGGCCGCCCTGCAGGACCTCCTTGAGGCCGGCGCGCTGCTCGGTCGTCATCACGCCGAGCGTGAGGTCGACGTCGGTGACCCCCGCGACCCGGCCGAGCGCGGTGTTGACGTCGCGGGTGATGGTGTCCTTCAGGGGGCAGCCGGCCACCGTGAGGAGCACGGTGAGGCGCACCAGACCGTTCTCGGTGATCTCGACGGTGTCGACCATCCCGAGCTCGGTGATGGGCCGCTTGATCTCGGGGTCCTGCACGGTCGCCAGGGCGGCGTCGACCTGCTCGCGGAGGGAAGAAGTCATGGTGCTCACAGTCTAGGTTCCGGGTGGTCCCGGACGGTCGGCGGCGTCGTCGTGACCCGGCCCACGCCCGGCACCGACCTCACGGGCGGACTCCCGGGCGGACTCACGGGCGGACTCCCGGGCGGACTCCCGCGCGGACTCCACGACCACGGCCCGCGCGGTCTCGGTGGTGCGCTCGTCGAGCTCGGCGAGCAGCGAGCGCAGCTCGGAGCGCACGTAGTCGCGGGTGGCGACCTCGCCGACGGCCATCCTGAGCGAGGCGACCTCGCGGGCGAGGAACTCCATGTCGGCGTGCGCCCGGGCGTTGGCCTGCCGGTCCTGCTCGTTGATGACCTTGTCGCGCTGCTCCTGACGGTTCTGCGCGAGCAGGATCAGCGGGGCGGCGTAGGACGCCTGCAGGCTGAGCATCAGGGTCAGGAAGATGAACGGGTAGCCGTCCCACTGCGCGCCCGAGGGCGCCAGCGCGTTCCAGCCGACCCACAGCACGACGAAGAGCGTCATGTAGGCCAGGAAGGTCGCGGTGCCCATGAAGCGCGCGAACTGCTCGGCGAAGACGCCGAACGAGTCGGAGTCGTAGGCCGGGCGGCGCACGAGCTGGCGGCGGTTGTCGCGCGGGGTGTCGAGCCGCTCGCGACGCTCGGGCCGCTCGGTCCGGTCGGTGCGCTCGGGACGCTCAGCCACGACGTCCGCCCTCGCTCAGGGCGCGGTCGCGCCAGTTGGCTGGCAGCATGTGGTCGAGCAGGTCGTCGACGGTGACCGCGCCGAGCAGGTGGCCGTTCTCGTCGACGACGGGGGCGCAGACCAGGTTGTACGTCGCGAGGTGGGCGGCGACCTGGTCGATGGTGGCCTCCGGGCGCAGGTTCTCCATCGACTCGTCGAGCGCGCCGGCGACCAGCGTGGAGGGCGGCTCGCGCAGCAGCCGCTGGATGTGGGCCACCCCGACGAGCCGGCCGGTCGGCGTCTCGAGCGGCGGCCGGCACACGTAGACCAGCGCGGCCAGGGCCGGGGTGAGGTCCGGGTTGCGCACCCGGGCCAGCGCGTCGGCGACGGTGGCGTCGGTGCCGAGCACCACCGGCTCGGGCGTCATCATCGCGCCGGCGGTGTTCTCGACGTACGACATCAGCCGGCGGACGTCCTCGGCCTCCTCGGGCTCCATCAGGTCGAGCAGGATCTCGGCGGTCTCCGGCGGGAGGTCGGCGATGAGGTCGGCGGCGTCGTCGGCCGACATCTCCTCGAGGACGTCGGCGGCCCGCTCCGAGTCGAGGTGCTCCAGGATCTCGACCTGGTCCTCCTCGGGCATCTCCTCCAGGACGTCGGCCAGCCGCTCGTCGTCGAGGGCGGCGACCACGGCGGCGCGGCGCTCCGGCGGCAGGTCGTGGATCATCGTGGCCGCGTCGGCCGGGCGCATCTCGTTCAGCGCGTGCAGCAGGGCGGTCGCCCCCTGCGTGTCACCGCCGGGGCGGGTCAGGCCGTGGACGTCGCGCCACTCGACGACGTGGGTCTGCCCGCGGCGGCGCAGCGCCTTGGCCGGTTCCTGGACGGCGACCCGGCTGAGCACCCAGTCGCGGGTGCGGCCCTGCTCCATCGCGACGTCGTAGATGGTGCCGGTGATCGTGCCGCCGCCGCCGGGCCCGCCCGGCCCGCCGGGGATCGTCACCTGCCGGTCGAAGAGCTGGCCCACGACCAGCGTCTCGGTGGAGCGCTGCTCGAAGCGGCGCATGTTCAGCAGGCCGGTCGTGTACACCTGGCCGGCGTCGACGTTGGTGACCCGGGTCATCGGCACGAAGATCCGGCGCCGTCCGAAGACCTCGCTGACCAGGCCCAGGACCCGGGGCTGGCTCGCCTCCGAGCGCATCGCGACGACGAGGTCGCGCACCTTGCCGACCTGGTCGCCCTGGGGGTCGAAGATCGGCAGACCCACCAGACGGGCGACGTAGACGCGCGAGGGACTGCTCACGGTGTCGCACGCTACCCGTGGACGCCGGTCCGGACGACGCGACGGTCCGAGCGAGGTCACGCCGATCGGCGTGGACGGCACCTAGACTCCTCCCATGGCGCTCACCCCCACCCTCCGCCCGCGCGCCGGCGCCGCGATCGTCGCGCTCCTCCTCGCCGGCGTGGCCCTGACCGGGTGCGGCTCCGACGACGACGGCGACGCGGGCGAGCCCACCTCGGGCTCCCCGTCCGCCTCCGCGAGCGAGACGCCCGGCGACACCCCCAGCGAGCCCCCGAGCGACCCCGAGGCGCCCGGCGGGTCCGCGACGCCGTCCGAGACCGGTGAGCCGACCCCCTCGACGACGCCCGTGCCGGAGGGCACGCCGGCCTGCGCCGAGGTCTGGGTCGACGGCGCGAGCCTGCCGCGCACCTACGCCGGCTGCGCCGAGGGCGAGACGTTCGTGGCGCCCGACCGGCTCGGCTGCTCCTCGGGCCAGCGCATCGTCCGCTACGCCGACCGGTTCTACGCCGTGGCGGGCAGCGACGTCACCGAGACCTCCGGTCCGCTGGCGCAGGACCCCGACTACGGCGACGCCGTGGCCCGGTGCCGTGGCTGACACCGGAATTTTCCGATCGGGAGGACTTGACACACAATCTCCCACCAGTGCCCGTCCGCCCCGGACCGGCACTGATCGACACCCCGACCCGATGGGATGACCCGGCTGTGGCCAAACTTCTCGCGCTGATCGTTGCCGTCGCGGCGCTCTCGGTACCCGCCTCCCCGACGTCCGCGAGCGCTCCCGACCCCGCCGGGAAGGGCGGGCGCGGCGCCGTCGCCGGCGCCGAGCCCGACGCCTTCCGTGCCCCCACCCCGGACAACTTCAACCCCCGCCCGGGCGCGACGTTCAACAGCCCGGTGGGTGGCGTGACCGAGCGGCGCACCATCTTCCGCAAGATCATCCGGTCGATCGACTCCACGCCCAAGGGCGAGCAGATCAACTTCTTCACCTGGAACTTCCTCACCAGCGAGGGCACCGACGCGCTGCTGCGCGCCCAGGGCCGTGGTGTCCGGGTGCGTCTGCTCATGGACAACCGCAACAACGTCGAGATCCCCAACCAGCCCTTCCGACGGCTGAAGGCCGAGCTGGCCAAGAACAACAAGAAGCGCAAGGACGGCGTGCGCAGCTGGGCCCGCGTCTGCAAGGGCTCGTGCCGCGGCGGCACCGGCTCGTCGCACTCGAAGTTCTTCATGTTCTCGCGGGCCGGCAAGGTCCCGCGCGTCGTCATGCAGGGCTCGGCCAACCTGACGCTGGCCTCGACCAACAACCAGTGGAACGACATCTACACCCACACGCGGAGCAAGAACGTGTGGCGCTTCTACTCCAAGATCTTCCGTGAGTCCTCGAAGGACCGCCGCGCCGCCAAGCCCTACGTGTCGCAGCGCTTCGAGAGCGGCTTCCGCCTCATCCAGTTCCCGATGGCCACCTCCCAGGACCCGGTGATGCAGCTGCTCAACCAGGTGCGCTGCTCGGGTGCGAAGAACACCGCGTCGGGCCGGACCCGGATCCGCATCGCCCCCGACGTGATCCGCCAGGACCGCGGCATGCGCCTGGGCAAGAAGGTCCGCGCCCTGTGGAACAACGGCTGCGACATCCAGATCGGCTACACGGTGCTCGGCATCGACGTCGGCCGGATGCTGCGCGCCCCCGGCCCCCGCGGCCCGGTGCCGCTGCGCCACCTCGTGCAGGACGTCGACGACGACGGCGAGTTCGACAACTACTTCCACCTCAAGGCGATGTCGGTCGTCGGCAAGCTCGGCAAGGACGCCTCCGCCTACGCCGTCCTGAACGGCTCGGCCAACTGGTCCGGCCTGTCGGCGGTCAGCGACGAGAACCTCGGCGTCTACCGCAGCAAGCGCGACACCCTGCGCTACGAGTCCCACATCCAGTACTGGTACGGCCGCTTCGGCAGCGCCAGCGCGCGGACGATGCCGAGCTTCCGCGGCGCCACCACGCCGCCGTCCGGCGACCGCCTCGTCTTCGGCTCCGGCCCGAACGCCGTCTACGAGGACGGGACGCCGTACAGCACCACCGGCGTCGACCCGTACGCCAACATGACCGGGAACTAGGGCCCGGTGGTGCGACTGGGTCCCGCCGTCCGGATCCGGCGCGTCGACGACGACGGCGTCTCGCTCCTCGTGGGCGAGGACCGTCCCGTCGACGTCTGCTTCGACGGACGGCGGGTCTGGACGTTCTGGAGCCGGCGCGACAGCGACCCCGTCGGGGCCGACTGGATCCGCGGGCCGTGGCCGCTGCGGCACGCGCCCTGGCCCCGGCCGCTGCGCGGTCACCTCCACGGCAGCAGCCAGGTGAGCGTGCGCGACTCGGTGACCGGCCGGGTCCTCCACGACCGGCGGCTGACCCTCGGCGACGGCGAGGGCACGATCGCGATCGAGAACCGGCGCGGTGTCGAGCTGGGCATCGACAAGTCCGGACGCCTGGTCCCGACCTTTGCGACCCGCACCGAGCGCGACATCGACGCGCTGCTCGACGCCACCGACGCCGTCCTGGCGGCCCTGCGCGAGACCGGCGTCGAGCCGTTCATCGCCTACGGGACGCTGCTCGGCGCGGTGCGCGAGGGCAGGGTGCTCGGCCACGACTCCGACGCCGACCTCGGCTACGTCAGCCGGTTCACCACGCCGGTCGAGGTGGCCCTCGAGTCCTACCGGATCCAGCGCCACCTCGCCGAGCGCGGCTACGCCATCGCGCGCTACAGCGGGGCGTCGTTCAAGATCTCGGTCACCGAGAAGGACGTCACCCGCGGCCTCGACGTCTTCGGCGGCTTCTTCGACGGGGGCCGGCTGCACCTGATGGGCGAGATCAACACGCCCTTCGAGCCGTCGTGGATCACCCCGCTGGGCACCGCCCGGCTCGACGGCCGGCCGATGCCGGTGCCCGCGCGACCCGAGAGGCTGCTCGAGGCGATGTACGGCCCCGGCTGGCGGGTGCCCGACCCGGCGTTCAAGTTCACCACCCCGGCCCACACGATCCGTGCCTTCGACGACTGGTTCCGCGGCACCCAGCCCGGCATCCGCTACTGGGACCGGCGCTCGCACCACACCAAGCGCAAGCCGACCCGCACGGAGCCGAGCGCCCTCGGACGGCGCGCCTCGGTCATCGCCCGCGACATCGGCGCGGCCGAGGTCCTCGACGTCGGCGCCGGCCGCGGTCGCGACAGCCTCTGGCTGGCCCGCCAGGGCCTCGCGGTGACCGCCTACGACTACGTGCCGCGCGGGCTCGACCTGGTCGCGGCGCAGGCGGAGGCGGAGGCGCTGCCGCTGGAGGTCCGACACCTCAACCTCACCGACCGGCGCTCGCTGTTCGCCGAGGGCGCGCGCCTGGCCCACCGGCCCGGCAAGCGGGTGATCCTCGCCCGGCACGTGGTCGACGCGACGTCGGCCCACGGGCGCGAGTCGCTGGCGCGGCTGTGCTCGATGGCGCTGCGCGAGGGCGGTCAGCTGCTCGCCGAGTTCCACCCGGCGGTCGTGGAGCGCGGCGAGCCGGACCCCACCCGCGAGGAGTGGATGCTCGGCCGGCCCGACGTCGACGTCTTCGTCGCGCTGCTGCGCGACGCCGGTGCGAGGACCGTTAGGGTCGTCAACCGGAGGGGTCCCGCCCGTCCGGTCGTGCGAGTCGTAGGAGTGTGGTGACGTGCAGGTGAGTGATCTCCGACCGGGAGGCTCGCGAGCGACGATCAAGCGTCTCGAGGAGCGGGTCGCCGACCTCGAGACCGACCTGACCGAGCTGCGCCGGCACCAGGTGCGGCTCGCCGAGCTCGCCGACGTCGTCCAGGAGCTGCTCGTGCCGCTGGCCACGCGCGACGAGGCCGCCGTGGCGGAGGCGATCGAGCGGTTCCAGAGGTCGCTCTAGTGACCCACGGGCACGCCGGCGACGGGGGCGACGGCTAGTGGTCGACACCGTCTTCGTGCACATCGGTCTGCCGAAGACCGCGACGTCCTACCTCCAGACCATCATCTGGGCGCACCGCGACACCCTCCGCGAGCGGGGCGTCGTCGTGCCCGGCCGCGAGCGCCGCGACCACCTGTGGGCCTCGCGCACCGTGCGCGAGGAGCGCAAGCAGGAGCGGGCGCCCGAGCCCCAGCGCACGGCCTGGGACCGGGTGCGCCGCGAGCTGGCCGCCGCCGGCGGCACCGGGCTGGTCAGCCACGAGTTCTTCGCCGCCGCCAGCGCCGCGCAGGCCCGCGCGATGGTCGCGGCCCTCGCCCCGGCCGAGGTGCACCTGGTCGTGACCGCCCGCGAGCCGCTCGGCCTCTTCGCGGCCAGCTGGCAGGAGAGCCTGAAGAACGGCGCGACGACGGCCCTGCCCGACTACGGCCGCACGGTGTCGCGGCGACCGAGCGACATCTGGAACTGGCGCACCCTCGACCTCGGCCTGGTGCTGCGGCGCTGGACCGAGGCGGTCCCGCCCGAGCGGGTCCACGTGCTGGCCCTCGACCCGACCGCGCCGCGCGAGGACGTGTGGCACCGCTTCGCCGGCATCGTCGGCTTCGACACCGGCGGCATCGACCTGGCGGCGTCCTTCCCGAACTCCTCCATGGGCGTGGCGCAGGCCGAGACGCTGCGGCGGATCAACGCCCGCCTCGACGGGTTCGGCAGCGCGTTCGACCGCGGTGTCTACCTGCGCACCTACCTCGCCGACGAGCGGCTGGTGCCGCAGGGCGGCGAGCGCTTCTGGCCAGAGCCCGACCAGGTCGCCGACTGCCGCGAGCGCGGCCGGGCGAGCGTCGAGTACCTGCGCAGTGCCCCGTTCGACGTCGTCGGCGACCTCGACGACCTTTTGGTCCCCGACGAGCTCGACGAGCGCCGGGTGCCGGCCTCGGTCACCGACGCCGAGGTGGCCGCTGTCGCGGTCGACCTGGTCGCCTCGATGCTCGACGACGTCCGCAGCCTGCGGCAGCGCCGGGGTGCCGGGGCCGGCGACGACTCCCCGGGCCGGCTGGCCCGGCTGCGCGGCCTGGCCGGACGCGCGGGGGAGCGCGCGCGAGCGCGCGTCAGCCGCGACGACCGAGCGGGTTGAGCCGGCCCAGCTGCTCCTTGCGGCTCGGCCGGGCGGCGTCGCCGCCCCGGGCGTCCTCGACGAGGTAGCCGGCCTTCGGCCCCTCCGCGAGCTCGGCGACCCGGTCGGCGAGGGCGCGGCGCTGCGCGTCGTCCAGGGGGCGTGGGCTCAGCCCGCGGCCCACGGGGTCGGCCTCGACCAGGAGACCGAGCTCGGCGAGGGTGGCGACGTCGTCCTGGGTGGTGCGCTCGTAGATCTCGCGCAGGTAGCGCGCGCGGACGTCGTCGGGCAGGTCGCGGGTCACCAGGGTGCGCAGCGCCTGGGCCGAGGGCGCCCGCGACGCGCGGTAGCGCGCCGGACCCGCGTGGGCCAGCGCGGTCCACTTGCGCACGAACTCCTCGCCCGACGGCGCGTCGTAGTGCAGCACGCTGAGCCGCGGGTCGTGGTGCCGCTCCTGCTTGTGGCCGTCGGGGGAGACCGCGTCGTGCAGGGTGAGCCCCAGCCCGGAGCCGGGGCGCACCCCGGACTTGCCCATCACGTGGCCGTGGAAGTAGGCCTGGTTGGTGGGCTCCTCGATCCGGCCCAGCACGTGCAGCAGCGTGAGGTCGGGGTCGTCGAGCAGGGTCTTGAACCGCGTGGGGCGGGTGCTGTCCCAGGTGCTCACCGCCTCCCACGGCGGCAGCCAGACCGCGTCGTGCGCCGCCGGGACGGCGTCCAGGGCGTCGCGGTCGAGGCGCGCCACCTCGTCGCCGTCGACGTGGAAGAGCCACTGCGCCCACCCGAGGGGCTCGAGGACGGCGCGCGCCCAGTTCGCGTTGGTGCGCTGGCGCACGTTCAGCCCGGCCGGCCGGTCGCCGTCCCACCAGCCGCCGCGGGTCGTCGGGAGGCAGGTCACGTGGGGGTGCCCGGCCAGCGAGGCGGCCACCTCGCGCTGCCCGGGGTCCTTCGGCGCGTCGAGGAACACGAACATGTGGTCGACGCCCGAGGCCAGGTTCGCCGCGACGAAGAAGGCGACGTTGTCGGCCGAGTCCTTGATGGTCGAGGCGGTGAAGAACATGGTCGCCACCGTAGTCAGCGCGCCGGCGGGCGCGCTCGCGAACCCCGGCGCGGCAGGCCCCGCGTGTTAAGGTCCGGCACGTGGTCCAGCCCTCCCATCGCGCCCCCGAAGGTGCTGCGAGAGGTCCCCGCCGAGGTCTCCTCGGCCTGGTCGGACTCCTCGTGGTGGCCCTCGTGCTGGCCGGTCTGTTCCTCGCCGACCGGGAGCCCGGCACCCCGACGGCCGAGGACCCGGCACCCACGAACCCGCTCGCCCCCGACGACGAGGCGACCCGCGCCACCGACGACGCCGAGGCCGAGGCGGAGGCCCTGGCCGCCGAGGAGGCCGAGGCCGCGGAGCAGCAGCGGGTCCAGCGGGTGGTGGCGCGCAAGGCCGAGGCCCGCGCCGAGCAGGTCGACGAGAAGCAGGACGTCGCCGCCAGGGTCGCGCGCCGCGAGGCCCGCCTGGCCCGCATCGAGGCGTTGAGGAACCAGCCCTTCGACGTCCGGGTGGGCTCCTTCAACGTGCTGGGCAGCCAGCACACCGGCCCCGGCGGCCCCCGTCCCTACCCGGCGGCGTCGACGCGGTCGGTCGGTGCGGCCAACCTGATGGCCAAGCACGGCGTCGACATCGTCGGCACCCAGGAGCTCCAGGACGACCAGCTGCGCGCCATCCAGGGCCGCACCGGGATGGCGGCCTACCCCGGCTTCGCCTGGGGCTCGAAGGAGACCGACAACTCGATCCTCTACGACGACGGCCGCTTCGAGATGATCGGCGGCGACCGCTTCACCATCACCTTCATGGGACGCCCCCGGCCCCAGCCGATCCTCAAGCTGCGGGTCCGCGAGACCGGCCGGGAGTTCTACGTCGTCAACACCCACCCCTCCGCCGGGGGCGGTCGCTACGCCGCCGAGCGGGCGCGCGGGCGGGCGACGCTGATCGGCGTCGTCAACGGGCTGAAGTCCGAGGGGCTGCCGGTCTTCGTCACCGGCGACATGAACGACCGCGAGCCCTTCTTCTGCCAGGGGGTCGCCGTCGGCGGGCTGGTCTCCTCCAGCGGCGGCAGCTACGGCGGCGGGTGCAACCCGCCCCCGGGCCCGATCCCCGTCGACTGGGTCGTCAGCACCCCCGACGTGAGCTGGACCGGCTACTGGCGCGACACCGCCGCCACCGACAACCGGATCAGCGACCACTTCTTCATCAGCGCCATGGCCCATGTCGGCTGAGGCCACCGGAGCGACCAGGACCACCGCAGCCGCACCGGGATCGCCCCCGGGCTCCTCGGGCTTCCGGCCCGACATCCAGGGCATCCGGGCCCTCGCGGTGCTGCTGGTCGTCGTCAACCACCTCTTCCCGGGCCGGCTCGCGGGTGGGTTCATCGGCGTCGACGTGTTCTTCGTCGTCTCCGGCTTCCTGATCACCTCGCTGCTGCTCAAGGAGGGACGGCGCGAAGGACGGATCTCGCTCGTCGACTTCTACGCCCGCCGGGCCCGGCGCATCATCCCGGCGGCCGCGGTCGTGACGCTGGCGACCGTGCTGGTCGCGCTGCTGACGCTGCCGCTGCTGCGGGTCAAGGACATCCTCTCCGACGCCGTGTGGGCGACGTTCTTCGCCGCGAACGTCCGGATGGCGCGGGTCGGCACCGACTACTTCGCCGAGGGCCAGCCGCCCTCGCCGCTGCGCCACTACTGGTCGCTGGCGGTCGAGGAGCAGTTCTACCTCGTCTGGCCCGCGCTGCTGGTGCTGCTGCTCGTGGTCTTGCGCCGCCGCGGCGACGCCGGGCTCGACCGCCGCTTCCGGCGGGCGGCGAGCGTGCTCATCGGCGTCGTGATCCTCGCCTCCCTCGCCTGGTCGGTGTGGGCGACCTACGAGTCGCCGGTCACCGCCTACTTCTCCTCCTTCACCCGTGCCTACGAGCTCGGGGCCGGCGCGGCCTGCGCGCTGCTGCCGCGGCTGGGGATCCTGACCCGGCTCGCGCGGAACCTGCTCGGCGGCGCCGGCCTGCTGCTCGTCGTCTACACCGCGCTCACCTTCACGGGGAGCACGGCGTTCCCGAGCTGGCACGCCGCCCTCCCGGTGCTCGGCACCGTCGCCCTGATCGTCGCCGGCGGGTCCGGCCAGCCCGGCCAGGAGACGGCCGTGGGGCGCCTGCTCTCGCTGCGCCCCGCGGTCGTGATCGGCGACTGGTCCTACTCCCTGTACCTGTGGCACTGGCCGGTGATCGTGCTGCTGCGCAGCAACCTCGGCGGCGAGCGGTTCGGCACGGTGCCGGTGCAGCTGGCCACGCTCGCGCTGATCTTCCTGCTCAGCTGGGCGAGCTACCGCTGGATCGAGAACCCGTTCCGGCGGGGCACCTGGAGACGGACCGGCCGCTCGCTGCTGATCTACCCGGTGAGCATCGCCACCGTGGTGGCCGCCGTCCTGGTGAGCAACCAGGTGGTGCGCTACCAGCTGGGTGAGTTCGACGACAACCCGGCGATCACCGTGGCCGAGTACGCCCCCGACGGGGCCGGCGACGACGAGTACGTCGCGCTGGTCAAGGCCTCCGTGGCCGCGGCCAAGGACGGTGCCGCCGTCCCGAGCGACCTCACCCCGGGGCTGATCGACCTGCGCAAGCAGACCGCGTCGCTCGGCGACTGCGACTACCGCACCGGCACGACCAAGCTGTGCGCCATCGGCGACCCCGACGCGGACCGCTCGATCGTGATGCTCGGCGACTCCCACGCGCGGGCCCTCTCGCCGGCGTTCGAGAAGATCGGCGCCGAGCTCGGCTACCGGGTCTACGTGCTCGTCTACAGCGGCTGCTCGGCCACGAGCCTGACCCAGATCGACCGGGAGACCGACCGTGCCTGGGAGGGCTGCGAGGACTTCAAGGAGTTCGCGCTGGGCACGATCGAGGACCTCCAGCCCGACCTGACCGTCATCGGCACCGACGTGGGCCGGTTCACCGACCCCGCGTCCGGCCGGACCGTCGGCGGCGACGACCCCGGCTACTTCGAGGCCCTCGACCAGGGCTGGCGCGAGCTGTTCACGACCCTGCTCGAGTCCTCCGACCGGGTGGCGGTCGTCGGCAACACCCCGAAGCTGCCCACCGAGGTCGGTACCTGCCTCACCGACGGTGACCCGGACCTCGGCGACTGCGCCTTCGCGCCGGGGCCGTACTCGGAGAAGGTGGCCAAGGCGTCGTTCGCGGCCGCCGAGGCCGTCGGCGCCGACCGCGTGAACGCCAAGCGGTGGTTCTGCGCCGAGGGGCTGTGCCCCGCGGTGGTCGGCAGCTTCATCGCGATGCGCGACTCCGAGCACGTCACGCCCGACTACGCACGGTGGCTCGCGACCCCGCTGGCCGAGGCGCTCGACCTGCGCTGAGCCCCGCCGTCCGGGCGGCCGCGACACGCCGAGGAGAACTACATTCGCGTAGTTCGCCCGTTTGTGTTGTATGTGGCTGGTGGGAGTGGTGTGATTCGTGGTGCTCCGGCCCATGCAGGGCCGCGCCCCCTCCCGAGGAGCCACACGCATGGGTGCACGACGCTCGCTGACCACCGCCACCGTCCGGGTCCGGACCGCCGTCGCAGCGGCCGCCGTGGCCGCCGTCGCGCTCACCACGGCCGCGGTCCCGACCGGTGCGGCCGCCCCGGCCGCAGCCCCCGCCAGCGCCCCGGCGACGGCGGCCCGCGCGGCGGCGGTGACGCCGAGCCCGATCATGATGACCCACGCCAACATCTACACGGGGCTCAACGTCAAGCGGTTCCAGGCCGACGTGCGGACCGTGCTCGCGCCGCTGCCCGACTTCGTCACCTACAACGAGGTGCCCTTCCGCACCGACGCGGTGATGGCCCCGTCCGGCTACGACATCCACCGCAGCTCGACCAACCGCTACACCTCCGCCACCGCGGTCGCCTGGCGCACCGACCGGTGGACGATGGTCGCCGAGGGCACGTACCGGTTGTCGAACTGGCGGGGCAAGCCCCCGGGCCGGGTCACCGAGCTGGGCCGCCGCTTCGCCAACTGGGTCACCCTCCAGGACCTCGAGGGCCGCACCCTGTCCGTGGTCGCGGTGCACGTCGCACCCAACGTCCGCGGGATGCCCGACCTGGCCCGTCCCTCGGTGACCCGCCTCGGCGGGCTGGTCGAGAAGCTCGCGCCGTCGGGTCCGGTCCTGGTCGGCGGCGACTTCAACTTCCACTACCGCAGCTCGCGCTACCCCTCCGACCTCCTGTCGGCCGCGCAGCTGGAGCCGACGTTCGACACCCTCGGCTCCTACTTCGCCACCGGCGACCACCACGGCGCGACGATCGACTACATCTTCAACCGCGGCGCCGGGGTGCTGGCGCCCGACCAGCACTTCAGCACCGAGCTGAACTCCGACCACGACGCGGTCACGGCGGGCTTCCACTGGCTCGGCGACGCCCCCACCGACACCCAGGTGGTGACCAACGACCCGAGCGGTGACGAGGCCGCCCGCCGCGCGGTGCTCCGCAGCCTCACGACCGGGATCCGCTCCGCGCAGTCCGGCGACGTCGTCCGGGTCGTGACCAGCCGCCTCGACCTGTACTTCCTGGTCAAGGAGCTGCGCCGGGCCGCGAAGCGCGGCGTGCAGGTCCAGTTCGTCAAGCTCGGCCGGGCGTGGGCGCCCCGGGAGCAGAAGCTGGACGGCCTCCTCACCCGTCGCGGGGTCCGCGGCAGCTGGGTCCGCCAGTGCACGCGCACCTGTGTCCAGGAGTGGAAGGGGCAGGCCCGGGCCACGACCGGCTCGATGAACGGACTGCTCCAGGTGCGCCTCGCGAGCGGCTCCGAGGTCCGGTGGGACACGAGCCGGCAGTTCTCCACGCCGCTGCTGACCGAGGCGTCCTCGGTGCGGGTCAGCACCGGCGCCGAGGCCCTCGACGAAGGGCGGCGGCTCTTCGCCCTCGTCGCGCGCAACGCCGGCTGAACCCCGGCCGGGTTGCCGCGCTTCTCGGTGACCCGCCAGAGTGTGGCCATGTCGCGCGCCCGTCAGCAGCTGTTCGTGCACGTCGGGATGCAGAAGACCGGCACCTCCTACCTGCAGGACGCGATGCTGCGCAGCAGCGACCGGCTCGCCGCGGCCGGCACGGACCTGGTGCCCCCGACCAAGCGCGAGTGCTTCGACCTGATGGTCGTGCTGCGCGACCGCTACGAGGGACGTCGTGACCCGGCCACCGACCGGGCCACCCTCGAGCGGTTCGCCAAGCGGCTCGCGCGGGCCGGCGGGGAGCGGGCGGTCTACAGCCAGGAGTCGCTGGCCGGGGCCGGTCCGCGCCAGATCGCCCGCCTGCTCGAGCTCTGCGGCGAGCGCGAGGTGCACGTCGTCGTCACGGTCCGCGACCTCGCCCGCCAGCTGTCCTCGTCGTGGCAGCAGGAGCTGAAGGCCGGCAGCACCGTCGACCTCCCGGCCTACCTGCGCCAGCTGCGCCGCGCCCAGCGCGCCGGCAAGGGCGGGCACCCGTGGATCCACCTCGACCCGGCCCTGGTGCTGTCGCGGTGGGCGGAGGTGGTGCCGGCCGAGCGGCTGCACGTGGTGACCGTCCCGCCGAGCGGGGCCCCGACCACCGAGCTGCTGGAGCGCTTCGCCCGCGCCGTCGGCTTCGACCCGGCGCACGTCGAGCCGGAGGACCGGCCCAGCAACTCCAGCCTCGGTCTCGTCCAGGCCGAGGTGCTGCGCCGCGTCAACGCCGAGCTGCCCGCCGAGGTGCACCGCCGGTGGATCTACGCCGAGGTGGTCAAGCGGGGCTTCAGCGCCGGCGTCCTGGTGCGCCAGCAGCCCCGCAAGATCCTGGTGCCCCGGCGCTTCGAGGCGTGGTGCGACGAGGTCACCGCGGCGCAGCGCGCGGCGTTCGAGACCGGCGGCTACGCGCTCGAGGGCTCGCTCGACGACCTCGCGTGCCCCCGCGAGGCGTTCACCGACGAGCCGGTGGTCGCGCTGGAGGAGGAGGTGGCCACGGCCTCCGTCGCCGCGCTGGCCACCATCCTCACCCGGCGCGGCGAGGAGGTGGCGCGCGTCCGCGACGGCCGGATCGGCGCGGGCCCCGTGCCCGACCGCGACCCGCTGTCGGGCGCCCACGACACCGACGACCCGACCGGGGTGGTCGGCCGGATCCGGCGCCGGATCGGCCGGTGACCCGACCCGTGGGCGACACCGGCCCGACGCCGGCCGTTCGCCGGTCCCCACTAGGGTCGGCGTGCCGTCGCTCCCGTCCGGAAGGTCACCGCATGCCAGCCACCCGCCCGCCGAGGAGCGCGACGCGATGACCTCCCCGACGAGCGAGGTCGAGGACACCGCGGCCGACGCCTCCGTCGAGGTCGAGGCCGCGCCCGAGCCGACCCGCCGGCTGTTCCTGCACATCGGCCTGCCCAAGAGCGGCTCGACGTTCCTGCAGTCGCTGCTCGGCGAGAACCGCGGCCTGCTGCGCGAGCACGGGTTCACCTACCCCTACGTGCGCCAGGAGGGGATGTTCCACGCGGCCCTCGAGATGGCCGGCAACCCCACCCAGTGGGGCGTGGACCGCGACCGGGTCGAGGGCACCTTCGACCACCTGGTGCGGCGCGGCCGGCGGCTCGGGGGCGACGTCGTCCTGAGCCACGAGATCTTCAGCGCCGCCAACGGCACCCAGGCCAAGGCGATCCTCGACCGGGTGCCCGACTACGAGGTGCACCTGGTCATCACGGTCCGCAACCTCGCGCAGACCCTCACCGCCCAGTGGCAGGAGCGGGTCAAGAACGGCCACGACCAGTCCTTCGCCTCCTTCGCCGACGACATCCTCGCCGGCGTCCCCGACGAGATGGACGACGACATGGTCGGGTTTTGGCGCGGCCAGAACCTGCTGTGGGTCATCAAGCGGTGGAAGCGGTTCCTGCCACCCGACCGGATCCACCTGGTCGTGACGCCGCCCGGCGGCACCGGTCCCGACGTCCTCTGGCGCCGGTTCTGCTCGGCCATCGGGATCCCGTCCGACCTCGTCGACGTCGCGAGCACGCCGCGGCACAACGAGTCGCTCGGCGTCGCCCAGATCGCGGTGATGCGGCACGTGCTGGCCGGCCTGGAGGAGATCGGGGAGGCCGAGGACAACCGCCTCGAGCAGCCCTGGTACTCGGTGGTCGCCAAGCGCTGGTTCGCCCAGACGGTGCTCAGCGCCGCGCGCTCGGGCAAGCCCCAGGCGCCGGCCGCGGTCGGTGACCGGCTGGTCGACGTGACGCGGCACTGGATCGAGGTCGTCGAGCGGGTCGGCTACCCGGTGCACGGCGACCTCGCGGAGCTGTTCCCGGGCGACGCCGCCCCCGACGCGCGGCACCCCGACGACGTCGCCGTCGAGGACATGTACGCCGGGCTGCCCCGGGTCCTCGCGCGGATGCTGCTGCACGTCCGCGACCTGCGCGTCGCCGTCCGGGACCGCGAGGTCGAGCTGGGCGAGCTGACCCGGGAGCGCGACGAGCTGGCCGCCCGGGTCGCGGAGCTCAGCGGCACCGTCGAGGAGCTGCAGGCCCAGCGCCGGCGCTGGCCGTTGCCGCCGCGGCGCGCGTGACCCGGCCGCGCGCCCATACGCGCTAGGGCGCGTCGCCGGGGAAGACCGGCACGCAGACCTCGCCGTCGTCGACGAGCACCCGGTAGTCGGCGACCAGCGGGAGGTGGTCGGAGGCCCGGGTGGGCACCACGCGCACCGTCGTGGGCGTCACCTCGCCGCGCGTCCCGCTGCCGAAGAAGAGGTAGTCGATGCGGATCCGGGGGTTGCCCGACGACGCGGTGAACCCCGCGCCCGACCCCACGACGCTCCAGGTGTCGGTGAGCGTGCCGCGGAGGGGGGCGAGGGTGGGCGAGGAGGGGGAGGTGTTGAGGTCGCCGCCGAGGAAGACGGGGTTCGGGTCGGCCCGGATCGTGTCCATGGCCCGCCGCATCTGCGCCTCGCGCGCGCCGGGCGCGCCCGGCTCGAGGTGGGTGTTGTAGAAGCTCGTCGCGATGCCGTCGACGTCGATCGTCGCGTGCAGCAGACCGCGCTGCTGGGTCGACCCGGGGCGGGGGAGCGCGATGTTGACCGAGTCGGTGATCGGGTGGCGCGAGAGGATCGCGGTGCCGTAGAGGTTGGTCGGCGAGCGGCGCACGTTCGCACCGAACGCCCACGACATGCCCAGGCGCTCGGCCAGCACGACCGGCATGTCGACGCCGTAGGTCCACGCGCGTCCCCGGTCGACCTCCTGGAGGAGGACGACGTCCGCCTCCAGCCGGGCGATCTCGTCGCTGATCCGGTCGAGCCGGCTGCCGCCCTCCCAGGGCCGGGCCGAGTGGATGTTGTAGGTGACGACCCGGAGGTCGACGCTCGACTCCTGCGGCACGCACACCGTCTGCGGCTCCCCGGGCGCCGTGGGCTGCAGGGTGCGCGTCCCCTCGGGCTCCGGCGGCGAGGTGGTCGTCGTCGGGACCGAGGTGGACGCCGTCGTCGGGTCCACCGGCGAGCTCACCGAGCCGGCCGGGCTGGTGACCGCGGCGTCGGGCGCGTCGTCGTCCGGGGCCAGGACCAGGACGGCGAAGGCGCCGACGACGAGCAGCACCACGAGGGTGACGGTCGCGGGGGCCGCGGACCAGCTCTTCGGTTCCACCGGCCCTCGCACTGCCTCTCGTCGTCGTCTCGTCGGGTCTGCGAGGCAGAACTGTACGGGGGGAGCCGGCACTCCCCGGACTGCTATCGTCGCCGAGGTTTCGCGCGAGCGCCCGCGACCGTCGAGGAGAACCGCACCAGCATGTCAGCGAGCAGCACCGCGACCGGGTCGGCGCCGCGCCTGGTCCTCCACATCGGGGCGATGAAGACCGGCACGACCTTCGTCCAGGACCTCCTGATCGCCAACGCCGAGACCCTGGGCGGACTCGGGTGGTACGTCCCCGACCAGCGCGTGGTCGTGCGCGCCACCCGCGAGCTGCTGGCGCTGACCGACGCGGCCGTGGGCTCCTCGCGGGCCGGCGCGCCGCCGACCCTGGCCGACGCCCCGCGCTGGGTGGCCCTGATGGACGACGTCCGGGCCCGCACCGCGGAGCCGGGCTGCCACGGCGCGATCGTGTCGATGGAGTTCCTCAGCTACTCGAAGCGACCCGGCGTGCAGCGGGTGCTCGAGAGCACCCACGGGCTCGACCTGCACGTCGTGCTCACCGTCCGTGACGCCGTCCGGGCGCTGCCCTCGCAGTGGCAGAGCCTGGTCCGCAACGCCCACCGGAGCTCGTGGCCGGAGTTCGCGGCCGCGGCCCGGGTCCGCGGCAAGCGCCCGCCGCACCCGGGGACCCGGGCTTTCCGCCGCACCCAGGACGTGCCCCGGATGGTGCGCACCTGGGGTGAGTCGCTGACCCCGGACCGGTTCGCCGCGGTGACCGTGCCGGCCGGTGCGGGCCGCCCGCGCACGCTGCTGTGGGAGCGGTTCCTCGGCGTCGTCGGCATCGACGCCGCTCTCACCGACACCGACGCCGCCTTCGACAACCCGCAGCTCGGGTACGGCTCGTGCGACCTGCTCCGGCGGGTCAACGACGCCGGGCTCGCGGCCGAGCCCCCGAGCGCCTACCGCCGGGTGCTGCGCCGCCTGACCCACGACCGGCTGCTCGCGCTGCGCGAGCACGAGTCCCGGCCGCGCGTCGACGCGGTCACGGCGGCCTTCGCCCTCGACCTCAACGCCCGCAGCCTGGCCGCGATCGCGAGGCACGCGACCCTCGTCGGGGAGGCCGGCGACCTGCCGGTCGCGCTCGCCCCCGACGCCGTCGTCGACCCCGGCGACGTCCCGGCGCAGGTCGCTGACGAGGAGGTGCGCCGCGCGGGTGACGCCCTGTTCGCCGGCGCGCTCGCCTGGTGCGAGGAGGAGGGGCTGCACCTGCCCGCCGAGCTCACCGCGCCGCTCCCGGACGACCTCGACGCCGCCGTCACCCAGGTCGCGACCGTGCTCGGCGTCGCGATCTCCGGAGACCCGGCGCACCGCCTGGACCGCTCCTGACGGACCGGGCTGACGGACCCGGCTGCTAGGGCCGTCCCGGCTGCTGCTCGCGCCGGACGTCGGCGGCGCGGCGGGGCGCGGCGCCGGACTCCTCGCGCCGGCGGGCACGCAGCTGCATGACGGCCATGTCGGCGATGGTGCTGATCGCGGCCTCGGCGATCTCGTCGTCGCGCAGCTCGGGGAGCGGGCGGCCGGCGTCGGCGTCGGGCACCAGGGCGTCGAGGTCGCCGTGGGCGCGGATCCCGGCGTCGCGCACGGCGGCGACGTGGTCGTGGGCGACGTCGCGCAGCCACGCGACGGCGTCCGGCGGGACGGTGATGCGGGCACTGGCGCCGCGGGTGAGGGCGCCCCGGACGAGCCAGGTGCGCAGCCCGGGCACGTAGTCGGTCTCGTAGGAGGGGAGCCGGTTGCCCAGCGCGGCGTTCGCGCGGCGGTAGACCTCGGCCTCGGTGTAGCCCCACGACGCGTTGATGTCGTCGGTCGGCCAGCTCATCAGCGTCGGGTCGAAGCCCAGCAGCGCCCCGAAGTGCCGGTAGAGGCCGTCGGGGTCGGTGGCGCGGTCGGGCGTGACGACCACGTCGAGCCGGTCGGTGCCCACCACCGAGCCCCAGCGCTGCAGGGTGGCCGCGACGTCCTGGCGCTGCCAGAAGTGCTCGGCCCACGGGCCCTCGCGCGTGCGGAGCCGCTCCAGGAAGGTCGGGTAGTCCAGCGTCATCCGGTGCTTGAGGAACTGCTGCCACTCCGAGGGCACCACCGAGGTGATCACCCGCACGCTCAGGACGACGCGGGTGTCGAGGCCGGCGTCGTCGGCGATGTCGACGAAGCGCTGGATGCGGTCGACCCGCGCCTCGCACAGGTCCTCGTTGGTGACGAGCAGGCGATCACCCGGGGTCCGGCGCAGCCGGCGCCCGATCCGGGCGACCCGTGCCTCGTCGAACGGCTCGGCGAACCCGCGGGCCGTGCGCCAGCCGAAGGGACGCAGGATCCCCTTCAGCGACTCGTCGCGGCTCAGGTACGGGAGGCCGATCCCGGCGGCCCCGAGCTGGGCGGCGGAGTCGAAGAGCCCCCGCTGCAGCGCCGAGGTCCCGGTCTTGCTGGCCCCGATGTGGAGGATCAGGTCGCGGCGCATGGCCAGAACCCTAGAGGTTGTGATCGTCGTCTCATCGAGGGCCGCCACCCGTCAGGAGGGGGGTGGCGTCGGTACATTGCCCTTACTGACCAGTAAGGGAGACACCGGGCGATGCCGCGACTGTGCCAGACCGACGGACTGACCGACGACCAGGGCGAGATCCTCAAGGCGGTGCGCGTCTTCGTCGAGGAGAAGATCCTGCCGGTCGCCACGGAGCTCGAGCACGCCGACGAGTACCCCCAGGAGATCGTCGACGGGCTCAAGGAGCTGGGGATCTTCGGGCTGATGATCCCCGAGGAGTACGACGGCCTCGGCGAGTCGCTGCTGACCTACGCCCTGTGCGTGGAGGAGATCGCACGCGGCTGGATGAGCGTGTCCGGCGTGATCAACACCCACTTCATCGTGGCCTACATGCTGATGCAGCACGGCACCGAGGAGCAGAAGCGGAAGTACCTGCCGCGGATGGCCACCGGCGAGGTCCGCGGGGCGTTCTCGATGTCCGAGCCGGGCCTCGGCTCCGACGTCGCCGCGATCAAGACCAAGGCCGTGCGCGACGGTGACGACTACGTGATCGACGGCCAGAAGATGTGGCTGACCAACGGCGGCACGTCGACCCTGGTCGCGACCCTGGTCAGGACCGACGAGGGCCACGCCGACGACGTGTCGGTCTACAAGCGGATGACGACGTTCCTGGTGGAGAAGGAGCCCGGCTTCGGCGAGACCGCACCGGGGCTGACCATCCCGGGCAAGATCGACAAGATGGGCTACAAGGGCGTCGACACCACCGAGATGGTGCTCGAGGGCCACCGCGTGTCCGCCGAGCAGGTCCTCGGTGGCGAGCCCGGCCGGGGCTTCTACCAGATGATGGACGGCGTCGAGGTCGGCCGCGTCAACGTCGCCGCCCGTGCCTGCGGCATCGCCAACCGGGCCTTCGAGCTCGCCATCGCCTATGCCCAGCAGCGCGAGACCTTCGGCAAGCCGATCGCGGAGCACCAGGCGATCCTGTTCCGGCTCGCGGAGATGGCGACCAAGGTCGAGGCCTCGCACGCGATGATGGTCAAGGCCGCCCGGCTCAAGGACAAGGGTCAGCGCAACGACGTCGAGGCCGGGATGGCCAAGATGCTGGCCGCGGAGTACTGCAACGAGGTCGTCCAGGACTCCTTCCGGATCCACGGCGGCTACGGCTACTCCAAGGAGTACGAGATCGAGCGGCTCTACCGCGAGGCGGCGTTCATGCTCATCGGCGAGGGCACCAGCGACATCCAGAAGATGATCATCGGCCGCGCGCTGCTCAAGGACTACCAGCTCAAGGGCTGAGCCCCCGCGTGGTTCGCGGACGCGCATCGTCCGCGGAGTCGGGGAGCATGGCGCCATGGACACCGAGACGACCGACCTCACCCTCGACACCCCGGCCGGTGCGGCCGCCGCCCACCTCGCCGCACCCGTAGGCGCCGGCAGCGCGGGCCCGGGCGGCGGTGGCCCCGCCGTGCTGGTGCTGCACGCCTGGTGGGGGCTCAACGACGACTTCCGCCGGTGGTGCGACGACCTCGCCGCGGCCGGGTTCACCGCACTGGCGCCCGACCTGTTCGGCGGCCGGGTGGCCACCACCGTCGACGAGGCCGACGCGCTGCGCCGCACCGTGCCCCACGACACCGCCCGGGCGATCGTCGAGGCGGCGCGCGACGAGCTGCTGGCCCGCACCGGGCGGGACGCGGTCGCCGTCGTCGGCGCCTCGCTCGGCGCCGGCTGGGCGGTCGAGCTGGCCGAGGCCGATCCCGCGCACGTCGACGCCGTCGTCCTCTACTACGGCGCGGCCGAGGCCGAGTGGTCGAGGCTCCGGGCCCGGGTGCTGCACCACTTCGGGGACCGTGACGAGATGGACCCGCTCGAGTACGTCGAGCAGATGCAGCAGGCGATGGTCGACGCCGGCCTCGACGCGACGCTGGAGGTCTACGCGGGCGCCGAGCACTGGTTCGCCGAGCCCGGGCGGCCCGAGCACCACCCGGAGCACGCGGCGACCGCCTGGGCGCGGACGGTGGCCTTCCTCGGGGGCTGACCGCCGGGCACGCGGGCGTGCCAGGGTGGGCGGGTGGACCTCGAGACCGCGTTCCGGAACCAGGCCGAGGCGTGCGGACGCCTCGGCTCGCCGATGTACGCCGAGCTGCTGTCCCGGGCCGCCGACGACGTCGTCGACGGCGGCCCGACGGCGGCCGTGCTGGCCGGGTACGAGGACGAGCCCGGCCCGTCGGCGCTCGCGCTGCGGCTGGCCGGCTCGGTGCACCGGCTGGTGCTCGAGCGACGCGCCGGCGCGGTGGCGGCGTACTACCCCAGCGTGGGCGGCACCTGGGCCGACGAGCCCGGGTGGGCGGCGGTCCGCGAGCTCCTCGCCGACCAGCCGGACGCCGTCCGCGAGTGGCTCGACCGGCCGCCGCAGACCAACGAGGTGGGCCGCTCGGCGGCGCTCCTGGGCGGCCTGCTGGAGCTGAGTGCCGCCTGGCCCGGCCGCCCGGTCCGGCTCCTCGAGCTCGGCTCGTCGGGCGGGCTGAACCTGCTCGCCGACCGCTACCGCTACCGCACCCGCGACGGCCGTGACGTCGGGCCGCGCGACTCGCCGGTCGTGGTCGAGGACGCCTGGACCGGGCCGGTCCCGACCGACGCGGCGTGGCCGCGCATCGTCGAGCGCACCGGGAGCGACGTCCTGCCGGTCGACGTCGCGACGACCGAGGGGCGCCTCACGCTCACCGCCTACGTCTGGGCCGACCAGGTGCACCGCCACGAGCGGCTGCGCGGAGCGCTCGCGGTGGCCGCGCAGGTGCCGCCGCAGGTGCGGGCGCAGTCGGCCGGCGACCTCGTCGACGCGATCGACCTCGAGGCCGGGCCCGACGGTGCCCTGACGGTGGTGTGGCACAGCGTGATGTGGCAGTACCTCGACCGCGCCGAGCAGGACCGCGTTCGCTCCCGCCTCGACGCGCTCGGCGCCGCCGCCTCCGACGACCGACCCTTCGCCCACCTGTTCCTCGAGCCGACCCGCAGGAGCCCGGACGAGGACCACGAGTTCTGGGTGGTGCTCGAGTCGTGGCCCTCGGGCGGGGCGCCGGTGCGCCGGTTCCTCGGCCGCTCGCGGGGTCACGGGGTGCCGTGCGACTGGGAGCGCGCGGGTGCCGGCGACCCGGCCCCGGCCTGACCTCGACCCCGGCGGGCCGAACCGCGTGACGGGCCTGAGTCGTGGTTGGATCGCCGCATGCCCGGGATGATCGTCGCTGTCAGCACGGTGAAGGACACGGCCGGCAACGTCCGCCGCTACGTCACCCGCAACCTCGCCAACGGCATCGACCACCTGGTCGTCTTCACCGAGGACACCGGGGCCGAGGCCGAGGCCTTCCTCGACGCCCACCCCCACGTCACCCACGTGCCGACCGGCCGCGGCTGGTGGGGCGAGCACCGCTCGGACGACCTGAACGTGCGGCAGCGCACGGCGGCCAACCTGACCCGCGTGCTGCTGGCGCCCTTCGACTGGGCGGAGTGGATCGTCCACATCGACGGCGACGAGATCGCGCTGATCGACCGGGACGTGGTCGCCGCCCTCCCGGCGAACACCCGCTCCTTCAAGCTCGACCCGCTCGAGGCGGTCTCCCGCGAGGCGTGGCCGAGCGGCGAGGTCACCCACTTCAAGCGGTTGCTGCGCGACGGCGAGCTCAACGTGCTGCGGGTGCTCGGCCTGGTCGCGGAGCCGACCAACAAGGCCTACTTCCACGGGCACGTGCGCGGCAAGCGCGGCGTCCGGGTCCGCGACGACGTGCGGATGGGCCTGCACGTCGTCAAGAACGGCGCGGGCCGGTTCGCCAGCGCGGCCACCGACCCGGGCCTGCGGATGCTGCACCTCGACTCCGCCACCGCCGAGGAGTTCTCGCGCAAGTGGATGACCCTGGCCACGTCGAAGTCGCGGGCGGTCTACCGCACCAGCCGGATCCCGGTCGTGCGCGCGCTGCGCACGCTGTCGCGGCTCGACGTGTCCGACGAGGTCCGCGAGCGCTACCTGCGGCGCATCTACGCCCTCACCACGCTCGAGGACTTCGACACGCTCAACGACCTCGGCTTCCTCGTCGAGGTCGGGCCCGAGGACGGTTCGCACCAGCCCCAGGCCGCGCCGGCGCAGGACCTGGAGGTGCTGGCCAGGCTGCTCGCCGCGGCCGCCGACCACCCGCGCGCGACGCTGACCCTGCACGACCACGAGGGCGGCTTCGACGTCCTGCGCGACCTGCTCGCCACCACCGGCGTCCCGGTCGGCGCGGCGGCCGGGATCCTCGAGCAGGTCGCCCGCAAGCCGGCCCGCGAGCTCGGTCCGACCCGCGGCCAGGGCGGGCCCGGCCCGGGCCAGGGCAAGAACAACGGTGGTCAGGGCCAGGGCAAGGGCAAGGGCCAGGGCAAGAACAAGGGTGGTCAGAACAAGGGCGGCCAGGGCGGCCAGGGCGGCGGGGGTGGGAAGGGCGGCAAGGCCGGCCCGAGGCGCACCGGCGTGCGGGCGCGGCTGCGACGTCGTCCCTGAGGCACGCCGCCGTCGTCGACGACCCGAAAGCCGGTCGACGGCCGCGGACGCCCGTGCCAGGGTGGAGGGCATGACGGATGCCCCGGGTTCCAGCAACGACGACCTCAAGGCCAAGATGCGCGAGGCCCTCGACCGCAAGAACACGCACGAGAAGGGTGTGCACCAGGACGGCCCGCTCCACGAGAAGGCCCACGGTTCGGAGGTCAGCGACAACGCCCCGAAGATGCACCGGCGCAAGGCCGGTGGGGGTGGCAGCTGACCCGACGCCGACCTGACAGACTCACGACGTCGTACCCGCCGGTAACCGTCGGGATCCCCGTGAGTGAGGAGAGCATCGTGCAGTTCGGGCGCAGCTACGAGGAGTTCGAGGTCGGGGCCACCTACCGGCACTGGCCGGGCAAGACGGTCACCGAGTACGACGACCACCTGTTCTGCCTGCTGACGATGAACCACCACCCGCTGCACCTCGACGCGCACTACGCGGGGGAGAGACCACCCAGTTCGGCCGGAACGTCGTGGTCGGCAACTACGTCTACTCGATCCTGCTCGGCATGTCGGTCGCCGACGTCTCCGGCAAGGCCATCGCCAACCTGGAGGTCGAGTCGCTGCGCCACGTCGCGCCGACGTTCCACGGTGACACGCTGTACGGCGAGACCACCGTGCTCGCCAAGACCGAGAGCCGGAGCAAGGACGACCGGGGCGTCGTCCACGTCGAGACGATCGGCTACAACCAGGACGGCACGGTCGTGTGCATCTTCCGCCGCAAGGTGATGGTCCCCAAGGACAGCTACCTCCAGGCGCGCGGCGGCGAGCAGCCCGGCCGGCCGGTGCCCCAGCCCGACAGGAACTGGCCCGGCCCTCAGGCCGACTGACGCCCCGGCTCGTCGGCGGCGAAGGCCCGCGCCAGCGGCACCAGCGCGAGCACCAGGACCGCGGGGACGGCGAACCCGACCCGCAACGAGTCGCTGCCGACGACGCCGGTGAGCACGGCGCCGAGCAGCGCGCCGAGGTAGTTGAACTGGTTGAAGCGCGCGACGACGGCGTCGACCTGGGCCGGCGAGCCGCCGGCGATCCGCGCCGCGGCGGAGAAGCTCAGCGGTGCGACCACCGCGACGCCCGCGCCGGTGACCGTGAAGCCGAGGACGGCGACCGGCCAGGCCGGGGCGAGCACCACGGTGACGAGCCCCACGCAGGCCACGACCGCGCCGGTGCGCAGCACCACGACCACGCCGTGGGTCTGCACCAGCCGGTCGCCGGCGAGCCGGACGACGAGGCTGGCCAGCAGGTAGGGGAGGGTCGCCAGCGCGACCAGGCCCGACGGCGCGACGACGGTGTCGTCGAGGTAGGTCGCGCCCCAGGTCGTGGCGGCGGTGTCGACCATGTAGAAGACGACCATCCCCAGCCCGACCAGCACGATCGGGCGCCACGGCACGGTGACGGCGACCCCCTCGCCGGGCACCTCGGCCCGCGGCAGGAAGCCGGCGGTGACGGCGACCGCGAGCGGCAGGGCGGCCACGGCGGCCGCGGACCCGCTGGGGAGCCCCGACGTCGCCAGGGTGAGCGTCGCGCCGACCACGCCGCCCGCCGTCCACGCCCCGTGGAACGACGGCAGGATCGGCCGGCCGTAGCCGTGCTCGATCGCCACGGCCTGCATGTTGGCGGTGGCGTCGACGACGCCGAGCGCGACGCCGTAGGCCGCCAGCCCGAGGACGAAGGCCGCGTGGGCCGGCGCCAGCGCGAGCGTCGGCACCGCGACGGCGGTCAGCAGCAGCCCGGCCCGCAGCACGGTGGCGCTGTCGCGGCGCGCGGCGAGCCGCTCGGCGGCGACCGAGCCGACGCCGGCGAGCAGCACCATGAGCAGCAGCAGCAGCGACAGCTCGAGCTCGCCGAGGTTCCACCGGTCCGCGAAGTCGGGCAGCCGGGTGGTGAGGCTGATGAAGACCAGGCCCTGGCTGGCGAAGGCCAGCGCGCTCGCCCGGCGGTGCCGGCCGAGGCCCGCGGACACGACGGTCGGTGGGGTCACGCGCCGATCGTCGCACCGACCGGGACCGCGCGGGCGGAGATCGGGCGACCGGCCCCTCAGCACGCGGCCGGGGGACCTCAGCCCGCGGCGGGTCGGCGGCGGCGCGGCACGAACTCGTACGCGCCGACGTCGAGGCGACCGGCGCGGGGGCGGGGAGCGGTGCGGAGCGGGGCGACGTAGACCCAGCGGGCGCGCCAGCGGCGGGGCGGCCGGACGCCGCGGTCGCGGGCGGGGGACCGGGCGCGCAGCCGGAAGTCCTGGGCGGCGGCGTCGACGAAGCCCCGCACGCCGACGCGCCGGTTGCCGCGCCGCTCGGCCGCGCCGTCGGTGAGGTCGCCGGGACCGACGAGGAGGTTGTTCCAGAGGTGCGCCTCGGCGCCGGCGTCGGGGAGCGCGACGAAGGTGCCCGAGGCGCGGCGGTTCACGAAGGTGTTGTTGACCACCCACAGCCGCGACCGCGGGTGGGTCAGGCCCTCGGCGCCGTAGGCCACGAGCACGGGGTTCTGCGAGGCGGCGCCCTGCTCGACGACGTTGCCGGCCACGAACGTCTCGCCGCCGTTCGGGACGTCGATCGAGTAGCTGGCCGTGCCGGCGCCGTCGACGATCCGGTTGCCGGTCACCACCGTGCGCAGCGCACGCGACTTGAGCTCGTGCCCGACCGACGCGCCCGCCAGGACGCTGCCGGTCACCGTGAGCGAGCGGACCGCGCCGACGTAGAGGTTGTGCGAGTAGCCGTCCCCGGCGCCGTTGGCCTGGAAGCGCGACCGTTCCACCCGGATGTCGCTGGCGGCGTTGGCACCGGCCAGGATGCCGTTCTCGTTGTGGTGGAAGACCGAGCCGACGACCGTCAGCCCGGCGCCCTCCTGGCGGATCCCCGCGCCGTTGCGGTCGGGCACGGCGGCGCCGCTGAACTCGATCCCCTCGACGCGGGTGCGGTCGCCCGCGACGACCCAGATCGCCTTGCCCTGCGCGCTGTTGCCGTCGGCGGGCAGGCGGACCCGGCCACCGACGGCCCGCAGCGTGACGTCGTCCTGGGTCCAGGTGGCGACGTCGCCCGGGTAGCTGCCCGCATCGATGAGCACCGTGTCGCCGTCGCGGGCCACGGCCGCGGCGGCGCTCGGGGAGGCGAGGGCACGGTCGGGGCCGACCCGCCAGGTCCGCGGACCCGGCTCCGGGCCGGCCTGCGCCGGGGCAGGGGCGGGCACGGCCGCGGGGGACGCGGCCAGGAGGGTCACGAGCAGGAGGTGGACCGGTCGCACCCGAGGATCGTGACAGACTGCGGCGGTGACTGGGAACGAGCTCTGGATCGTCCGCCACGGCCCCACCGAGTGGAGCCGGTCCGGCCGGCACACCTCCGCCACCGACCTGCCGCTGCTCGAGGACGGCGAGGACGACGCCCGCGCGCTGGGCGAGCGTCTCGCGGACGTCGACGCGGCGCTGGTCCTCACCAGCCCGCGGCTGCGCGCGCGTCGCACCGCCGAGCTGGCCGGCTTCGCCGACGCCCAGGTCGACGACGACCTCACCGAGTGGGGCTACGGCGAGTACGAGGGGATCACGACCCCGGCGATCCGCGAGCAGCGACCCGGCTGGGACATCTGGACCGACGGCTGCCCGGGCGGGGAGAGCCCCGACGAGGTCGGCGCGCGGCTGGACCGCGTCGTGGCCCGGGTGCTGGCGGCGTCCGGCCCGGTGATCGCCTTCGCGCACGGGCACTCGCTCCGCGTGCTGACGGCCCGCTGGCTGGGGCTGCCCGTGAGCGAGGGCCGGTTGTTCAAGCTCGACACCGCCACCGTCTCGCTGCTCGGCCACGAGCGCGACTCGCCGGTCGTCGTCCGCTGGAACTCTTGACGCGAGCCCCCCTCCCCGCGACCGTGGACGGCATGTCGCTCTCGGCGGGCTGTCCTCGGTGCGCGGCCCCCGTCACGCAGACCGCGGCCGGGTGGGCCTGCCTCGAGCACGCCGACATCGAGCCGCTGTGGCGCCCCGCCGAGGTCACCTACGACGCGTTCGCCGAGCACCTGAACCGCTCCCGCGCCGTCCCGACGTACCTGCCCTGGCCGCTGAGCCCGGGCTGGGGCGTCACCGACTTCGCGGTCGTCGGCTCCGACCCCGAGCGCACCCGCGCCACGATGGCCTGCACCTCCGGCCCCAGCGCCCTCGACGGCCCGGTCGACGTCCTCGTGGTCACCGAGGAGGCCGGCACCGGTCTCGGAGCCCGGGTCGCGGGCACCGTGCACCAGGACCCCGGGCCCGAGATCGGGGCCGGGACGCCGGCGGTGCGAGTCCGCCTCGACACCAGGGTGGTGCCGCTGTGGGCGGTCTCGACGAGCCCCGGGCCCGACGTCGCCGGCCGGGAGCAGGACCGGTCGGTGCTGGCGGGCGAGGCACACGGCCGCTGGCTGTGGATCGTGCTGCGCCCGGCGTCGGCGCTGCTGCTGCTGCGCGAGGAGTGGATCCTGCGCGACGCCTCACGGGTGGGCCCGTCCCTGGTCTGGCTGCCGTTCGGGGGGCCGGCGCCCGCCTGGTGACCCCTAGGCTGCCCGGGTGCGCATCGACCTCCACACCCACTCCCGGGTCAGCGACGGGACCCAGACCCCCACCGAGCTCGTCGTCGCCGCGCGCGCGGCCGGGCTGGACGTCGTCGCCCTCACCGACCACGACACGGCGGCCGGGTGGGACGAGGCGGCCGACGCCGCGCTGGCGGTGGGCATCACCCTCGTGCGCGGCATGGAGATCAGCACCCGGCACCGCGGCCAGGGCGTCCACCTGCTCGCCTACCTCCCCGACCCGGAGCACCCGGGGCTGCGCGCCGAGCTCGAGCGGATCGTCGACGGCCGCGGCAGCCGGGCGCCCGCGATGCTCGCCGCGACCCACGCCCTCGGCATCGAGCTCACCCTCGACGACATCGCCACCGACGGCGTCCCCGGACGCCCGCACGTCGCCGACGCGCTCGTCCGCGCCGGTGTCGTGGCCAGCCGCGACGAGGCGTTCGCCCGCTACCTCGACGAGGGACGACCCGCCTACGTCGACCGCTACGCCGCGCCGCTGACCGGCACCATCGAGGCGGTCACCGCCGCGGGCGGCGTCAGCGTCGTCGCGCACCCGTGGGGCCGCGGCCGCCGGGCCGCGCTGCCGCCCGAGGAGCTCGCCGCCCTCGCCCGGCTCGGGCTCGCCGGTGTGGAGGTCGACCACCAGGACCACGACCCCGGCGTCCGCGAGGAGCTGCGCGCGCTGGCCCGCGACCTCGACCTCGTCGCCACCGGCTCCAGCGACCACCACGGCCTCGGCAAGACCGACCACGACCTCGGCTGCCACACCACCGCCGTCGCGGAGTACGAGCGGCTCCTCGACCGCGCCGCCACCGCCGCGACCGCCTCCGCCCGCGCCGTCCCCGCCCTCGTCACCCCCGCCGGCTGATCCCGGAGGCTGAGCAAGCGAGCCCCAGCGAGCGCCGACGAAACC
Source organism: Nocardioides sp. S-1144 (assembly GCF_005954645.2). Taxonomy (NCBI): domain Bacteria; kingdom Bacillati; phylum Actinomycetota; class Actinomycetes; order Propionibacteriales; family Nocardioidaceae; genus Nocardioides; species Nocardioides dongxiaopingii. Next base: position 1,552,210 of record NZ_CP040695.2, read on the forward strand.
GGCCCCCGCCCCGGAGGTTGAGCAAGCGAGCGCCAGCGAGCGCCGACGAGACCGGCCCCCGCCCCGGAGGTTGAGCAAGCGAGCCCCAGCGAGCGCCGACGAAACTCCGGCCGCCGCCCCGGAGGTTGAGCAAGCGAGCGCCAGCGAGCGCCGACGAAACCGGCCGGACGTCGCCCGCTCCCCGCCGGAGGTTGAGCAAGCGAGCCCCAGCGAGCGCCGACGAAACCCGCGGGACGTCGCCCGCGCCCCGCCGGAGGTTGAGCAAGCGAGCGCCAGCGAGCGCCGACGAAACCCCGGCCCCCGCCCCGGAGGTTGAGCAAGCGAGCGCCAGCGAGCGCCGACGAAACCCCGGTCCCCGCCCCGGAGGTTGAGCAAGCGAGCGCCAGCGAGCGCCGACGAAACCCGCCGGACGTCGAGCGCCCGCCCCGGAGGTTGAGCAAGCGAGCCCCAGCGAGCGCCGACGAAACCCCGGCCCCCGCCCGCGCCCCGCCGGAGGTTGAGCAAGCGAGCCCCAGCGAGCGCCGACGAAACCCCGGCACCCAGACCGATCCGCCCGACGACCGACGAAGCGCCCCCCAGCTCGCCCCTCGCCGGACCGGGCTACCGCCGCCCGATGGACTGGTAGGCCTGCAGCGCGCGGTTCGGGACCAGCCGGGTCAGCGCGATGACGGTCTTGTACTGCGCCCCGGGGACCGAGATGATCCGCCCCTTGGCGTAGTCCTTGAGCGCCCGCTCGACGAGGAAGTCGACGTCGAGCCACATGAAGCCGTCGCCGCGCTTGACCTCCATCCGCTCGTGGAACTCGGTCTTGGTGAACCCCGGGCACAGCGCCATCACGGTGACGCCCTGCGCGCGGTACTCGTTGGCGGCCCACTCGCTGAAGCTGTTCACCCACGCCTTGGCGGCGGAGTACGAGCCGCGGGGGAGGAACGCCGCGACGCTGGAGACGTTGATGATGCCGCCGCTGCCGCGCTCGGTCATCGCGCCGAGGGCGGCGTGGCTGAGCCGGAGCACCGCGGTGACGAGGACCGCGAGCATCGCCTCCTCGGCCTCGACCGGGTTGTCGAGGAACCGCTTCTTCAGGCCGAACCCGGCGTTGTTGACCAGCAGGTCGACCGCGCGCTCGCGGTCGGCGACGCGGGCCTCGACCCGGGCGAGCTGGTCGGGCTCGACGAGGTCGGCGACCAGGACCTCGACGTCGACGCCGTGCGCGGCGCGCAGGTCCGCCGCCACCTGCTCGAGCCGGCCGGCGTCGCGAGCGACCAGCACGAGGTCGTGCCCGTGGCGGGCGAGGTGGACGGCGAAGGCGTGGCCGATGCCGGCGGTGGCGCCGGTGACGAGTGCGGTGGGCATGGCAGGCATCGTCGCAGGACGGCGATCGCCGCGCACGACACAGGTCGGGTCGCCGGGCAGCACGCCGGGGGACGTGCGCGGCTCGGGGGCCGCGGTCGGGCATGATGGGAGCCGATGACCACGACCCTCGCGATCGCCAACCAGAAGGGCGGCGTCGCCAAGACGACCAGCGTCGCCTCCATCGGTGCCGCGCTCGCCGAGCTCGGTCACTCCGTCCTGCTGGTCGACCTCGACCCCCAGGCGTGCCTGACGTTCTCCCTCGGCATCGACCCGGAGGACCTCGAGCTGTCGGTCCACCACGTGCTGACGAAGGGGCTCGACCCCACCGAGGTCGTGCTCCAGACCGACGACGGCGTGGCGCTGATGCCCGCGACGATCGAGCTGGCCCGCGCCGAGGCCGACCTGCTGACCCGTACCGGCCGCGAGCACGTGCTGCGCTCCATGATCGAGGACCTCGCCGCCCGCGGCAGCCACTACGACTGGATCCTGCTCGACTGCCCGCCCTCGCTCGGGGTGCTCACGGTCGCGGCGCTGACCGCCGCCGACGGCGTCCTGGTGCCGCTGCAGTGCGAGACGCTGTCCCACCGCGGCGTCGGCCAGCTCCTCGACACCGTCCACGACGTCAAGCGGTTCACCAACCGCGACCTCGTGGTCTGGGGCGTGCTGCCGACGCTGTACGACGGCCGCACGACCCACGCGCGCACCGTGCTGGAGACCATCTCGGAGACCTACGACCTCGAGGTCGTGGAGCCGCCGATCCCGAAGACGATCAAGTTCGCCGAGGCGCCGGCCGCCGGCCGCTCGATCCTGGCGACCAGCCGCAGCAGCAAGGGCGCCGCCGCCTACCGGGCGGTCGCGGCCAACCTGGTCACCCGGGCGGGGCGCGCGTCGTGAGCCGGCACCGGATGGACCCGCCGCCGCGCTACCGCGCCCGGCAGGGCCGCTTCGTCGTCCTGGGCGTCTCGCTGGCCACGACGGCGGTGGCGCTGCTCGGCAGCACCGGCGTCCTGCCCTCGGCCGCCGACGACGAGCCGCGGGGTGGGAACCGGGCCGCCGTGGCCGCCGCCGACGTCTCGGACGACCGGAGCGCCCGCGACGCCGTCGCGACCGCCGACCCGACTGCTGAGCCGACGTCCGAGCCGACGTCGGAGCCCACGTCGGAGCCGACGTCCGAGCCCACGTCGGAGCCGCCCGCACCGACGTCCGGGGCGGGGGAGTCCGACGAGGAGTCGACGTCCGGGGCGGAGGGTCCGTCCGCGGAGGAGACGGCCACGGTGCTGCCTGCCGACAGCGGCACCGGTCGGCGCGTGGTCTTCAGCGAGGGACGGCAGCGGGTCTGGCTGGTCGGCGGCGACGACGAGATCGAGCGCACCTACCTGGTCTCGGGCAGCCTGACCGACAACCTCGACCCCGGCACCTACGAGGTGTACTCCCGCTCCGAGGATGCCATCGGGATCGACGACTCGGGCACGATGGAGTGGTTCGTCCGGTTCACCCAGGGCGACACCGGTGCGGCGATCGGGTTCCACACGATCCCCGTCGACGACGGCGCCCGGGTGCAGACCAAGGCGCAGCTCGGCACGCCGCAGTCGCACGGCTGCATCCGCCAGGCCACGCCCGACGCGCTCGCGCTGTGGGACTTCGCCCCGCTCGGCACCACCGTCGTCGTCACCGACTGACCCGAGCCGCCGAGGGGCTGGGCGGCGCCCGCGCCGTCGCGCGCGGTCGCCCGAAAACTGGCAGGAGCCCCCGGCGGACCGGGGACTCCTGCGTGTCGGTGCGGGCGGGTCAGCCCTCGTTCGTGCCCTCGCTGGTGGCCGACGCGGCACCCGAGCCGGAGCCCGAGCCGCCGCGGCGACGGCGGCGGCGCGGCCGGGTGCCGGCGGGAGCACCGGAGGCGGTGACCTCCTGCGCCTCGCCGGCGGTCACGGGTGCGCCCTCGGGCTTCGAGTCGGCCGAGCCGGCGCCCGAGGCGACGCTCTCGCCCGAGCGGGTGCGGGTGCGCGACCGGTCGCGGTTGCGCGGCGCGCGCTCGCGGCGCTCGCCGTCGCGGCCCCCGTCACGGCCGCCGTCACGGCCACGGTCCTCGCGCGGCTTCCGCTCGACCGGCTTCTCGGGCACGATCCGGCCCTTGGTGCCGGGCGCGATGCCCTGGTCGTGGAAGAGGTGCTCGGAGGTCGAGTACGTCTCCTGCGGCTCGTCGAAGGGCAGGTCGAGGGTCTTGTTGATCATCTTCCAGCGGTGCACGTCGGCCCAGTCGACGAACGTGATCGCGGTGCCCGAGGCGCCGGCGCGGCCGGTGCGGCCGATCCGGTGGACGTAGGTCTTGTCGTCCTCGGGGCAGGTGTAGTTGATGACGTGCGAGACGCCGCGGACGTCGATGCCGCGGGCGGCGACGTCGGTGGCGACCAGGACGCGGATCCTGTCCTCGCGGAACTTGGCCAGCGCCTTCTCGCGCGCGACCTGCGCCATGTCGCCGTGCAGCGGGCTGGTGGCGAAGCCGCGCTCCTCGAGGTCGTCGGCGATCCGCTGCGCCTGGCGCTTGGTGCGGGTGAAGACGATGAACTTCTCGGCGTCCTCGGCCTGCAGGATCCGGCCGATGATCTCGGGCTTGTCGAGGTCGTGGGCCTGGTAGATGAACTGCGCGGTGGCCGGGACCATGGTGGTGTCGTAGGACGACTCGGCGCGGATGTTCATCGGGTGCCGCATGTGGGTGCGGGCCAGCGCCACGATCGCGGCCGGCATGGTCGCCGAGAACAGCATCGTCTGGCGGGTCTCGGGGGTCATGCTGAGCAGCCGCTGCACGTCGGGCAGGAACCCGAGGTCGAGCATCTCGTCGGCCTCGTCGAGGACGACGGCGTGCACGTGCGACAGGTCGAGGGCCCGGCGGTTGGCCAGGTCGATGAGGCGCCCGGGCGTGCCGACGACGATGTCGACGCCGCTGGCCAGGGTGTCGAGCTGGGTGTCGTAGCCGACGCCGCCGTAGACGGTGAGGACCCGGAGGCCGAGGTCCTTGCTGGCCAGGTGCAGGTCGTTGGAGACCTGGAGCGCGAGCTCGCGCGTCGGGGCCACGATGAGGGCCTGCGGCTTGCCCTGCGGCAGGTCGGCGTAGGCGGCATCGGTGGAGACGACGCTGCGCTGCAGGACCGGGATGCCGAAGGCGAGGGTCTTGCCGGTGCCGGTGCGGGCCTGACCAATCAGGTCGGTGCCCATCAGCGCGACGGAGAGGGTCATCTCCTGGATGGCGAAGGGGGTTGTGATGCCGGCGCGCTCGAGCGCGTCGCAGATCTCGGGGAGGACCCCGAGCTCACGGAAGGTGGTGGTCAATGTTCTGCTTTCCATCGGTCAAGCCAGGCAGCCGATTGCGATCGTGTCGACGAATCTGTGCGGCCGGCCGACCGGTGTGGCACCGGGCCGTGGGCGAGGCTGACCGCGCACATACGGGAGCGGGAATCGGGCGCGTCAGGTCGTGGACCTGGGTCTGCGCTCCCGCTCGTGGGGCCAGTCTATCGAATAGGGTGCGCCCATGTCCGAATCCCCCGACCCCGCGCCGCGTCCCGACGACGGGGCGGCCCCGGTCGACCCGGTGTACCGCGACGCGGTGGTCGACCTGCTCGGCGTCATCTCCTACGGCGAGATCACCGCCTTCGAGCGGCTCGCCGACGACTCCAAGCTCGCCCCGACGATGCAGGACAAGGTGGCGCTGGCCACGATGGCGGCCACCGAGCTCGGCAAGGTCGGGCGGCTGCACCAGCGGATCAGCGAGCTCGGCGGGGACCCGTTCGCGGCGATGGCCCCGTTCCGGGTCGCCATCGACTCCTTCCACCAGCACACCGCGCCGTCCGACTGGCTCGAGGGACTCGTGAAGGCGTTCGTCGGCGACGGTCTGGCCAACGACTTCTACCGCGAGATCGCGGCCTTCCTCGACCCCGGCACCCGCGACCTCGTCCTGGCCTCGCTCGACGACGACGGCGGCCACGCGGCGTTCGTGGTCGAGCGGGTGCGCGAGGGCATCGCCACCGACCCGCGCCACGGCGGGCGGCTCGCGCTGTGGGGCCGCCGGCTGATGGGGGAGGCGCTCACCCAGGCCCAGCGCGTCGCGGCCGACCGCGACTCGCTCACGGCGCTGCTGACCGGTGGCGTCGACCGCCCCGGGCTCGACCTGGCCGCCCTCGGCCGGATGTTCACCCGGCTCACCGAGCGGCACGCCGAGCGGATGAGCGAGCTCGGCCTCGACTCCTAGCCGGCCCGCGACGTCGGACTGGGCGGCCGAAACCTGAACTTGTCGGCCGGGATCCCGGCCGACAAGTTCAGATTTCCCCGGTCGACCGGGGAAACCCCGGCCCCGGTCTCAGCTCCGGAAACCGACGGCGCCGGAGACACCGCCACCGATCTCGATGTAGGCGATCTTGCCGGCCGGGACGATGACCTTGCGGCCCTTGCTGTCGGTGAGGGCGAGGACGCCGTCCGCCTGGACGGCGTCGCTCACGAGCCTCTCGACACCCTCGGCGGACTCGTCGGTCTCGACGACGAGCTCACGCGGCGAGTGCTGGACGCCGATCTTGACCTCCATGGTCAGGGCTCCTTCTGTAGGTCGTGCGGGTGTTCAGTCGGTGAGGGGGTAGCCCCGGATGCCCCGCCAGGCGAGGCCCGAGACCAGCGCGGTGGCCTGGTCGCGGTCGAGGCCGCCGGCCTCCGAGAGCCAGAACCGAGCGCTCACCTGGGCCATTCCCACGAGGGAGACGGCGAGCAGGCGGGCCGCGGTGTCGGGCAGGCCGGTGTCGTCGCGGATGACGTCGGCGATCTGGGCCGCGCACTCGGTGGTGACCCGGTCGACGTGCTGGCGCACGGCCGGCTCGTTGGTGAGGTCGGACTCGAAGACCAGCCGGAACGCGCCGGTCTCGCTGCCGACGTAGTCGTAGAACGCCGAGATGGCGGCCGCGACGCGCTGCTTGTTGTCGTGCGTCGACTCGAGCGCCAGGCGGCAGTTCTCGATGATCGCGTCGCAGGAGCTGTCGAGGAGCGCGAGGTAGAGGTCGAGCTTGCCGGGGAAGTGCTGGTAGAGCACCGGCTTCGACACCCCGGCCCGCTCGGCGATGTCGTCCATCGCGGCGGCGTGGTAGCCGTGGCGGACGAAGACCTCGAGCGCGGACTCCAGGAGCTGCACGCGGCGCTCCCGACGGGGGAGCCGGCCGCCGCGGGGCCGGGCGCCGTCGATCTCGGGAGGTGTCGGTGCCACGGCGCGAGCCTATAGGTGGGGGGTTCCCACGGAGCGGGCGGCTGTCGGGAGGCTCACCCGGCCCGGGGAACAATGGACGGCGACGGCGACGTTGCCCCGCTGTCGACGCACGACGATCGACCCACACACCGTCACACCCCAGGAGTGAACCCGTGAGCCTTCCCGCGCTGGTCGAGCCGGCCGCCGAGCTGACCATCGACGAGGTCCGCCGCTACAGCCGCCACCTGATCATCCCCGACGTGGGGATGACCGGGCAGAAGCGGCTCAAGAACGCCAAGGTGCTCGTCATCGGCGCCGGCGGCCTCGGCAGCCCCGCGCTGCTCTACCTGGCCGCGGCCGGCGTAGGCACGCTGGGCATCGCGGAGTTCGACGAGGTCGACGAGTCGAACCTGCAGCGCCAGATCATCCACGGCCAGTCCGACATCGGCCGCCCCAAGGCCGAGTCGGCCCGCGACTCGATCCTCGAGGCCAACCCCTACGTCGAGGTCGTCGTCCACAACGAGCGCCTCGACAACGACAACGTGCTGTCGGTCTTCGAGGGCTACGACCTCATCGTCGACGGCACCGACAACTTCGCGACCCGCTACATGGTCAACGACGCCGCCTACTTCCTGAAGATCCCCTACGTCTGGGGCTCGATCTACCGCTTCGACGGCCAGGCGAGCGTCTTCTGGCCCTCCAGCGGCGACGAGGCGCCCTGCTACCGCTGCCTCTACCCCGAGCCGCCGCCGCCGGGCATGGTCCCGAGCTGCGCCGAGGGCGGCGTGCTCGGCGTCCTCTGCGCCAGCATCGGCTCGATCCAGGTCAACGAGGCCATCAAGGTCCTCACCGGCATCGGCGACCCGGCCGTCGGCAAGCTCGTCATCTACGACGCCCTCGAGCTGGAGTGGCGCAAGCTCAAGGTCCGCAAGGACCCCAGCTGCGCGCTGTGCGGGGCGAACCCGACGGTCACCGGCCTGATCGACTACGAGGCCTTCTGCGGCGCCATCTCCGACGAGGCCGCCGACGCCGCCGCCGGGTCGACGATCTCGGTCGTCCAGCTCGAGCACATGCTCAAGGAGCGCGCCGAGGGCACCCGCGACTTCGTCCTGGTCGACGTGCGCGAGCCGAACGAGTTCGAGATCAACCGGATCCCCGGCTCGGTGCTGATCCCCAAGGGCGACTTCCTCAACGGCTCGGCCCTCGAGCAGCTCCCGGGGGTCGACTCCGGCACGCAGGTGGTCATGCACTGCAAGTCGGGCGTGCGCTCGGCCGAGACCCTCGCCGTCGTCAAGGGCGCCGGGTACGACGACGCCGTGCACGTCGGCGGCGGGGTCGTGGCCTGGGTCAACCAGGTAGACCCCAGCCAGCCCACCTACTGACAGCGCACCACCCACCCACCTCGCCGAGTCGGCGTTCGGACTGAGTCCGGACGCCGACTCGGCTGCTGTGCACTTGCACTTCACGCCGACTCGGCAGGGGCTGGGGTACGGTGCCGCGCATGTCCTCGGCCCGGCCCCGACAGGGCGCCCCGCTGGTGGCCCTGCTCGGCGCCGCGGGGGTGGTGCTGGTGCTGCTGGTCGGCCTCTGGGCCGCGACCGCGGGGCCCGACGACGCCTTCCGCAGCGACGGGCCCGACCCGGACCGGATCACGACGTCCTCGCCGACCGAACCGCCCTCCACGTCGGCGTCGGCGCCCCCCGAGGCCGACGACGACGGCGCCCTCGACGACTCCGACGCCGGTTGGCTCGGGGTCGTGCTCGGCGGCGTCATCTTCCTGGCGGCCGCCCTGGTGGTGCTGGCGGCGCTCGCGCTCGCCCAGGGCGGTCTGCGCCGGCTCCGCGAGCCCGCGCGCCGGGACCGACGCCCCGACGACGACGACGAGACCGGCGACCTGACCGTCGTCGAGGCGATCACCGAGGACGCCGCGGCGCAGGAGGAGATCCTGGCCGCCGGCGGCACGACGCCGCGCAACGCCATCGTCGAGTGCTGGCACCGCTTCGAGGCGCAGGCCGACCGCGCCGGGATCCCGCGCGAGCCGTGGGAGACCTCCTCGGAGTTCACCCTCCGCCTGCTCGACCTTGCCGGCGCCGACGGCCGCGCCGTGGCGAGGCTCGCCGAGCTCTACCGCGAGGCACGCTTCTCCGAGCACGAGGTCGGCGAGGAGCACCGCGCCGCCGCCCTCGAGGCGCTGCGCCGCATCCACCCGGCGCCCGGGACGGCGGCCCGGCCCCGCGGCGCCGTGGAGGACCCGTGAGGCGCCGTTGGGCCCGCCGGGCCGGCGGCGTCCTGGCCGGCGTCGTGGCCGTGCTCGTCGCGACCCAGGTGCTCGGTTTCGAGCCGCACCCGCTCCGCGTCGCGCTGCTCGGCGCCGTCCTCGGCGCCGGCGCCGGCCTGCTCCTCGACGCCGTCCCCCAGACCCCGTTCGCCTGGACGACGCCGGCCCCGGCGGCGGCCGTCACCCGCGACCGGGACGCCGTGACGCAGGCCCACCTGCGCCGGCTGGAGAACCACCAGTCCGCGCGGACGCCGGACGCCGCCGTGCGCGACCGGCTGCGCGAGGTCGCCGACCGGGTGCTGCGCGCCCGCCACGGCGTCCGGGTCGACTCGGAGGCCGGCCGCGCCCTGCTCGGCCCCGACCTCCGCGCCGTGCTGGACGGGCCCGTCGTCCGCATGAAACCACGCCGCATCGACGAGGTGCTGCGCATGATCGAGGAGTTGTGATGCCCGAAATCGGTACTCACCCGGAACCCGGCACCCGCCCGGAGCCCGAGGCCCAGCCGATGCCGGTGCGGGAGGCCGCCGACCTCGCGAACCGGGTCCTCGACGAGGTCGAGCGGGCCGTGGTCGGCAAGCGCCGCCCCCTCACGCTGGTGCTGGCCGCGATCCTGGCCAAGGGCCACGTGCTCATCGAGGACCTCCCCGGCCTGGGCAAGACCCTGTCCGCGCGCTCCCTGGCGCAGGTGCTCGGGCTCGACTTCGCCCGCGCCCAGTTCACCCCGGACCTGCTCCCGGCCGACCTGACCGGGTCGTTCCTCTACGACCAGCGCCGCAGCGAGTTCGAGTTCCGCCCGGGGCCGGTGTTCGCGGGGCTGCTGCTGGCCGACGAGATCAACCGGACGCCACCCAAGACCCAGTCGGCGCTGCTCGAGGCGATGCAGGAGCGCCAGGTCACCGTCGAGGGCCGGACCTTCGCGCTGCCCGACCCCTTCTGCGTGCTCGCCACCGCGAACCCCGTCGAGTACGAGGGCACCTACCCGCTCCCGGAGGCCCAGCTCGACCGGTTCCTCCTGCGGGTCGGCTTCGGCTACCCCGGCGCCGACGACGAGTACGACGTCGTGGCCCGCCGCGTGGCGCGGCGGCGCGAGGACACGGTGCTCGAGCCGCTCACCGACGCCGCCGGGCTGCGCGCCCTGCAGGCCACCGTCGAGACCGTCCGCGTCGACGAGAGCGTCGGGCGCTACTGCGTGGAGCTGGCGGCAGCGACCCGCACCCACGCCCACGTGCAGGTCGGCGCGTCGCCCCGCGGCTCGCTCGGCCTGGCGCTGGCCGCCCGCGCCTTCGCGGTCGTGCGGGGCCGCGACTACGTCGTGCCCGAGGACGTCAAGGCCGTCGCCCGCCCGGTCCTGGGCCACCGGATCTCGATCAAGCCCGAGCTGTGGATGTCGGAGGCGTCCGGCACCAGCGTCGTCGACGAGGTCCTGAAGCGGGTGCCCACCCCGGCCACCCTCGAACGCCGGTGACCCCGCTGGAGGCACCGGTCGGGACGCCCCGCGTGACCGGCGCACCCGGCCCGGTCGGCGGCACCTCCTGGCGTCCGACCGGCGCGCTGGTGCGCGGCGTCGTGGTCGGGCTGGCCGGGCTCGTGGTGGCGGTCGTCGCGGGCGAGCCGGTGCTCCTGGTCCTCACCGCGCCGGTCCTGCTGACCGCCGTCCCGGCGGTCCTGCGTCGCCCGCGCAGCGCGCCGCGGCTCACCGGCGGCGTCGGGCACGCCTCGCTGCACGAGGGCCAGGCGGCCGAGGTGGCCCTGCGTCTCGACGACGACACCGACGTCGAGCAGGTCACCCGCGTCGTCGCGGCCGTGCCCCACGAGCACGCGGCTCCCCACGGCGGCCGGTTCACCGTCCGGCTCGCCGACCTGGCCCGGGTGTCCCTGGTCGTGAGCCCGCGCCGCTGGGGCTCGCGCGTGGTCGGGGAGGAGCGGGTCGTGCTCACGAGCGGCTGGGGCGGCTACCGCTGGGGTCCGGTGCTGGTGTCCGGACGCCGGGTGCGGGTGCTGCCCACGACGTCCTACCGCTCGCGCGCGGAGTCGCCGCACCCGCGCGGCCTCGTCGGGGCCCACCGGTCGACGCGGTCCGGCTCGGGCACCGAGCTCTCCGGGATCCGGCCCTTCCAGCCCGGCGACCGGTTGCGCCGGGTCAACTGGCGGGTCTCGGTGCGCACCGACGCCCTGCACGTCACGACCACCCGGGCCGAGCAGGACGCCGGGCTGCTGCTGGTGGTCGACCTGTTCGCCGACCACGGCGCCTCCGGCGGCATCGACGGCCGGGCCAGCAGCCTCGACCTCACCGTCCGGGCCGCGGCCGCCCTCGCCGAGCACGCGACCCGCACCGGCGACCGGGTCGCGCTGCGCCCGATCGGCGGCCGGGCCCGCTCGGTGCAGATGGGCGCCGGTCGAGGTCACCTGCAGCGACTGGTCGGCACGCTGGCCGAGGCCCGGACCGCCGACGCGCACGGCGACGAGGCGAGCCGGCTCGACCTGCGGGTCGGCGCCGGCACCACCGTCGTGCTGCTCTCGCCGCTGCTCGTCGACGCGGTCGCCACGGCCGCCGTCGACCTGACCCGGCGGGGCCTGCCCGTCGTGGTCATCGACACCCTGCCGCCCGACGCCGCCCCCGACGCCGGCGACTCCGACCCGCGGCTGGTCGACCTCGCGTGGCGGATGCGGCGTCTCGAGCGCGAGCAGGTGCTGCACGCCCTCGCCGCCGCTGGCTGCCCGGTCGTCGCCTGGCGCGGTGCCGGCACCGTCGACGAGGTGCTGCGCCGGCTGTCGCGACGTCGTCCCGGGGGTGCGGCATGAGCGACGCCCTCGCCGTCCTGCGCTCCTGGTCTGTGTCCCAGCGCGGCCTGCGCGCCGTCGTGGTCCTCGGCCCCGTCGTCGCCCTGCTCGCCGCCGGACCGGCCGGCGAGCCGCCGCCGTGGTGGTGGGTGGCCGCGGTCGTCGTGTCGGCGGGCTGGCACGCCGTCCTCCCCGACTCCGGGGCCGGCCTCGTCGCGCTGCTGCTCGCGGTCGGCTGGTGGGTGCGCGTCCCCGACGACGGGCTGCCCGCCTCCTCGCTGGTCGCGGCCGCGGCGGTCCTCGCCGCCCACGTCGCCGCCCTGGTGGCCGCCTCGGCGCCGCCCGACGGCCGCGTCGACGGCGGCGTGCTGCGCTCGTGGACGCTGCGCGCGGTCGCGGTGCTCGCCGCGGCACCGGTGCTGTGGGTGCTCGCACGGGCGCTGGGGGAGCAGGGCGCCCCGCCCGGGCTCTGGCCGGCCGGCCTGCTCGCGGTGGTGCTGGCCGTCGCGGCCGCCACGAGCGCGTTCCCGTCGGGCGGGCGGCCCGGCTAGCGTCGTCGCCGTGCGGGCCGACGACGACTTCGTGGAGGCGGTGCTGACGATCGTGGAGTCGGTGCCGCGCGGCCAGGTGACGACCTACGGCGCCATCGCCGACGTCGTCGGCAGCGGACCCCGGCTGATCGGGAACGTGCTGGCCCGCCACGGCGGCCCGGTGCCGTGGTGGCGGGTGGTGCGGGCCGACGGGTCACTGCCGCCCAGCCACCAGGACGAGGCCCGCCACCGCTACCTCGAGGAGGGCACGCCGCTGCGGCGCTCGGGCTCGGCGGTCGACATCGCGCGGGCGTTCTGGTCGCCCGTCGACCCCGCTCAGCGCAGCCGGCCGACGTAGGTCGCGGCGCGCCGGAGGTCGACGACCCGGCGCTCCCAGGTGACGCCCACCACCACCAGCAGCGTGCCGGCCAGCCCGATCGTCACCCACTGCGGCGTCCGGGCCGCGTAGGGCGACAGCTCGACCAGGGTCAGCAGGGCACCGACGACGGCGCCGACGACCAGCGGGGCGCTCCACCGCAGGCGGGCGCCCGCGAGCACCAGCGCCAGGCACGCCGCGCCGAGCAGCAGGGCCCGCAGGGAGACCGGGTCACCCACGAGCAGCTGGAGCAGCGACGGCACCAGCGCCAGGCCGAGGCCCGGCAGGAGGGTCGTGCGGGTGGAGGCCCGACCGTCGCGGCTGAGCCGGTGCAGGCCCAGGAGCACCAGGGCGACCGCGGTGGGCAGCGTGTAGGGCTCGGGCGCCTGGACGCCGAGGTCGGCCAGCCGCACCCACGTCGCCAGCACGAGCAGGGCCGTGCCGACCCAGGCCAGGGCCCGGCGCGAGCGGTGGACCAGGGCGGAGGCGGTGACCAGCGCCCCGGCCAGGGTGAGGTGCAGGGCGAGCGACACCGCGACGTCGCCGGCCAGCGGCACCGCGGCCGCAGCGGCGAGGAGCGCCACGACGACCGCCGGCACCTCGAGCACGGGCCGGGGGAGCAGCACGGCCAGGGCACCGAGGACGACGAGCACCGGCACGGCGGCCAGCGCCGGGTCGAGCCCGACGACGTCCGCCGTCGTCCAGAGCAGGGCGGCCGTGGCCGGGCCGAGCGCCAACCCGCCCACCCCGGCCGCCGCGGGGAACCGGCCCAGCACCAGGACCGCGGCCGCGGCCGCGGTCAGCAGGGCCAGCGGCAGGAGCAGCAGGCCGGCGTCGGGCAGGGCGAGCCCGGCGGCACCGGCGAGCGCCGCTCCGGCCCCGAGCACCTGGACGAGGGCGGCGGCGCCGTCGCGGCGCAGGGCCTCGACCGCGAGCGCGACCGCGACGACGCAGACCGCGACCACCACGGTCCACAGCGGCACGGGGTGCAGGGACAGGGTCGTCGTGGCGCCGGCCGCGACGGCCGCCAGGCTCCCGCGCACCCAGGCGCCGAGCGGTCGCGGGGCCAGCACCGTCAGCAGCAGCGCCAGGGCCACCAGCATCGTCGGGACCACGAGCCACGGCGAGGCGAGCAGGCCGGAGGGGTCGAGGCGCAGGTCGTCGTCGGGCGCGGTCGCCGCGTCGAGGGCCTGCAGCACGAGGCCGAGGGCGATCGCCAGCGACGGCACCAGCGACAGGGCACCGGGCACGACGGCGGCGATCCGGAGCCGCAAGGGGGCGGCGTGGGCCGCGGCGGCCCACAGCGCTCCGGCCACGAGCGAGGCGACGGCGACGCGGGTCACGCCGTCGTCGAGGACGGGCAGGACGGCGACGGCGGTGAGGGCGGTGCCGGCGGCGGCCAGGCAGCCGACGACGGCGTGCCGGGGGCGCCGCACGGCGAGTGGGGCGAGCAGCAGCAGAGCCGCGGCGGCCAGGGCGACGCCGTCCGCGGAGCCCCACAGCCCGGCCACGGTCAGGGCACCCGCGCGGTCGGCCGTCGTCAGGACCCCGACGAGCGCGGTGCCGAGCAGGTCGCACCACGCCGCCACCGCCGCCACCGCGGACGACACCACCAGGGCGGTGCGACCGGCGCGCTGACCGAGCGCGGCGAGGGCGGTGAACCCGAGGACGGCGAGGCCGGCCACCGGCAGCGCCGCCCCCTCCAGGGGCTCGAGCGAGGGGAGGGCCGCCTGCACGACGAACAGCCCGGCCACGAGCGCCGGCGACGGCACCGCCAGGCGCCGCTCCACGGCCCACAGGACGCCGCCACCCACGGCGAGTGCCGCGCCGAGGGCGCAGGCCAGACCCGCGCCGGTGGGGTCGCCGAGCCACCCCGCGCCCCGGGCGCCGAGCACGTCGAGGAGCAGCAGTCCGAGCGCGACCGTCACGATCGCCTCGGCGGCGACGCGCAGGTCGCGACGCCGCAGCAGCACGCCGCCCACGCCGGTGGCGGCGGTCAGGCCGACGAGCACCGCGGTGCGGCCGCCGACCCCGAGCCACGACCACGCGACCGCGAGGAAGGCCACGGCCGCGACCAGCAGGCACAGGGCGCCGAGGCCGAGCAGGATCGCCGGCACCGACGACGTCCGGACACCGGTGCGCCCGGGACCCTCCGGCAGGGACGACGTCCACACCGGGACGGGCGTCCGTGGTGCGACCGGAACCGCCGGGACGGGCGCAGTCACCGGCGCCGCCGCGGCGAGCCGGAGCCGCCCGGTGAGCCGGTCGACGTCCTGCAGCGCCGCGAACGCCTCGACCGCGAGCTCGTGGTCGAGCGGCACGCCGCAGTGGCGGCAGAGCCGGTCGGCCCTGGTGGGGGTGACGAGCGACCCGCGGCACGACGGGCAGGAGCGCGGGTCGGCGTAGAGGTGGGCAGGAGCGGCGGCAGGCATGGCGTCAGTCCACCACCGCGGCCGGCTCGGGTGACCCCGGTGGCTGCTCATCCGCCCTGAGCGCGCAGGCTCATCCGCCACCGCGCGACGGGTCGCGGGGACGGGGGCCGAGAATGGCGCGATGGCCACCCGCGCGGAGCTCCTGCACGCCTACGACACCCAGCTGCGGGGCGTCGCCGAGACCGCCGGGGCGCTCTCCTGGGACCGGGTGGGGCCGCTGTGGCGCGCGATCCACCGCCACGACGAGGAGCTGCAGGGCTTCGTGAGCCACGAGGAGCTCGCCGGCCACGACGTGCCACGGCTCGTCGCGGCCACCGCCGCCTGGTTCCGCGACGAGACCGGCGTGGCGTCGTTCGAGTGGAAGACCCGCGGCCACGATTCCGGCGCAGCCGGGCTGGACGCCGCCCTGCGCGCGCACGGCCTCGCGCCCGGCGAGCCCGAGACGGTGATGGTGGGGGAGGCGACGGCCCTGGCGGTCGACGTCCGGCTCGACGAGGGCCTCTCGGTGCGCCGCCTCGACGACGCCCCGGACGCCGCCGCGCTGCTGGCCGAGGCCAGCGACGTGCAGCGCCGCGTCTTCGGGCGCGGGGGCGACCTCGCGCAGCGGGTGGCCGCCGCCGGGCGGTGCGAGGTCTGGGCCGCCCTCGACGGCGAGCGGGTCGTGTCCGTCGGCCGTCTCGAGGTCGTCGACGACACCGGGTTCGCGGGTCTCTGGGGCGGTGCGACGCTCGGGGGCCACCGGGGCCGCGGCCTCTACCGCGCGCTCACCGCGGCCCGCGCCCGCGCGGCGCTCGCCCGCGGCGTCCGCCTGCTGCAGGTCGACTGCAGCCCGATGTCGCGCCCGATCCTCGAGCGCTCCGGCCTGGTCGCGGTCACCACGACGACGCCGTACGAGTGGACCCGGCCGGGCTGAGGCCGCTCGTGCGCCCGGCGAGGGATTGCCCGCTACCGGGGCGTGCGCCGCCCTGGTGACGTGGGGGCATGCGCCGTCTCCTCGTGCTCCTGGTCGCCCTGGTCACCCTCGCCGCCACCACGGCCACCCTCGCGGTCACCGCCGCGCCGTCGTACGCGGCGACCTACCCGACGCTGAGCAGCGGGGCGACCGGCGCGAACGTGACCTCGTTGCAGTACCTCCTGACCTCCCGCGGCTTCTCGACCGCCGCCGACGGGGCGTTCGGCACCGGCACGAGGGACGCCGTCGTGGCGTTCCAGTCGTCGGCCGGGCTGGCCGCCGACGGCGTGGCCGGACCCCAGACCCTCGCGGCGCTCGTGCGCCCGCTGCGCGAGGGCGACCGCGGTCCCGCGGTCCAGGCGCTGCAGGTGCAGCTGAACAAGCACGGCTCCACCCTCGACACCGACGGAGCCTTCGGGCCGGCCACGAGCGCCGCCGTCCGGTCCTTCCAGTCGGGCAACGGCCTCGGGGCCGACGGCGTCGCCGGGCCGGCGACCTGGACGACGCTGCTCGGCACGGGCGGCGGCGGGACGGCGCCGGGCACGACCTATGACTCGCTGTCGGAGGCGCAGAAGGCCAACGCCCGCACCATCATCGGCGTCGGCCGGGGCGCCGGCGTCCCGGAGCAGGGCTGGGTGGTCGCGCTGGCCACCTCGATGCAGGAGTCGACGCTGCTCAACATCGACTACGGCGACCGCGACTCGCTCGGTCTCTTCCAGCAGCGCACCTCGCAGGGCTGGGGCACCGAGGCCCAGATCCTCGACCCGGTGGCGTCGAGCAAGGCGTTCTACGGCGTCGCCCCGCACACGCCGAACCCCGGCCTGCTCGACATCGCCGGGTGGGAGTCGATGTCGGTCACCCGGGCGGCGCAGGCGGTGCAGCGCTCGGCCTACCCCGACGCCTACGCCCGGTGGGAGGGCCTGGCCCGCGACGTCGTGGCCCACGAGTCCGGGGCGCCGGCCATCCCCTGACGCGCGGTCCTCCGACCCGCCGTCCCGCGACCCGCGACCTCCGACCGGCCGCCCCCGACCCGTCCACCCGCTGGGCACGAGGCGCCCGGGAGTCGGCTGACCGGCGGGTAACCGACAGACTGGCGCCGTGGTGCTCTACCAGGTCCTCCACTCCGTCGTCCCGCCCGTGGCCAAGGCCGTGTGGCGGCCCACGATCACGGGCCTGCACCACGTGCCCGCGACCGGTGGCGTGATCCTCGCCAGCAACCACCTCAGCTTCATCGACTCCGTGGTCATCCCCGTCGTCGTGCCGCGCACGGTGGTCTTCCTCGCCAAGTCCGACTACTTCGAGGGCTCCGGCGTGAGGGGCGCCTTCACCAAGGCGTGGTTCGAGGGCCTCGGCATGCTGCCGGTCGACCGCGACGACACCCGGGCCGCCATCGCCTCGCTGGACGTCGCGCTGGAGGTGCTCGGCCGCGGTGACGCCTTCGGCATCTACCCCGAGGGCACCCGCTCGCGCGACGGCCGCCTCTACCGCGGCCGCACCGGCGTCGCCCACCTCGCGCTGACCGCCGGCGTCCCGGTGGTGCCCGTGGGGCTGGTCGGCACCGAGAGGATCCAGCCGGTCGGGTCCCGGCTGCCGCGGGTGGTGCCGGTGAGCATCACCTTCGGCGAGCCGGTCCAGGTCGCCGGTCGCTTCGACGACGTCCCGCTCGGCAAGGCCCGTCGCCTGCTCACCGACGAGGTCATGGAGGCGGTCCGGGCGCTCTCGGGCCAGGAGCCGGCCGGCGTCTACAACGAGCGCGCGCCCGACGGCTGAGCCCCTCCCGGACCCGCGCACGGCCCGGCAGAACCGACCCCCGGCTGTAACACGACCGTGACGAACCACGAAACATTGTCAGACACTCTGACGAACGCGTCGCCGACCGTCGACGTGCTTTCCCCCACCACAGGAGTCCCGTTGAAACGCACGTTGGCGACCTTGAGCTGCTCGGCGCTGCTCGCCTCTGCCCTGGCCCTCCCAGCCACCGACGCGGGTGCCGCCGTCCCGTTCGCGGGCCGCACCGCGACGGCGGCCGCGCCCGACCCCGACAGCGCCGGCCGCGGTGCCGCCACGGCGACCCGGGTCGCGCCGCTGGAGAAGGCCGAGGTGGCCCGGCGGGCCGCCGCCGCGCCGGTCTCGGGCGACCCGCTGGAGATGCCCACGTCCTACCCGTACCAGCCGGAGCTGCGGCTCTACCGCGACAACCCCGACGACGCCGCGCACACCGCCGAGCTGCTCGGGCACCCCGACCTGGCCCCGCAGCTGCTCGACTGGATGGCCGAGAGCGACCGCATCTCCACGCAGGTGGTCGGGCAGTCGACCGCGGGCCGCGACCTCTACCTGGTCACCGTCACCGCCCCCGAGCGGGCCGAGGACACCGCGCAGCAGACGGCCTGGAAGGAGGAGCTGAAGGACGACCCGGAGGCCGCCTCCGACAACGCCGAGCTCCTCGCGCAGTACAAGACGCCGGTCTGGGTCAGCGCCAACATCCACGGCAACGAGTGGGAGGGCACCGACGGCGTCATGCAGTACATCGACTGGCTGGTGCACGCCCCGACGTCCGAGGTCGGCAGCATCCTGCGCAACAACCGGCTCTACTTCTCGCTGTCGCTGAACCCCGACGGCCGCACCCTCGCCACCCGCGCGACGGCGCTCGGCCTCGACCCGAACCGCGACATGATCACCAACACCACGCCGGAGACCCGGTCGTTCGTGCGCACCGCGCAGGCCATCCAGCCGCTCTACAGCGCCGACCTGCACGGTTACACCAACGTGCTCCAGGTGGAGCCCTGCGGCCCGCCGCACGGCTCGAACTACGAGTACGACCTCTACATGCCGCACAACTACGCGATCGCCCTCGACGTCGAGGCCGACGTGGTCGCCGCGAACATCCCCGGCAACACCTACTACAACATCGCCACCGGCCAGACGAGCCCGACCAACACCGGCCCCGAGACCGCGCACATCAAGATCCCGTACCGCGACACCGCGTCGGGCTGGGACGACTTCCCGCCGATCTTCACCGCGCAGTACGCCGCGTTCTACGGTGCCGCCACGGCCACCGTCGAGCTGCCGCTGACCCGCGGCGCCAGCGGCGGGCGGCAGACCCCGGCCCGCGCCGTCGTCAACACCGCCGTCGCCGTGCAGACCGTCAAGAGCATGGTCGAGTACATGAACGTGCCCACGAACGCGCGCGAGATGCTGCTCAACCAGGCCGAGGTCTTCCGCCGCGGCGCCTCCGGTGAGGCGAAGGTCTCGATGAGCACCGAGAACATCGCCGACGTCCCCGGCCCCACGCAGTGGAAGCCCCTGTGGGACGTCGCCGACGACCAGGAGCCGGTCTCGCTGCCGCGCGCCTACGTGATCCCGGTCGGCGACGACCAGCGCTCGGCGTCCGACGCCTCGTCGCTGGTGGAGAAGCTGCTCTTCCACGACATCGAGGTCGGCACGCTGGACGCCGCCGCGACCGTCGGCGGGACGACCTACCCGGCCGGCAGCTACGTCGTCGACATGCACCAGCCGCTGCGCGGCCTGGCCAACTCGCTGCTCGACCTCGGTGACGACATCTCGGACAAGGTGCCCTCGATGTACGACATCTCGGCGTGGAGCTACTCCTACCTGTGGGGCGCCACGGTCGACAAGGTCGGCGCCACCACCGACGCGGCCCTCGGCGCCGTCACGCCGGTCACCGCGCCCACCTCGGTGGCCAGCATGCCCGCCGACGGGTACCTCACCTTCGAGGCCGCCGGCCTGGCCGACATGCAGGCCGTCAACGCGCTCCTCGACGAGGACGTCGCCGTCTCGATGCTGGCCGACGGCTCCGTCGTCGTGGCGCCCGGTGACCGCGACGCGGTCGCCGAGGTGGCGGACGGGTTCGACATCGCCGTCGAGAAGGCCACCCCGGCCGACGTCGCGGCGCTGGACGACGAGTCGACCAAGGCGCTCAGCGACCTCACGATCGCCTACGCCGGCACCCAGGACGACCGGCTCTCGCTGGGCGAGCTCGGCTTCGACGAGCTCGTCAGCGTCACCGCGGCCGGCATCAACACCGCCGCGACCAGCGGCACGGCCACCGGCCTCGAGGACGCCGACGTGCTGTGGATCGGCTCGACGTTCAACCTCACCGCCGGATCGCCCGGGCGCCTGGCCGTCCAGGCCTTCGTCGACGGGGGTGGCTCGGTGCTCGGCCGCGGCAGCGCCGCGTTCAACGCCGCCGCCGCCTACGGGCTGGTCACCGGCACGGCCGTGACCGGCAACTCCGGCGGCAACGGGATCGTCGCGGTCGACACGCCGGCCGACTCGCTCCTCGCGCCGTACGCCCAGGACACGTCGTTCATCTACCCGGCCACCTGGTTCACCGGCCTCGGCGCCGGCACCGAGGTCGAGCAGACCTACGGCGCCGACCCGCTGCTGGCCGGCCACTGGCGGGCGAGCGGGGCCGGCGTCAACGGTCCCGACAACGCCGCGAACCAGCCCTCGGTCGTCTCCGGCGAGGTCGCCTCGGGTGCGCGCTCGGTCGTCTTCGGCACCTCGGTGCTGTTCCGCACGCACCCCAAGGGCGGGCTCAGCCAGGCCGCCCGCGCCCTGCTCTGGGCCGGTCCGGAGGGTCTCGGCGTGCCCGGCCCCGAGGCCACCACGATCTCGCTCGAGGCCACCACGCCGGTGGTCTACCCGGCCAAGGTCGCCTTCGACGTCGAGGCCGCGACCGCGTCCGGCCCCGCCGCGGGCAGCGTCGCGATCCTCGACGCCGCCGGCAGGACGGTCGGGTCCGCGGACCTGGCCGCCGGCAGCGCGACCGTGTCGGCCGCCGTGCTCCCCGGCACGACGAGCTACACCGCCGTCCTGACGCCGGCCAGCGCCGCCGTCGAGCCGGCCACGAGCTCGCCGGTCACGGTCACGGTCGCCAAGGCGTCCTCGACGACGAGCCTCAAGGCGCGCAAGGTCGGGCCCCGCAAGGTCCGGCTCACCGTCGGCCTCGTCGTCCGGGGGCTGCGTCCGGTCGGCCCGGTGACCATCACCGACGGCGGCAGGAAGATCAAGGTCGTCTCGTTCGGCGGCTCCGCGACCACGCGCACGTTCGTGGTCCGGCTGCCGCGCGGGCGGCACTCCCTGCGGGCGGTCTTCGCCGGCACGGCGGTCGCCGCGGCCAGCAAGTCCGCGCCCGTGGTGGTGCGCATCACGCGCTGACCACGTGACACGCAGGCGGGCCCGGGGGAGCGATCCCCCGGGCCCGTCGCTGCGTCAGGGCTCGATCAGGCCGGCCCGGATGGCGTAGCGGGTCAGCTGCGTCCGGTCGCGCATCCCGAGCCGGGCCAGGATGTTGGCGCGGTGCCGCTCCACGGTCTTGACGCTGATCGTGAGGGTCGCCGCGATCTCCTTCGACGACGCACCCTCGGCGATCAGCTTGAGGACCTCGTCCTCGCGCTCGGTGAGCACGGTGGACGGGACGGTCTCGCCGCGCCGCAGCCGGCCGAGGTAGTCCACGACGAGGGCGCTCATCGCGCCCGGGTAGACGAACGTCTCGCCCCGCACCGCCGCGCGGCAGGCCTCGACGAGGTCCTCGTCGGCCACCGACTTGAGCACGTAGCCCGACGCGCCGACCCGCAGGGCCTCGAAGAAGTACTGCTCGTTGTCGTGCATCGACAGCATCAGCACCCGGGGTGGGTCCCGCCGGCGGGCGATCTCCCGGGCCGCCTGCAGACCGGTCATCCGCGGCATCGCGATGTCGAGGACGACCAGGTCGACCTCGGTGCCGCGCAGGAGGGCGACCGCCTCGGCGCCGTCGCCGGCCTCGGCGACGACGGTCAGGTCGGGCTCGCGCTCGAGGATCAGGCGGACGCCGCGCCGCACCAGCGCGTGGTCGTCGGCCAGGAGGATGCGGGTGGGGCCGGTCCGCGTCGCGCCGGTCACGGGAGCGGCACCGCCAGGCGCACCGTCGTGCCCCGGCCCTCGCGACCCTCGACGCTCAGCCGTCCCCCGACCAGCAGCGCCCGCTCGCGCATCCCGGCCAGGCCGGTGCCCGGCGGGCTGTCCCGGGTGCCGACGCCGTCGTCGGCGACCTCGAGGACGACGGCGTCGCCGACGCGGCCGAGGGAGACCTCCACCTGGGAGGCCCCGGCGTGCCGGGCGACGTTCGTGAGCGCCTCCTGGGCCACGCGGTACAGCACCAGCTCGATCTCGGGGGTCAGGTCGGGCAGGCCCGGCGCGACGCTGCGGCGCACGTGGCGACCGGCGGCGGAGAACTCGGTGGCCAGGGCGGCCAGGGCGCTGTGCAGACCGAGGTCGTCCAGGACGCCGGGGCGCAGCTGCCGGGCCACCCGCCGGACGTCGTCGAGGCCGGCGCGGGCACTGTCGCGGACCAGCGCGAGCTCCTCGACGAGGCCCGGCGGGGCCAGGCCCTCGACCTGCTTGAGCCCGAGCAGGACGACGGTCAGCGACTGCCCGACCTGGTCGTGGAGGTCCTGGGCGATGCGGTGCCGCTCGGCCTCCTGCGCGGCGAGCGCGCGCTGGCTGCTGCTCGCCCGCTCGGCCTCGAGCCGGTCCAGCATGCCGTTCCAGCTGCGGACCAGCACCGCGCCGGGACCCGCGCCGCCGGCGTCCCCGAGCCGGCGTCCGCCGCCGGGGCTCTCGAGCACCCGCATCTCCCTCACCACGCGGTCGACCGGGCCGAGCGAGGCCCGGAGCAGGGCTGCGTTGACCAGCAGCATCGCGGCCAACCCCAGCGTGAGCACCACGAGCTCGGAGACGAGCGGATCCTGCGACACGCTCGCGGGTGACAGCACCAGGGCCGCGGTGCCCGCGCAGAACACGGCTCCGTTGACGAGGACGACCTTCCAGTACAGCGGCACCGTCACAGCCTCACAAACGTCCGGTCCTGCGTCCACGGACCCGCTGCGTCCGCGGCCGGTCCTCGGCACAGATGGGTGGTAGCACCCATTCCGAGGAGGGTGCTACCCCAGAAGACTGGGGACGTCGCCGCCGGATTCAGGGATCCGACACCGCCGAACCCGGTGGGAGAGCCGATGAGGAGGCCAGGACGTGGAGGAGCACCCGGACACCGTGCTGTGGCTGCTCCTCGCCGTCCCGGTCATCGGCCTGCTCGCGGCGACACTGCTGCGCTGGGTGCCCACCGGCCACCTGCTGGTGGTCACCCGGCGCGGCGTCGTCTCGCGGGTGGTGAGGCCGGGCGTCGCCGTCCGCGGCCCGGCCGGCGACGCCGTCCTCGTGCCGACCGAGCCCGAGGAGGTGCCGCTGCACGTGCGGGCCACGACCCGTGACGGCACCGCGGTGCGGATGCTGGTGCGGGCCGAGGTGCGGCTGGTGCCGCCGACGCCGCTCGAGCGCTACACCGACCCGGTCCGGGCCGCCGTCCCGTCCGCCGAACGCGTGCTGCAGGCCGCGATCGAGGACGACCCGCACGGCGACCTCCACGACCTCCCGGTCCGCCTGCGGCGGTCCTGGCCACGCCTGACCGCGCTGGCGGACCGGGAGACCACCCCCCGGGGGCTCCGCATCCTCTCCCTCGAGCTCGCCGAGCTCGACGCCGTGCTGGTCCCCTCCCTCGTCGACCTGCCGGGCGACGGCGTTGGACCCCGCTGACCTGGACCTCGTGGTGCTGGCCGTGGCCGGCGTGGTGCTGGCCGCGGTCGTCGCGGTCCGCGTCTCCAGCCGCCTCGGCCTCCCGAGCCTGCTGCTCTACCTCGCCCTGGGCCTGGCGATCGGGGAGGCCGGGCTGGGCCTGGAGTTCGAGGACGCCGACCTCACCCAGGTCCTCGGAACCGTCGCGCTCGCGGTGATCCTGGCCGAGGGCGGGTTCACGACCGACTGGCGCGTGGTCCGGCCGGTCGCCCCGCTGGCCAGTGTCCTGGCCACCGTCGGCGTCGCCACCAGCGTGGCGGTCACCTCGACGATCGTGCACGTCGTCCTCGACGTCGACCTGCGCACCGCGATCCTGCTCGGGGCGGTGGCGTCCTCCACGGACGCCGCCGCCGTCTTCTCCGTCCTGCGCGCCCTGCCCGTGCGGTCCCGGCTGCGCTCGACGGTCGAGGCGGAGTCCGGGTTCAACGACCCGCCGGTGATCATCCTGGTCACCGTCGTCGCCTCCGACGCGTGGGGCACGGCCAGCGGGCTCAGCATCCTCGGCGAGGTCGTCGTCCAGCTGGTGCTCGGCGTCGTCGTCGGGGTGGTGGTGGCCCGGATCGGGCTGTGGGTGCTCGCGCGCAGCGCGCTGCCGGCGTCCGGGCTCTACCCGATCGCCACCCTGGCGTTCGCCTTCCTCGCCTTCGCGGTCGCCGGGGTGGCCGGCGGCAGTGCGCTGATGGCGATCTACGTCGCCGGGCTGGTGCTCGGCAACGGAACCCTGCCCCACCGCACCTCGACGGCCGGCTTCGTCGGGGGACTGGCCTGGCTCGCCCAGATCGGGCTGTTCATCCTGCTCGGCCTGCTCGCCAGCCCCGGGCGGCTCTGGGACGCGCTGCCCCACGCCCTCGTCGTGGGTGGCGCCCTCACGCTCGTGGCCCGACCGCTGTCGGTGGCGCTGTGCGCGACGCCGTTCGGCGTGCCGTGGCGGGAACAGGTGTTCGTCAGCTGGGCGGGGCTGCGCGGCGCCGTCCCCGTCGTGCTGGCGACGATCCCGCTCAGCGCCGGGCTGCCCGCGGCCGAGCGGGTCTTCGACGTCGTGCTCCTGCTCGTCGTGGTGTTCACGCTGCTGCAGGGACCGACCCTGCCCTGGGTCGCCCGCGTCACCGGCGCGGCGAGCGCGGAGAACCCGCGCGACGTCACGATCGAGTCGGCGCCGCTCGACGACCTGGGGGCGACGCTGCTCCAGCTCACCGTCGCCCCCGGCTCCCGCCTGGCCGGGGTGGAGGTCGGCGAGCTGCGGCTGCCCCCGCGCGCCGCGGTGTCCCTGGTGCTCCGCGCCGGCGAGGTCTTCGCGCCCAGCCCCACGACCGGCCTGAGGGTCGGCGACCACGTGCTGGTGGTCGCCCCGCGCGCGGACCGGGCGCCGGTCGAGCGCCGGCTCCGGGCGGTGAGCGCCTCCGGCCGCCTGGCCGGCTGGTACGCCGCGCTGCCGGGCGAGGCGGTCCGTCGGTGATCGCCGCCCGCGGCTGACCCGAGGTTCCGCGCCGACTGTCCCCGGCGTGTGGTGAGGTTCTGCCATGACCACCTCGGCCCCGACGTACCGCCTCGTGCGCGAGCACGTGGCCGTCGACGTCCCCGTGCTCGACCCGCAGCAGCAGGCGGTCGTCGAGCACCGGGAGGGGCCGCTGCTGGTGCTCGCCGGGCCCGGCACCGGCAAGACGACGACGCTCGTCGAGGCCATCGTCGACCGCATCGAGCACGTCGACGGCGTCACCCCCGACGACGTCCTGGCCCTCACCTTCTCGCGCAAGGCCGCCGAGCAGCTGCGCGACCGGGTCACCTCCCGCCTCGGCCGCACGATGGCCACCGGGCTCAGCTCGACGTTCCACTCCTTCGCCTACGGCCTGGTGCGGCGCTACGCCCCGGCCGAGCTCTACGTCGCGCCGCTGCGGTTGCTCTCGGCCCCCGAGCAGGACGTCGTCCTCCAGGAGCTGCTCACCGACGCGCCCGAGTCGGTGCGCTGGCCCGACGCGCTCCGGGCCGCGGTCGGCACCCGGGGTTTCGCGCGCGAGGTGCAGGCCGTGATCGGCCGCGCCCGCGAGCGGGGCCTCGACCCCGACCAGCTCGTCGAGCTCGGCCGGCGCGACGGGGTCGTCGAGTTCGAGGCGGCCGGGCTGTTCCTCCAGCAGTACCTCGACGTCCTCGGCGACCAGGCGGCCATCGACTACCCCGACCTCATCGCGCGGGGCGTCATCGAGGCCGAGCGGCACCGTGCCGAGCTGCGCGAGCGGTATCGGCACGTGTTCGTCGACGAGTACCAGGACACCGACCCCAGCCAGGTCGCGCTGCTGCGCGCGCTCGCCGGCGACGGCGGCAACCTCACCGTGGTCGGCGATCCCGACCAGTCGATCTACGGCTTCCGCGGCGCCGACGTCCGCGGCATCCTCGACTTCCCGGCCGAGTTCCGGGCCCGCGACGGCTCGCCCGCGACCGTCGTCGCCCTCGGCACCACCCGGCGCTTCGGCTCCCGGCTGCTGCGCGCCTCGCGCACCGTCGCGGCCTCGATCGGGGTCTCGGGTTCCATCCCCGCGGACCAGTACGCCGCCTTCCGCAATCCCGAGGCCGCCCCGCACGGCCTGGGCCGCGGGTCGGTCGAGGTGCTCACCTTCGACACCGCCCGCGCCGAGACCGAGCACGTCGCCGACCTGCTGCGCCGCGCCCACCTCGCCGACGGCGTCGCCTGGTCCGACATGGCCGTGCTGGTGCGCTCCGGGCGCGCCTCGATCCCGGCCCTGCGCCGGTCGCTGGCGGCCTCGGGCGTGCCGGTCGAGGTGGCCAGCGACGACACGCCGCTGGTGCGTGAGCCGGCCGTCGTCCCCCTGCTCTCGGCGCTGTCGGTGATCCTGCACGCCCGCCCGCCCCGCTCGACCACCGACGACGCCGCCGCTGACGACGACGCCGACGTCGACGACCCGGAGGACCCCGACTTCGTGGGCGCCGACGTGGTCGAGGGGCTGCTGACCTCGCCGCTCGGCGGCCTCGACGCCACCGACGTGCGGGCGCTGACCCGCGCGCTGCGGGCCCGCGACGAGGAGACCCGCGCGCGTGACCTCGTCCGCGCCGCCATCCTCGACCCGTCCCGCCTGGAGGGGCTGAGCGGCCCCGGCGTGCGCCGCGCGGCCCGGCTCGCCACCCTGCTGCAGCAGGGGCGTGAGGCTCTCGCAGGCGGGGCGACGGTCGAGGAGGTCCTCTGGACCGTGTGGGAGGGCAGCGAGTGGGGCCCACGCCTGCGCCAGGGCACGCAGTCCGGCGGTCACGCCGCCCGGCTGGCCCACCGCGACCTCGACGCGATCTGCGCGCTCTTCGAGACCGCGGCGCGGGCCGAGGAGCAGAGGGGGCACACGAGCGTCTCGTCCTTCGTCGAGACCCTGCGGGCCCAGGAGATCCCGGCCGACACCCTCGCCGAGCGCGGCGTCCGCGGCGACGCCGTCCGGCTGCTGACGGCCCACCGGGCCAAGGGCCTGGAGTGGCGCCTGGTCGTCGTCGCCCACGTGCAGGAGGGCGCCTGGCCCGACCTGCGCCGCCGCGACTCCCTGCTGGGCGCCGACCGGATCGGCGCCGACCGCTTCGGCACCGGCGAGCTCCTCCCGCCCCTCACCCGTCGCGCGATGCTCGCCGAGGAGCGCCGGCTGTTCTACGTCGCGGTCACCCGCGCCCGGCAGCGGCTCGTCGTCACCGCGGTGCGCTCGCCCGACGACGACGGCGAGCAGCCCTCCCGCTTCGTCGACGAGCTCGGCCGCAAGCCCGAGCACCGGATCGGCCGCCCGCCGCGGCCGCTCTCGATGGACGGGCTCGTCGCCGAGCTGCGCCGCGTGGTGGCCGACCCCGCCCAGTCCGAGACGCTGCGCCGGGCCGCCGCGGTCCGGCTGCGCCGGCTCGCCGGCACCGAGGTCAACGGCCACGCGGTCGCGCCACAGGCCGACCCGGTGTCCTGGTGGGGCCTGCGGGCCCCGTCCCGCTCGGAGCTGCCGGTGCGACCCGACGGCGAGCCGCTCGTGCTGTCGGCCAGCGCGCTGGAGGGGCTGCTCACCTGCCCGGCGCAGTGGTTCCTCCAGCGCGAGGCCGGCGGCGCCGTCGTCAGCTCGACCAGCCAGGGCTTCGGCAAGGTCGTGCACGCCATCGCCGAGCGCATCGCCAAGGCCGACCTGCCGCCCGACGCCGACCTCGACGTCCTGGTCGACGAGGTCTGGTCGCGGATGGAGTTCCGCACGCCGTGGTCGGGCGACCGCGAGCGCGAGGCGGTCGCGGCCGTGCTGGCCCGCTTCGTCGCCTGGCACGGCCGTCCCGACGCGCGCACCGTCATCGCCGTCGAGCCGAAGCTGCGGGCCGAGGTGACCCTGCCCGACGGCGAGGTCGTGCGGCTGCACGGCTACGCCGACCGGCTCGAGCTCGACGAGAGCGGCCGGGTCGTCGTCGTCGACCTGAAGACCGGCAAGTACCCGCCCACCGGCGCCGAGGTCGCCGAGCACGCGCAGCTCGGGCTCTACCAGCTCGCCGTCGACCACGGGGCCGCCGACGAGGCCGCCGCCGAGCACGTCGAGGGGCCGGTGCGCACCGGCGGGGCCGAGCTCGTGCAGCTGCGCCACGGCGACGTCCTGCCGAAGGTGCAGCAGCAGCCCGCGCCGGGGGAGGGCCCCCGCCTCGCGGTGACCCAGCTGGCCCAGGCCGTGGCGACGCTGCGCGCGGAGGACTTCGTGGCCCGCCCCGGCAAGCAGTGCGACCGGTGCTCGTTCCAGGCGATCTGCCCCGACAAGGCCTCCGGGACGGTGCTGTCGTGACCCTCACCTCCGACCCGACGTCCGGCCCGACGTCCGGCCCGACGTCCGGCCCGACGTCCCGGCCCTCCCTGGTCGTCGACACCCCCGAGCGGCTGCGCGACCTGCTGGGGGAGTCGTGGACCTTCAGCGAGGCCCAGTTCACCGCGATCACCGCGCCGCTCGAGCCGGCGGTCGTCATCGCCGGCGCGGGGTCGGGCAAGACCTCGGTGATGGCGGCGCGGGTGGTGTGGCTGGTCGCGACCGGCCAGGTCGCGCCCGCGGAGGTGCTCGGCCTCACGTTCACGACCAAGGCCACCGCCGAGCTCGAGACGCGCATCCGGGAGAGCCTGCGGGGCGCCGGCCTGCTGCCCGAGCGCTCGGCCCCGCGCGACGACGACGACGAGGAGGTCGAGGAGCCGACCGTCTCGACCTACCACTCCTACGCCTCGGCGCTGCTCTCCGAGCACGGTCTGCGGATCGGCCACGAGCCCGACACCCGCCTGATCACCGACGCCAGTCGCTACCAGCTCGCGGCGCGGGCGGTCCAGCGCTACACCGCGCCGGTGGCGCACCTGACCGACTCGCCGCTGCACGTCGTCCGCTACCTGCTCGCGCTCGACGCCGAGATGAGCGAGCACCTGGTGAGCCCCGCCCAGGTGCGCGCGCACGACGCGGCGGCCCGGCCGCTCTTCGAGGCCGGGATGCTCACCGAGCACCGCTCGACCTACCGCGCGAAGAACGAGAAGGCGATCGCGACCATCGACGCGCGCGCCGAGCTGCT